>CACORI010000039.1 GCA_902629585.1 uncultured Pelagibacteraceae bacterium | reverse complement strand
GGTTAATTACTTAATAATGATGACCATGATGGGTCTGATCCGTCTGTAGGTGTCTTAATCTTTCTCTCATTATATCCAGTAAGGTCAATAGACCACAATTTTGCTGAAAATCCCTTTCCATCAGAATCGGTCTTTGTCTCCCTGTAAAAAATCAAGTCAATTCAGATTTAAAAAATATCTGTTCTAAAAAAAAAAATTTTTCTAATTTAGATTTTAAAAAAAATCCAAATATTCTAGGAGTATTAAATCTTACACCTGATAGCTTTTCTGATGGTGGAAAATTTAATACAAACAGAAAAAGTTTGAAACACGCTATTGATTTATTTCGCTCAGGGGCAAATTTAATTGATATTGGTGGTGAGTCTACTAGACCTGGATCGGAAGCAATTAAAGAAAAAATAGAATGGAGAAGAATAAATAAAACTTTAAAGTTAATTGGCAAAAAAATTCCACTATCCTTAGATACGAGAAAATCAAATATTATGGAGAAAGGGATATTGTTAGGAGTAAAGTTAATCAATGATGTTTCTGGATTAGAATATGATCCAAAAAGTATAGATACTTTAAAACATTATAAAATACCATTTGTTATTCAGCATTCAAAAGGCTTACCAAAAAATATGCAAAAAAAACCAAGCTATAAAAATGTATTGTTAGATGTATATGACTATTTTGAGGACAAGATAAAATTACTGAGATCAAAAGGCATAAAACATAACAATATTATAATAGATCCTGGTATTGGTTTTGGAAAAAACTTGAAACATAATATGACCTTAATGCAAAATATTTCTATTTTTCATTCTTTAGGTTTTCCTATACTTGTTGGTAACTCTAGAAAAAGATTTATTAAGAATCTTTGTGGAAAAAATGATAGTAAATTTAGAATCGGTGGAACAATTTCCTCTTCCATTTATCTTATAATGCAGGGGGTACAAGTTTTAAGGATTCATGATGTTAATGAATTAATTCAAGGTGTAAAAGTTTTTAGAGAAATAGTTAATAAGTCATGACAAAAAAATATTTTGGTACTGATGGAATTAGAGGTTCAGTAAACAGTAAAAATATTAATGGAGATATGTTTTTTAAATTTGGTTTAGCAAGTGGAACATATTTTAAGTCCCAAAAAAAGAAAAAACAAACAGCAATTATCGCCAAAGATACAAGATTATCTGGGTATACTTTAGAGCCAGCACTTGTATCAGGATTAACATCAGCAGGCATGGATGTATATACTTTAGGACCCTTGCCATCAAACGGATTAGCAATGCTTACAAAGGTTATGAGAGCAAATATGGGAATTATGATTACTGCATCTCATAACCCTCATTATGATAATGGATTGAAATTATTTGGTCCAGATGGAATGAAATTATCAGACAAAATTGAGAAGAAAATTGAAAATTTAATTGATAGAAAAATAACTAGTAATCTTTCTAAAGCTGAAAAATTAGGAAGAGTAAAAAGATTAGAAACTGGGACTAAGGATTATATAAAGATATTAAAAAAAAATTTTACTAAAGAGTTCAATTTAAGAGGATTAAGAATTGTAATCGACTGTGCAAATGGCGCAGGTTATAAAGCAGGTCCAGAATTATTAAGATCATTGGGTGCTAAAGTGATCTCGATAGGTGTTAATCCAAATGGTTTAAATATAAATAAAAATTGCGGATCGACATTTCCCAAAAATATTAAGTCTGCTGTAAAAAAAAATAAAGCTCATATTGGTATCTCATTAGATGGGGATGCTGACCGAATTATTATGTGCGATGAAAAAAGCAACATAGTTGATGGAGATCAAATTATTGCAGCTTTAGCATCAAGGTGGAAAAATAAAAAGATGTTAAAAGGCGGTGTTGTTGGAACATTAATGTCCAATTATGGCTTAGAAAAATTTTTGAAAAATGAAGGAATAAAATTTATAAGAGCAAATGTGGGAGATAGATATGTAAAGGAAAAAATGCAAAAATATAAATTTAATTTAGGTGGTGAACAATCAGGTC
>CACORI010000038.1 GCA_902629585.1 uncultured Pelagibacteraceae bacterium | reverse complement strand
AAAAATTTAGAAAAATTACTTACTAAATAACCTAAATAAATAATAAAGATATTAGAAATAAAAAATAATATAACTGTTTTTAAATGATTTTGATCAAATTTATCTAAAACTTTGTGATGAAAATGTGAATTATCTGCAGAAAAAATTGATTTTTTAACAATAGCTCTATTTGTACTTACAAATAAAAAATCATAAACCGGATACCATAACGGCCATATCAAATAAGCAGGATGTATATTAAAACTTCTATAAAGTTCTATAGTTAAAAAACTTATGAAAAAACCAATAAATAGACTTCCAGTGTTACCACTAAATATTTTTAGATTTGTTTTAGTAGGTAGTAAATTCATAATCAAATTTAATATTACTGGAATTAAAAGGATTTTAATAAGATTGATTGTATTAGTATCTTCAATTAAATAAATATAATATCCTAAGCAACAGATAAAAAAAGCAAGCAATAAACCATCGACTCCATCAATATAATTAGTGGCATTAATTAATAATCCGGTCGCAAGTATTAAAAAAGGTATTTGAAATTTACCTAAACCTAAAGTTCCTATGTATTCATAATTTCCTAAATCATATATACTTATATCATTAAGAATTAAGTAGGCAGATGGTATTATTATAGATATTATTTTAATAGATGGATTTAGATTTTTTCGATCATCAATAAATCCAATCATACAAACAAACAAGCCAATCGAGATAATCAATTCGATATTGTGATTGAACTCAAAAAAATTCACCACTATCAAGTAAAAAATATAAATTACAATTCCACCAGTATTTAAAACTTCAGTTTTATGAATTTTTCTAAAATCTGGTTTATCGTAGAAATTAAGTTTTTTTGAGATTAAAACAGTAATAAACAGTAATAATAAATATAAAATTGTCAGATTAACAGGTAACATAAATTTAATAAAATTTGTTAATAACTACTATGTATAATATCAAATTGCTTTTAGAAATATATATTTTAAAAAATAAATATTTAAATTTGATTGAAAAGAACTTTAAAATAAAAAATACTAATTAATGTCAGACTTTATCATTTTTTGTTTATCCTTTTATCTATTATTAATTTCAGTAATTGGATTTGGTATCTTTTTTCAAAGCATATGTTTTGAACCAATTAAAGATTTGATGGATCAAAAATCTATTTACATCGGATTTTATGGGCTTTTTTTATTGACATTAATATCCTTACTAACAAGTTTATTTTTTCCACATAATTTCATTCATAACATATTATTACACTCGATAGGTATTTTATCATTCATATTTATAAAGGTTAAAAATAAAATTAATTTTCTTAAGATAATTTTTTTAATTTCACTCTTTGTGTTTTCTGCATTACTTATTTCTAAAACACACGATGATTTCTCGTATTATCATTTCACTTTTACAAAATATTTAACTGAACAAAAAGTAATTTTTGGGATGGGTATTATCGGTCATGGCTATAAATTAATTTCTTCACTATTTTTTTTAAACTCAACATTTTATCTTCCATACATTGAATATTTTTCTTTTCATTTTAGTTTAATGTTTTTCTTGATTTTTTTTAATTTTTTTATTTTCAAAGAGGTTATTTCAAAAAATACGCACGAAACAATTAAACTTCTATATATATTTGCTTTTGGTTTCTTTAATTTGTCTTTTACCAGATTGGCAGAGTTTGGAACTGATAAAGCGGGACAACTTCTAATAGTAATTTTAATAATTAAACTATTTCAAAATATTTGTTTTGATAATAAGAAATCAAAACTTTATGATATTTTATTTTTGATACCTTTGTTAGGTTATTGTATAAGTTTAAAAACTTATTTTTTACCTTATGTATTGCTCGGATTTACTATATTTCTTTTAAAAGAAAAATTATCTAAAATTTTACAAACAATATTTTACTCGAAATCGTTTTTAAGTTTTATTTTATTGTTATGTACTTATTTTTCTCATCATTTTATTTCAACAGGTTGTTTGATCTCACCACTAAACTTTACATGTTTTGGCGATAATTTTTATTGGGCTGATGGAAAACAGACTTATAAAGATATTGCTCTTTGGCTTGAGCAGTGGGCTAAAGCTGGAGCAGGTCCAAATTTTAGAGTCGATGAT
>CACORI010000037.1 GCA_902629585.1 uncultured Pelagibacteraceae bacterium | reverse complement strand
AATTACATTTTTAACTAATGGATTTTCTTGAAAAGAACCATTTAATTTACTTATATTTTCATTGATATTTTTTGTAGCAAATATACCCTTATAAGCCTCAGTTAATCCTAAAATATCTTTGTTTTCAAACTTAGCTCTCCTTAACCCTATTAAATTTAACCCTTGTAATGAATTTCTATTTCCAGTGGATAGCCCATATGGAATTACATCGTGTAATACTCCTGTCATTCCACCAATCATCGCCATTTTGCCTATTCTTGTAAACTGTTGGACTGCAGAATTACCGCCTATAACAACGCTATCTTCTATTTTTACATGTCCACCTAGTGGAACGTTATTGGCAATAATAACATTATTTCCAACGTTACAATCATGAGCTACATGGGAAGAAATCATGAAAAGACAATTATTACCAATGATTGTTTCTCCTCCTCCACCAATGGTTCCAGGATTAATAGTAACATATTCTCTTATTTTATTATTATTACCTATGATTAGTCTTGTTTTCTCACCATTATATTTAAGATCTTGTGGGTCATTTCCTATAGAGGCGAATGGATAAATAATATTTCCATAACCAATTTGAGTATTTCCAGAAATACTTACGTGTGAATGTATAAATGAGTCATTACCAATTTCAACATTAGGGCCAATAACAGTATATGGACCTATTTTTACATTTGCACCTATTTTAGCATTTTTATCTATTATTGCAGTTCTATCTATCATTTGTTTTCTCTTATAAAATTTTTTAAATTTTTAGCCGGATATCCCATCACTTTCGTATTATCTGGTATATCTTTAATCACTCCACTACCACCTCCGATGTGAACGTTATTACCTATTTTTAGATGTCCTGAAATACCTGCTTGTCCTCCAATCATAACATTATTCCCTAAAGTCGTACTTCCTGCAAAACCAACTTGTCCAGCAATAATACAATTTTCTCCTATTTTCACATTATGCGCTATATGAACTTGATTATCTAAATAAGTATTTTTTCCTATTATCGTATTTGAAAGTGATCCTCGATCAATTGTCGATCCACAACCTATTTCTGCATTGTCCTCAATTATTACGAATCCGACCTGAGGATATCTAAAATTAGAAATATTGTCAGGAAAAAAACCAAATCCTTTTTTTCCTATCACACAATTGTCTAGAACATGAACATTGTTTTTTATTAAAGTATTTCTTATAATTACATTCGATCCTATAGAACAATTATTGCCCATAGAAACATTCTTTTCAATAATTGAATTATGACCGATTAGGCAATCTTTTCCAATTTTAACATTATCTCCAATTAAAACATTTTTACCAAATCTAACACTGCTTTTAAAATCAGTATCTGAAATATTTTTTACGGTATTATCAAAATTATCAACCACTGATTCTGGATAAAAAATTTTAGTTAAACGTGCAGTATGCAATAAAACATTATTTGAAATAATAGCATTACATGAGATAGGTAAAATATGTTTTAAATTTTTTGTAGTTAAGCAATATGAAGCTTTAGTTTGTTTTGCTATATCTTGATATTTTTTAGAATGAAAAAAAGTAATATCACCTGTTTGTGATGTATGGAGATCTTTGATATCATTAATTTTATCATTGGAAGACCCCTCTACTTTTAGATCAATTGATTTAAATAGGTAATCAACTCCATGGGGACCAGTATTTTTAAAAAAGGGATTATTCATTTATAGGTTTAATATCAAAACCTACTGTAAATGCTTATCAATATTTATTGCTAATTATTTCCTATCTACGATTGTAGCAGCCCACTGAGCATCTGCCATTTTTTTACCATCGACAAAAGCTTCACCTTTGTATTTCCATACCCTACCATGAGATCTTATAGCCTCAATATTTAATTCTAATCTACAATCTGGTATTACAGGATTTCTGAATCTTGCTTTTTCAATATTCATCAAAAAAACTAGTTTGTTATCGTATTCTTTTTTATCTATTCCATGTGCTGTTAATGCTGCAGCTGCTTGCCCGAATGCTTCAACTATAAGAACTCCTGGCATTACAGGATTATCTGGGAAATGACCATCTACATAAAAAGCATTTTTATTAACATTCATAATTGCAGTTGCAGAACGTAATTTTTTAATATTAATCAGTTCATCGATTAATAACATTGGCTCTCTATGCGGTAATAGTTCTGCTATTTCATTTTT
>CACORI010000036.1 GCA_902629585.1 uncultured Pelagibacteraceae bacterium | reverse complement strand
AAGAAAAAAACCTGTTGTAGTTTTATCTAATAATGATGGCTGTATCATTTCTAGATCTAATGAAGCTAAAGCTTTAGGAATTAAAATGGGAGAACCTTATTTTAAAGCAAAAGATATTATTGTTAAAAATAAAGTTGAAGTTTTTTCATCTAATTACTCTTTATATGGAGATTTATCAAGAAGAGTAATGAGAACTCTTAAAAGATTTAATACACAAATAGAAGTATATTCAATTGATGAGGCCTTTATAGATTTATCAAATTTTCCAGATTCTGAAGTTGAAAAAATAGGAAGAGAAATTAGAGAAACAGTTTTACAATGGACTGGAATTCCAACTAGCATTGGTATCGCTAAAACTAAAACTTTAAGTAAAGTTGCAAATCACATTGCAAAGAAAAAACAATCAGGGGTAACAAGCTTAATTGGAATAGAAAATTTAGATCCTATCTTAGAAAAAGTTGAAATCAATGATGTTTGGGGTGTTGGTAGACAGCTTACAAAATTTTATCAAAAAAATGGTATTTACAATGCAAAACAACTTAAGAATAAATCTAATACATGGATTAAAAAATGTTCCAATGTTTTAAGTTCTAGAACTGCAATGGAACTAAGAGGAATTCCTTGCATTGATTTAGAAACAACACAAACGAAAAGAAAAAGCTGTGTGGTTTCAAGATCATTTGGAAAAAGAATTGAAAAGTTTCAAGAAATGAAGGAAGCAGTTGCAAACTACTGTTTGAATGCATCTGAAAAAATTAGATCAGAGTCTTTGGTTGCAAAATCAATTACAGTTTTTGTCAGAACCAGTCCTTTTCAAAGAGACTACGGCTATTATTCAAATGCAAAGGCAATTGATTTTCCAATTGCAACAAATAATAGTATTGAAACTGTTAAAACTGCAGTTTCAATTTTAGAAAGTATTTTCAAAAATGGATATCGGTACCAGAAAGCAGGTGTTATGTTAACAGGATTACGTAATGATGATGGAAGAAAAAATTTATTTTCATCTGAAAAAGATGAGAAAATAAAAACTTTAATGCAATCAATTGATAATACTAATTATAGATATGGAAGATCTACTTTGAGTTTCGCAAGCGCTGGTGTTCATAAAAAATGGAACATGAGAAGACAATATTCATCTAAAATAGATACTGCTGATTTTTATTGTTTACCGAAAATTAGAACTTAATTTATTGGCCAATAGCTAACATGCTAGAATAATGAACATAACATCCATCTTTATTTTTATTAGAACACTCTTTCATAGCTTTTTTGATTAAATTTTCTTTATTGAAACCTCTTAATTTGATTAAAATATTTTTATCAATTTTATTTTTTATAATGACAATATATTCCTGCTGTGAAGCTTTATCTATGTAGTAAGGCTTAGTACTATCATCAGATTGATTTTTTAAGTTTTCACAAGAATAACCCAAACGATTTAACTGGAGATCTTCGCACTTCTTTTTAGCCCATATTT
Organism: uncultured Pelagibacteraceae bacterium; assembly: GCA_902629585.1. Classification (GTDB taxonomy): domain Bacteria; phylum Pseudomonadota; class Alphaproteobacteria; order Pelagibacterales; family Pelagibacteraceae; genus Pelagibacter. The sequence continues at coordinate 871 of CACORI010000036.1, read as the reverse complement.
CATCATAAAACATGATAGTAGGTGTATCTTTCATCTCCTGAAGGCTCCCAGTTTTTCCTTTAAAGGTTTGTGCTTCTTTGCTTTGATAAATGCCCAGCTGCATTACTGTTAAACCAATATCCCACATAGATTGGCCTTCATAATGTAATTTTTTTTTTCCATTAATGAACACTTCAATCATGCCCTTATTTTTTTTATGATCAGAAGGACGTTTATCCCAAATCGCATGAATTACTAAATCAGTCCATTTACCTAGACTGCTCTCTAATTCGTCAGGACTCATAACTAAATATTCAAGTCTGGCTTTCTCACAATAATTTATTGTTTGTTTAACGCTTCCCCCACAAGCGTTTTCTTTATCTGCATAAACTCCATCTGATGTGCTTATGGAAGCCATCAATCCTTCTTTAGGAAAGATTTCTAAATGAAATGGAGGATGATAGGGCCCTTCACTTGAATGAAATTGAAATACAGATTGTTTTCGATAAAATTTATGTTCTTTAGGAAAGTAAAAGGAGGCGGTATACCAATAATCTTGTTTGTGTTTAAATCCCAAACTAATATCTTTATTATGACCTTGTCCTACTTCAACTCGATGATGGGGTGTTGATCTAATGCAATCTCTTTCTTTGCCATTTTTATACAAAAAACCACAATCATTATAACGAAGCTCAAACCTAATTGAAGTATCACCATATCTAATTGGTAAGCCATCAGAAGATTTTACAACCTTAATACCATATTTTGTCCAACCATAATTTTTTTTAACAGAATGTTTAAAGGCCTCAATTTTTGTGATTGGTTTAAGTTTGATTCCCTGAACAGTGGTATCCTTCTTGTTTAAACCTAAATTGTAACTTTCGCTTTTATA
>CACORI010000035.1 GCA_902629585.1 uncultured Pelagibacteraceae bacterium | reverse complement strand
TTTACTAGTACAGCAACATAAAAAGAATTCTTTTTATCTATAGATAAAAGTTTTTTCAAAGTGTCTATATCAACATATCTTTTTGATTTCGGATAATTAACTATGAAACCTATATATTCTGGAGAGAGCGGATGATTTATTAAAAATTTCAGTGTTTTTGAGTCAGAAATTCCACAAATTTTAGATTTCATTTAATTTAAAGAAGATAAAATTTCTTGTATATTCTTTTTAGGATCTCCATTTGTAATTGGCCTTCCTATTATAATACAATCACTTCCCTCATCAAACGCTTCTTTTGCACTCATAGTTCTTTTTTGATCATCTTTATTTTTATTTTGTCTTATACCTGGCGTGAAGCATTTTAAATTAGGCGCGTTTTTTTTTACTAGCTTTATTTCAAGGGGACTACAAATTACTCCAAATAATCCTGCTTGATCAGCAATTTTCACAAGTCTCAAAACTTGGCTCTCAATTTGATCTTTAAAACCGAGTTTCTGTAACTCCTCATTATCAAAATTTGTTAATACAGACACTCCAAGAAGTTTAATACCAATTTTATTTGCCTCTGCATTGGCAGCCTTTAGGGCATCAAAACCGTTTAACAAATGCACAGTAGCATAATTTATATTTAATTCTTTTAGTGATTTTATTGACTCGACAAGGGTATTTTTAATATCAAAAAATTTACCATCATAAAATATAGGTTTATTGAACTGACTTAATTCTTTAATATCCGCTGGAGAATGTTTTGTAATATATTGAAGACCAATTTTTATCCCTGAAATTTCATTATGTATTTTTGAGAGCAAATCTAAAATTTCTCTGTGGCTAGAAACATCACATGCAACAAAAATATTTTTATTTTTCATTATTTAGTTTCATAAACAAGTCTTTTGCCATTTTGAAGTGAATTGTTTTTTTTTCAGGAGTATGAATTTTTTCAGCAGTTTTTGGATTTCTAGAAATACGGGCTTTTTGAGTTTTTGTTGAAAAAACACCAAACCCTCTTAGTTCTACCCTTTCATTTCTTCTCAAGGTTCTTTTTATCTCTTTCAAAATTATTTCAAGGAACTTTTCGAGATCTTTTTTTAAAAAATTTGGATAGTTTTTGGTGAGTTGTTTTAAAAGCTTTGATTTTACAATAGCCAATTTATTTTTCTCTAAGTTACTCTTTTTCCTCGTCTTTTTTTTTTAAATCATCTGATAAAGATTTAAATGGTAGGTTTTTACCAGAACCTTCAGACCCATATTTTTCAAGAGCCTCTTTTTTCTCAATCTCCTCAAGAAGCTTAATACTTAAACTAACTTTTCTTTTAGTTGAATCCAATTCTGCTATTGCACAGTCAATTCTTTCACCACCTGTAAATCTTGAAGGCCTTGCATCTGCTGCGTTTATTGCAATTTGAGATTTCTTTATTTGAAAATCCATTTCACAACCCTCAGGTCGTACAATTAAACCTTTATTATCTGTTGAAACAATTTTGACGGTGATAGCCTGTTTTACTTTTTTATCTTTAAACCAATCAAATGGATCTGGCATTGTTTGTCTTAAACCTACTCTTACTTTTTGATCGGAAGTTTTAATTTCCAAAACTTTAACATTTAATTTGTCACCTTTTTTATATTTTGTAAGTTCTTCATCTCCATTATTCAAATATGTTAAATCATTACAATGTAAAAAGGCATCAATATCTAGATCACCAACTTTAATAAATAAAGAATACTCATTTTTATTAACTACCTCACCTTCGACAGTTGTACCAACTGGATATTTTTTTTCAAAAGTTTCAAATGGATTTTCTTGTGTCAATCTATGAGAAATTGCAACTCTTCTTTTTTCTTTATTAATTTCAGTTATGACACAATCTATTACGTCTCCAACTTTAAACATTTTTTTTGCAGATACGTTTTTTTTAGTCCAACTTAATTCACTTGAATGCAACAGCGTTGTAAGACCTGGTTCTAGCTCTGCAAAAGCTCCAAAGTCCATAAGCTTAATAATTTTAACTTTGTATGATTTGTTTAATTCATAATTGTCAATATGTTCAAATGGATCTGGTGATAATTGTTTTACGGAACAGCCAACTTGTAGTTTCTCTTTATCAACAGAGATTACTTTTAAGTCATGTTTTTCACCAATATTAAAAACCTCGTCAGGATGGTTAACTCTCGAATATGATATTTCCTGTAGATGAACTAATACATCCAGTTCATTGTTTACATGAAAAAAACATCCAAAAGAACTGTATCCTTTAACTTCAGCACCTTTAATAATATCTCCTACTTTATATTTCTCAATAATTTTCGCTTTATCCTCTTTTTTATAAGATGAAATTATTTCCTTTCTAGACACACATGCGTTTCCTCTTATCTTATCAATTTTAATAATTGCGAATTTTTGAGGTTCATTCATTAAATGACTTATATCTTTTAAAGGCTTATCACTTATCTGAGATCCAGGTAAAAACATTAATGAACCAGTATCAACATGTTCAACTATTGCTCCTCCTTTGCACTTAGATGTAATTTTCCCCATGATTGGCTCATTTTTTTCAAAAGACTCAACTAATTTGTCCCAACCTCTAATTTTTTGGGCTTTGCTAGCAGAAACTAAAACTTCACCATTTTTATCCTCAATTTTTTCTAGTAATACAGAGATTGTTTCACCAACTTTAAGTTTTTCTGATAATCCCATACTTTTTAATTCATTTATATCAAGTACAGGCTCACTTTTAAGACCTT
>CACORI010000034.1 GCA_902629585.1 uncultured Pelagibacteraceae bacterium | reverse complement strand
TTGACGACTATAAAATTTATAATTATCAAGAGTTTTATTCTAATAATGATATTAAAGAGAGCAACATTTCAGCCACATTATTGAAAATTCAAGAGAGAAAAACTTCTAAAGGAAACTCCTATGCTGTCTTGAGGCTCACAGATCTAACTAGTGTATTTGAGCTATTTATTTTCTCAGAAACTTTGGAATTAAATAGAGACATTTTACTGGAAGGCAATTCATTCATTATAACTTTGAACAAAACAATTTCAGATGATGAGAATAAAACAAAAAGAATTAATGTCCGTAAAATAGCATCTTTAAAAAGTTTATTTAATAGTCCTATTAAGGAAATTACTTTAAAGATTAGCAACGAAAAACAAATAGAAACAATAAAAAGCTATTTAGATGAGAGAGGAGATACAACAGTAAATATTTCTTTATCAGATAAATACACAATCCACGATTTTAAATTAAAAAAAACAAGAAATATTGATAGGAAAACAATTAATATTTTAAGAAATAAAGAAATTGACCTATTTATTCACTAATTTACACTTGTCATTATTTAAAAAAATTAGTAAATACCTCCTAAATTAATACGCACATAGTAATTGGTTTTATACCTCCGGTCCTTAAATGGAAACTACTATGGTGGCTCAACCGGGAAAAAATATGAAAATACCAAATATAACAATTCAACAACTATTAGAAGCAGGAGTCCACTTAGGACACAAAACTTTGAGATGGAATCCAAAAATGAAAAAATATATTTTTGGAAAAAGAGATGCAATACATATCATTGATTTAACCCAAACATTAGAGTTAACAAAAGTTGCGTTAGAAAAAGTTCATGACGTAATTTCTAATAATGGAAAAATTCTTTTCGTCTCTACTAAAAAACAAGCATCTGAGGCCATAGCAGAAGTTGCAAAAGAAACAGATCAATATTTTGTAAACTATAGATGGTTAGGAGGAATGTTAACAAACTGGGGAACAATCTCAAATTCAATAAAAAAATTAAAAAAGCTAGAGACAGACCTTGCGGCAGAAAATAGAGGTTTTACAAAAAAAGAGCTTCTAAAAATGAGTGTAAAAAAAGATAAATTACAAAGATCATTAGGTGGGATTGCTGAAATGAAAAAAATTCCCGATTTAGTTTTTATAATAGATACAAATTATGAGTCTCTTGCAATACAAGAGTCTGCAAAACTTGGAATACCTATTATTGCTATATTAGATAGTAACTCAAATCCTGACGGTATAGATTTTCCAATACCAGGAAATGATGATGCTAGACGAGCAATTGATCTTTATTGTAATTTAATTAAAGAAACAATTTTATCAGCAAAAAAATCAGTACCTGTTGAAGAAAATAAATCTGAAAAAAAGAATGAAAAAAGTAGTAAAACTATAGAAGAAATAGATAGAGAAAAACTTGATAAAAAATTTTCTCAAAAAAAAAAAGAGTCTCTTAATTAAAATGAGTGATATAGAAAAAGTTAAAAAACTCAGAGTAATAACTGGAGCTGGTTTTAAAGATTGTAATTTAGCAATTAAAGAGTCCTCAGGTAATTTAGATAAAGCAATAGAAATTTTGAGAATTAAAGGAATATCTAAAGCATCCAAAAAAATGTCAAGAAATGCTACAGAAGGTATTATTGCAGTAAGTGGCGATGAAAAAAAAACATCATTGATAGAAGTAAATTGTGAGACAGATTTTGTAGCTAAAAATGATGATTTTATTAAATTTGTAAAAGAATTGAGTGAAATTAATCATGAATATAATTCAAATATTGAAAGCTTGAATAAAGCCAAAATGAATAATGGTGAAACAGTTGAAAATAACCTTGTGGCATTAATTGCAAAAATTGGAGAAAAAATTACAATTGGAAAAAATAAAACCCTTGAAAGCACAGATGCTATGAATTTTAAATACTTGCACACTGTAGTTAAGGATAATTTAGCGAAACTTGGTGTCATAGTATCTTTAAAAACAAAAGTTTCCTCAGATGCAGTTCAAAATTTTGGTAAACAATTATCTATGCATATTGCAGCGTCAAATCCAATTGCGCTAGATCAAAATTCTATAGATCAATCTATTATAGATAAAGAACAAGAACTTGTAACAGAAGAGCTTAAAAATTCTGGTAAATCTGAAGAAATAGCAAAAAAAATAAGTTTAGGAAAAATGAATAAATTTAGAGAAGATAACGCTTTATTAACCCAAGCTTGGGTTATGGAACCAAAAAAAAAAGTTCAAGATATTATACAAGATTTAGGAATAACAGATTTAAAGATAGAAGAATTTGTAAGATTTAAAATTGGTGAATAATGTTTAATGAAAAATCATATAATGTAAAAATGGATAAGACTATCGATGTTTTTGTAAAGGAGCTATCTTCTTTAAGAACTGGTAGAGCAAATATTGCAATGTTAGATCTGATTAAAATTGATGTTTATGGACAACAAATGCCAATTAATCAAGTTGGAAGTATTACAACACCAGAACCAAGAATGATAAATATACAAGTTTGGGATCAAAATAACGTGGCATTGATTGATTCTGCGATTAAAAAATCTGAACTTGGTTTAAATCCTCAAATTGACGGTCAATTAATCAGATTACCAATACCAGAATTAAATGAAGAAAGAAGAGCTGAAATAAAAAAAATGATTAAGTCAATGGGTGAGAAATGCAAAGTCGCCATTAGAAATATTAGAAGAGAAGCTAACGAAGAACTTAAAAAATTACTCAAATCAAAAGAAATAGGAGAAGATGAAGAAAAGGTATTTGAAAAGAACATTCAAAATATTACTGACAAACACATTTCATCTGTGGAAGAAAAAGTTTCATCAAAAGAAAAAGAAATAATGACAATATGAACCCACTCAAACA
>CACORI010000033.1 GCA_902629585.1 uncultured Pelagibacteraceae bacterium | reverse complement strand
TAGCAAGATCTTACTCTGATAGCCATTCACTAAAAACATTAATTAAAGAATTTATGAATATTGATATCAGCAAACAATTCCAGAACTCAGATTTTGGGGGAGAATTAACGCCAGCCCAATTAAAATACTGCGCAAATGATGTAATCTATCTACATAAAATTCATGAAGAATTATTAAAAATACTTGATAGGGAAAAAAGAACAGGGCTTTATAGAGAGTGTCTGAGATTTTTGAAAACAAGGGTTGATTTAGATCTTGCATTATTCAGAGATGATATTTGGGCACATTGATAAAATGAAAAATGAAATTAACGAGATAGGAAAAGAAGTAATAGATTTACAAATCAGAGCTTTAAAAAAATTAAAAGGGTCAATTGATAAATCTTTTAATGATGCTGTTAGAGCAATAAGTAAATGCAAATCTAAAGTTATTATTTGCGGTGTTGGAAAAAGTGGAATTATTGCTTCTAAAATTTCAGCAACATTATCTTCTGTTGGAACTCCATCTTTTTCTATTTCTGCTAATGACTGTTCACACGGAGATTTAGGACGAATAACTAATCAAGATATTTTAATACTGATTAGCTATTCAGGCAAAACAGATGAATTAAAAAATATAATTAAGTATGCAAGATCCAATAAAATATTTTTAATAGGTATAGTTTCGAATAAAAATTCAAACTTATATAAATCATCAAATATTAAAATTTTACTCCCTGAAGTCTTGGAATCTGGTGATGGAATAGTGCCTACATCTAGCACTACTTCTCAATTAGCATTTGGAGATGCACTTTGTATAGCGTTAATGAAGAAAAAAAAATTTGGTAAATTAGATTTTAAAAAATTTCATCCAGCAGGTAATTTAGGAAATAAATTGAAAACAGCTGAGGATATAATGTTAGTAAAAAATAAAATACCAATAGTAAATGAAAATGAAATTATGAAAAATGCCTTAAAGATTTTAAATGACAAAAAATTAGGTTTTTTAGTTGTTATTAATAATCAAGGCCTAAATACAGGGGTATTTACTGATGGAGATTTAAAAAGAATTATGCAAAAGGAAAGAAAAATTGATAATTTGAAAATCAAATCTTTGATGACAAAAAAACCATATTCTGTAGAGGAAAATACTCTTGCATCTGATGTTCTCCTTTTAATGAACAAGAAAAAAATAACTAATATTTGTGTTTACAAAAATAATAATAAAAAAAAAACGATTGGGGTGCTTCATATTCATAATTTATTGAATCAATTGAAATAATCAAAAGGGATGAAAAAAATAATACAATTAACTCTTTTTTTTATACTAATCATAATTTCAATAATTTTTTATAAAATTTATCTTAATGAAGATGTTAAGCCTGTTGTTGAAATAGAAATTCAAGAGGGTCAAAACAATCCAGACACAGATAATAATTTGATAAAAAACTTAAGATATGAGGTAAAACTTGACCAAGATAGTGAATATATAATTACCTCAGATTTTAGTGAGATGACTTATAAAGGAGAGGTTGAAATTGTCAAAATGCAGAATGTGGAGGCGATATTTATCGATCAAACAAATATTCCATTAATTGTAACCTCTAAGCAGGCCATTTATAATAATTCAAATTATAATACAGAATTTATTGAAAATGTGAGAATTGAATATTTAAATAACGTTATTTTGTCCCAACATATGGATATAGATTTTAAAAATAACTTAGTCACAATTAGCGAAAATGTTACTTATAACGGTATTCAGGGGAATATCTTAGCAGATAATATCAATATAAATTTGATCACAAAAAAAATTCAAATATATATGAATGACACTAACGATAATGTAAAGATTACGACTAAATAAAAATGTCAAATATTAAAAAATTTAGGATTAAATCATTTAAAGATAAAAGCGTTATATTAAAGCTTGAAAAGATTTCACTAAAATATGGAAGAAAAATAATCTTAGATAATTTAGATTTACAATTAAACAATGGTCAAATTTTAGGATTACTTGGGCCTAATGGAGTTGGAAAATCTACTATTTTCAATTTAATTTGTGGTTTAGTTTCACCTGATTTTGGATCAATCATTATTAATAATGAGACTGTGAATAAATATCCAATTTATCAAAGAACATTAAAGTTCCAAATAGGTATGTGCCCTCAAATAGGAGGTTTTTTTCATGACCTTACCGTATATGAAAATCTAAAAGCTATTGCTGAAATCACTATTGAAAATCTTAGTTATAGAGAGGAAAAAATAAATTCATTAATCTCAAAATTTGAATTAGATCCAATTAGAGATATCAAAGCAGAGTTTATATCAGGAGGTCAGAAAAAAAAATTAGTAATTGCTTTGGCATTAATATCCGATCCTAAAATACTTTTGTTAGACGAGCCATTTGCCGCTTTGGATGTAATGACAATTAAAACACTTCAGGAAATAATCGTGGATTTGCAAAGTAATAACAACATTTCGGTTATATTATGTGACCACCAAGCTAGGGATTTGTTAGCATGTGTAGATACAGCAGCAATTATTCACAATGGAAAAGTAGTTGCCCAGGGAACTCCAAATAATTTAATTCAAAATATAGATGCTAGGAAAGCTTATTTTGGAGAATCTTTTAAAATAAGTTAATTTAAATTTTGATGTTGAGAAGAATAAATATATCTAACACTATAAAACCATTTAATAAAACATTAGAAATTGAAGGTGATAAAAGTTTATCAATTAGATGGGCATTATTAGCATCACAGGCTGAGGGAAAATCAAAATCAATGAATCTTTTAAAATCAGAAGACGTATTGTCCACTTTAGATTGTTTGAAAAAATTGGGTGTCAAAATTAAATTCAATAAAAATATATGTGAGATAATAGGATTGGGTCTTAATGGATTTAAGTACAAAAAAAATATAAAACTTAATGCAGGTAATTCAGGAACACTTGCAAGATTGATTATGGGTTTGCTAGTTCATGCTAAAAATGAAATTGAGATTATAGGTGATCCAAGCTTATCAAAAAGAGATTTTTATAGAGTAACTAAACCTTTAGAAAAATTTGGTGCAAAATTTAAAACAAAGTCAGGTAAATTACCTATTATTATAAAAGGAACTAACTTGCCAAAACCCATAAAGTATTATGAAACTAAAGGGTCT
>CACORI010000032.1 GCA_902629585.1 uncultured Pelagibacteraceae bacterium | reverse complement strand
CAAGAAGTTTTTTTTGAAATTATATAAAATATATATTGCTTTTTTGATAATCATTACATTTGATGTTTTAGTTGAATACAATTTTGGCTCTAATATAATAGGTTACACGTCATATTATAGTGGGCGTATTGCAAGCTTTACCAATGATGAACTAATTATTGGCTATATATACTGTTTTTTAGCTCTATTCACGATTACCTTCATTTACAAAAAAACTAATTTTTTTTATTTTTTCTTAATTTCGTGCATGATTATACTTATAAGTTTTTTTATTGGTGAAAGATCTAACCTAATTAAATTATCTTTATTGACAGTTTTGTTTTTTTATATTCATTCATTTTATTTAAAAAAATTAGATGTTAAATATATAATCCTATTATCAACAATAATTATTTTTTTTATTACATCACTTTATATTTTTTCAAAAAATACACCCCAGGGAAATAAGTTATTTTTTATAGATAATTTAATAATTACCAAAAATGATAAGATTTCATTAAATTTAAAAGGTAGATTTTATGGATCTAATCATGCCGCACATTACTTAACCGCATATAAAATTTTTTTAAATTATCCAATATTTGGTATTGGAATTAATAATTTTTATAAAGAGAGTTCCAAAAAAGAATATGAGGATAAAAAACTTGAAAAAACTAAATTTAGAGCCTCTACTCACCCTCATCAGCTTTATTTAGAGATTATTTCAGAAGTGGGTTCATTTGGATTAATATATTTTTTATTTATATTTTTCTATCCAATTTATATTTCTATAAAGTCATTTTTAATTAAAAAAGAAATATTTATAATTTCACACTTATTTCTACATTTTTATTTTATATTTCCTATTCTGCCATCTGGTAGTATTTTTGGAACTAATTACGGGATACCATTTTGGTTTAATCTAGCGATTTTACTTTATTTTTCAAAAAAAAATTTAATTTTTAATATAAAAAATCATAAATGAGTTTTTTTTTTAAAAAATTAATAGATAATATTATCACTCTATAAAATGATTCGAAATACCCCATTCCCATGTAATCCTTGTAAACTTTAAAGCCGTTTTTAATACTTGTTAAAGAATTTGAAGATAATGAATTTTTTCTTTTTCTATAATTAGTAAGTTTATTATTTAATCCATAAATATATGGAGTTTTTTTTAAAATTCTTAACCATAAAACATAATCCTCTTTTGTCTCAATCTTTGGAAATTTTAAATTATTCTTTTTCAAAAAATTTAAGTCAATTATTACAGTCGACAATCCAATGTCACATGAGTTTAAAATGTCATTAAAATATAATTTTTCTTTAGATTTTCTTAATGAAACTATTTTACCTAATTCATTAATAACATTATAGGACGTATGAGATATTAATATCTTTTTTCTAATCATATAATCTATTTGAAATTTTAATTTGTCTTTATGCCAGGTATCATCACTATCTAAAAAAGCGATATACTTAGTTTTGCTTGAATTAATACCTATATTTCTAGACATGCCTGCACCTAAATTTCTTTTATTCAAAATAACCTTTATTGAAAAATTTTTTCTTATTTTTTTTTTTGAGATAAAATTTTTAATTTGAGTCAAGTCTGATCTATCTTCATCATCATAAATAATTATAATTTTAAATTTTTTATATGATTGGAAGAAAACAGACTCAAGCGCCAAAAATAAATATTTTAAATTATTTTTATATGGGATAATAATTGTAACTAAAGACACAAATATTTATATGAGACAAAACAAGCAAAATCAAATCATTTATTTCTTTCCTGATCCGCAAATAGGAGGGGTAGAAAAAAATTTTTTTTTAATCTCAAAATATTTATCTCCACATTTTAAAGAAAACTTTTTAATAACAAGTAACAAAATTCAAAGTAAAATTGATAGAAGAATAAAATTAATCGCAGTAAGCAAATTTTGGTTATGTATCAGTAGGAGGATTCTTTTCATAATTTGTTCCTTAAGACTTTTTCTTTATTGTTTGAGAAAAAAAAATTCTATTATTTTTTCTTTTCAGGGAAATTTTTATGCAATTGTCATTTCAATACTAACCAAAAAGAAAATTGTTATAAGGTCTAACTTAAGTCCACAAGGATGGGAAAGCTCGTTTATAAAAAATAAAATTTTTAAATTTTTACTATCAAAAACTAATTTAATAATAGTTAATAGTGAGGATTTTAAAAAAGAAATGAAAAAAATTTATGGAGTAAACCCAATTACTATCTATAATCCAATTAACAAAAAAGAAATAATTAAGTCATCTTTTTATAAAAAAAAAATTAAATTTTTCGAAAAAAAAACAATAAATTTGATTAATATTGGTAGGCTAGTCAAACAAAAAAATCAAATAGAAATCTTACAAGCTTTATCAAATTTAAAATCTTTAACAAAAAATTTTAGGTTATTAATAATTGGTTCTGGCCCTGAGAAGAAAACTTTAAAAAACTTTATTAATCAAAAAAAATTGAATGGATTTGTAAAAATTATTTTTACTACATCGCCCTATAAATATATTAAGATGTCAGATGTTTTTATTCTAAGCTCAAAATATGAGGGTCTTCCAAACGTATTACAAGAAGCTGCTTTTTTAAATAAATATATTATTTCTTCAAATTGCAAAACAGGCCCGAGAGAAATAGTAATTAAATATAAATATGGGGATCTTTATCAAGTTGGTAATACAAAAGAATTAACCTCAAAATTAAAAAAACTTAAAAAAATCAATTTAAGTACAAACAAAAAAAAATTTTCAAAAAATTTAAAAGATTTTGGTGCAAAAAAAAACCTTAATAAATACTTGAATGTGGTAAAAAGGTTATCATAAAATTTTTTTAATTTCAGAAGAGAAGAAAGTGCTTGTATAAAATTTTGTTCTTTTAAAATTATTATTTATTTTTAATTTATGAATGTTTTTTTCTTTTAATAATTTTTTAAATTTATTTAAAAAACTAGTCTGATTATTATTTTTAAAAACATATCCATCTTTGCCTTTATTTACAAACTCTGATGGGCCAGAGTAACAATCTGACGTTAAGATTATTTTTTTACAAGCAGCAGCCTCTTGTATAATAAAACCAGGCTCTTCCCAAAGTGAGGTGCAGATCAAACCTTCCGAATTTTTTAGATAGTTAAAGATATTTTTTTTATATCCTGTAAGGACAATATTTTTTGTAAGATTAAATTTTTGAATATATTCTTCAATTTTTTTTCTATCCTTCCCCTCTCCAATAATTAAAAAAATGTATTTTTTTTCATCTTTTAAAAATATTCTAAGACATTTAACTAAAAAAAGAAAATTTTTCTGCTTTGTCAATCTT
>CACORI010000031.1 GCA_902629585.1 uncultured Pelagibacteraceae bacterium | reverse complement strand
AAATGCAAAACAGAAGATGCTATTAAACTTCTATTCACGATTTGAATTACCTCTCCTTATATGGCTCAGAAATTAATGCGACTTTGGTAAAACCAGATCCGGAAAGCAAACCCATAATCTCAAGCACCCTACCGTAATTTATGGTTTTATCGCCTCTTACATAAATTCGTGTATCAGTCCTATTTTTTGAAACAGCTAATACTTTAGCTATAATCTTTTCATATTCAACTTTTGACTCTTGAATAAAAATTTCACCTTTTGAATTAATTGATAAAGTTAAAGGCTCTTGTTCCTCAGGAAGTGAGTCTGCAGAACTCTCGGGTAAATCTACTTGCACTCCGACAGTTAGAAGAGGCGCCGTTACCATGAAAATAATTAACAAAACCAACATTACATCTACAAAAGGAGTAACATTTATTTCACTCATTGGTTCTCTACTTGAGCGATTTAATTTAAATGACATTATTAATTAAATAATTGAAATGAACCTTTTAGAAAAACTCTCCAACTTCTGAGAGTATTTTTTAGACTCATTGTTAAATCTATTATAAGCGATTACCGCAGGTATAGCTGCTAATAAACCTAGGGCTGTGGCAAACAAAGCTTCAGCTATTCCTGGAGCTACTATTGCAAGGCTTGTATTTCTTGAGATAGCTATAGACTGAAATGAATTCATAATTCCCCAAACCGTGCCAAATAATCCAATAAATGGAGCAGTTGATCCTACAGTTGCTAAAAAAGAGAATCCTTTTTCAATCTTTGACATTTGTTTTTCTATACCAACTTCTAACATACCTCCTACTCTATCCATTAAATTTGATTTCGATTTTGATTTTAATAAACTTTGCATAGACTCTTTAAAAAGGGATGCCATTGGATCTTCAACTTTATTAGGTAAATTATTGTAAAAAGTTTCTGCTGACCTAGATTTCCAAAATTTTTCCTCAAATTCTTCTGATGATGAGTTAATTTGTTTGAACAATTTATATTTTTCAAAAATAATTGCCCAAGAATATACAGAGCAAGCTATAAGTATTAAAATAACTGATTTAACAATTATATCAGCTCTTAAAAAGAGATTCATTAAAGAAAAGTCGGCATTAGATGCTAGGCCTACTGCTTGAGTCGATATATCTGCTTCCATACTATTTTCTTTTCACACTCAAATGTGTCATTAATTTGACTCTTTAAAAAAACTTAATCTTCTAATCTAAAGGTTTCATGGTAATAACTAGCAATCAATATAGCGTCTGCTTTATTTATATCCTTTTTTTTTTGATAATTTTGAGGAATAATATGGAAAAATCTCAATTGCTTTCGATCTGCTAGCATCTTTATGAGAATTAATCAAATTAAAGTATTTTTTCCATTTTGCAGGTCTTATAAAGTACATTGATAGTTGCATAGCCGAACATATTCCTTTCAAAATTCCATACGATTGACCAAAATTAAACATACTAGTCACCCCTTGACCTGGCATGGCAGAAACTTGCTCAATGATGACTTTAACGTCTTTCTTATCAATACCCCTTATTCGGTGAAAAATTTCATTATAGACTTGTGATCCATTAACTTGTTTTTTATTTTTTTTTCCCTCGCTCATTGTTGGCATTTCAACTACATCTAAAATTTTTCCATTTTCAAAAAAACAGATTGATCCTGAAATCCCTGGGTCTATACTAATTATTAACATCAAATTTTATTTAGTTGAACGTTTGAAAAAATACTTTGAACATCATCATCATCCTCTAATGATTCAAAAAATTCTATCAAATGAGATTGATCATCTTTTGATACTTTTACTTTATTTAGAGGCACCCATTCTATTTCAGTTGAAATAAAATTGTTTATTTTTTTTTCTAAATTTTTTTTTACGTTATAAATTTCATTCACAGAGCAGTGCACCTCGTGATATTCGTCTTTAAAAATACATTCATCTGCACCTGAGTCTATTGCAAGTTCAAAAATCTCATCCTTAGAAATTTCTTTTATGTCTATTTTGATAACTCCTAATTGAGTAAAATTATGAGATGCTGATCCCTGAGTTCCGAGGTTGCCTCCTGCTTTTTGGAATATGGTTCTTATATTTGAGGCTGTTCTATTTTTATTATCTGTTAAGGTTTCTACTATAACAGCAATTTTTTCAGGACCAAATCCCTCGTACCTTAAATTTTCATAATTAGCTTGGGTATTTATTGAAGATTTGTTAATTGCTCTCTCAATATTTTCTTTGGGCATATTAGCTGATCTAGCTGCTTGAATTGCAGATCTCAACCTTGGGTTTATGTTGGGATCTTTATCTCCTAGCTTAGCTGCAACAGTAATTTCTTTAGATAATTTTGAAAAAACTTTTGATCTTTGTTTATCAGCTTTACCTTTTTTATGTTTGATTCCAGCCCAATGTGAGTGTCCTGCCATAATTATTAATGTGTATTTTTTAAATGTTCACCAAAAATATAGCTTTCTATATTTTTCGCCAAACCTGTTTCTACATTACAATCAACTATAACTCCACTTAAAGTAGCTTCTCCAATAGCAGGAAAATGTTTATCAGATTTTTCTTTTAAGAACTTGTTAATAGAATTTTCTTTATTCATGCCTATAACGGAATCATAATCACCACACATTCCAGCATCTGTTTGATATCCAGTTCCTTTTTTTAAAATTCGTGCATCATTTGTTGGTATATGTGTGTGCGTCCCAACCACTAATGTTGCATGTCCATCAAAATACTGGCCTATAGCATTTTTTTCACTTGTAATTTCTCCATGGAAATCAACAATCAATAGATCATAATCTTTTTTTAATTTAAATTTTTTCATAAAATTTTTTGAAATAGTAAAAACATCATCACATTTTTTCATAAAAACATTTCCCATTAAGTTTAAAACACCTACTTTTACATTTTGAGAAGTCTCATAAATTTCAAAACCTTTTCCAGGACATGGTTCATAAAGATTAAAAGGTCTTAAGAGTCTTTTTTCGATCTCGATATAATTCATAATTTCTTTTTGATCCCAAACATGATTTCCAGTTGTTATAACGTTTACTCCACAATTATAAAAATCTTTACATGTCTCTACATTTATACCTACACCTGTACTAGAGGAATTTTCTCCATTTATAACTACAAAATCAATATTTTTTTTTTTAATCTCAGTTTTTAAATTGTTCATTATCTTTGAAGTTCCTGACAATCCTACCACATCACCTAAAAATAAAATCCGCATTAATAAATTTTTTTTTCCGTAATTATGTAATCTAATTTCATATCATATTTGTTTGTGGGTAGTTTTCGCATTTTTTGAAAAGAGTTTGCTAGACCTATTTTAATGATTTTTCTTTTTTTAAATTTTGCAAGATATCTATCATAATAACCTCCTCCATAACCAAGCCTATTTAAATTTTCATCAAATGCTACTAAGGGCACTAATAAGACATTTGGATAAATTTCTTTTTGTGAAATTGGTTCAGGTATACCATATTTATTAATTGATAGTGGATCACTATTAGACCATTCAAAAAATTTCATTTGATTTCTTTTTCCTATTTTAGGAAGTGAAATTTTATATTTTCTATTTTCAAGCAATCCTAATATTTCAAG
>CACORI010000030.1 GCA_902629585.1 uncultured Pelagibacteraceae bacterium | reverse complement strand
AAAGCTGCAAAACTAGATCCTATAAAATCACACCTTTCGAATTATCATTATTTATAATAATCGCTTCACTTGAATTGCTAAATACAAGATTTTTAGAAATTAAACCTAGTTTGCTTTTTAAATTTTTGTTTATTAAGATTTTTTCTTCATAAGGTTTTACGGAAATATGTGCATTAAATCCAACAATTTTATTTACCAATTCAGATCTAAATCCATTCATAACAGACATGACAATTATAAGAACAGCAACTCCGAGACTTATCCCAATAAATGAGAAGATAGATATTATGTTTAAAAAGCCATCATTTTTTCTAGCTTTTAAGAATCTTAATGTAACTTCTTTTTCTAAAGTAGAAATCAAATTGAATTTTTTTTGTTAGTTATGGTTTCAATAATTTTGCTCAATGGTATATTTTTAGTTTCACCACCTACTTCTTTAAATTCTAATAAGTCACCCTCTGATTTTTTTCCTATTATTATTTGAAAAGGAGCACCAATTAGATTCATTTTTTTAATTTTTGAAGAAATATTTTCATCAGTATCATCTATTACCGCTTCAATATTATTTTTTAACAGTTCATTATTTATATTAATTGTTTTTTCCATTGCAGAGGAATCATTTTTTTTTATCATTGGTATCAAAGCAATATCATAAGGAGCAACAGACAATGGCCATTTCATGATTTCATTTTTATCATCATATTTAGCCTCTATAATAGCTCCTACAAGCCTTGATACCCCTATGCCGTAAGAACCCATTTTGACAAAGTCTTTTTTGCCGCCTGGTAGATCAACAGATGCGCCCATTGATTTTGAATATTTATCCCCAAAATAAAAAATGTGGCCAACCTCAATACCTTTAGTTATCAATCTATTGTTTTCTGTAACTATTTTTTCAAATTCCTTTTTATTAAATTTTTCATCTGTTACAGCATAAAACGCTTCATATTTTTTTCTCATATTATCTAATGAATCTCTCTTAAGTTCTGTATCATCACTATTTAAATCAAAAATTCTTTTATCAGTAAAAATTTTACTCTCTCCAGTTTCAGCAAGAATTATAAATTCATGAGATAAATTTCCACCTATTGGACCAGTGTCAGCTGCCATAGGAATAGCTGTTAAAGATAATCTTTTAAAAGTTCTTAAATATGAAAGAAAGAACTTGTTATATGAATATAGGGCTTCTTCATCAGAAACATCAAATGAGTAAGCGTCTTTCATATAAAATTCTCTTCCTCTCATAATTCCAAACCTTGGTCTTATTTCATCTCTAAATTTCCATTGTATGTGATAAAGAAGTTGAGGTAGAGATTTGTATGACTTTATTGATGACCTAAAAATTTCTGTCACTTGCTCCTCGTTAGTAGGGCCATATAACATATCTCGGTTCTGCCGATCTTTTATACGGAGCATTTCTTCTCCATAATCATCGTATCTCCCACTTTCTTTCCAAATATCACTTGATTGGATTGTTGGCATTAAAATTTCTTGAGCACCAATCTTATTCTGTTCTTGTCTTACGATATCCTCAATTTTTTTCATAATCTTAAATCCTAGTGGTAACCAAGAATAAATTCCTGCTGAAGCTTGTTTGATCATTCCAACTCTCAACATTAATTGATGAGATTTGATTTTTGCTTCAGATGGATTATCTCTTAAGATTGGTATAAATGAATT
Source organism: uncultured Pelagibacteraceae bacterium (assembly GCA_902629585.1). Taxonomy (GTDB): domain Bacteria; phylum Pseudomonadota; class Alphaproteobacteria; order Pelagibacterales; family Pelagibacteraceae; genus Pelagibacter. The sequence continues at coordinate 1,982 of CACORI010000030.1, read as the reverse complement.
TGATAAAAGCATCTTAATTGATCATATTTCTTAAATTTAAATATTCAAATTTTATTAATAAGTAAATTATCACAAAAATAACAGAAGTAATTACAGTACAATAAAGGAATTTTTTTAACATTTTAGGATTTTCGGGAGATCCAGGATCTTCACCATCAATTTTAATAGTTTTCACTCTATTTACATCAATAGGTAGAATTGCAAAAAAAATTATCCACCAAATTATTATATAAATAATTGCTAATCCAGTAATGCTCATTAAATTTTTACTAAATTGATATTAGTAAATGGTTTTTTGCCAGTTTTTTCCTTTGAAAATTTTCTACACGCAATTTTTAAAGCATCTATTAAATTATGTTCTTGCTGCTTATTACCTACCTTAAATGTTCTTGAAATTATTTCAATCTCCTCGACTAAACCATAAATAAATTCTTCTCTATCATCCACTGGTATTCCACGGAAAGATAGTATTGGGTCATTATGAATATTGCCTTTCGGGGTAATCATAATTGTAACTTCTAAATAACCATTTGAACTTAAGTTTTTCCTATCCTTAATTGATTGAGCTTCGGGATCCACACTTATTTTTCCATCTAGATATAATCTTCCGCTTGGCGCCTTATCAAAAACCTCAGGTTTTTCTCCTGGAAATAATTTAACAATATCACCATTTTCTACTTGTACTGGATGCGGTACCTGCATCTCTTTTGCAAAATTGATGTGTTCTATCATATGCCTGTGTTCTCCATGAACTGGTATTACACAATTTGGTTTTACCCAATTATACATTTCTTTTAGATCGTCTCTGTTAGGGTGTCCTGAAACATGAACAAATTCTGTCTCCTCTGAAATAACCTCAATCCCGTCCTTAACAAGTTGATTGTGAAGTTTGTATAATTTTTTCTCATTGCCTGGAATAATTTTAGATGAGAATATTACAGCATCCCCTTTTTCTATAAAAACATCTGGATGAATGTAGCTAGAAATTCTCATCATAGCCCCCATAGGCTCACCTTGACTACCAGTGCACAAATAAACTATTTTTTCTCTTGGAAAATTTTTAGCTTCACGTGGATCAATTGGATCAATGCTATTTTTCATATACCCACATTGTCTTGCAGCTTTGTAAATCCGGTGCATAGATCTTCCAACTAATGAAATTTGCCTACCTGTTTTTTCCGCACAATAAAAAGCAGTTTCCATTCTTGCTACATTTGATGCAAATGAAGTAATGACAATTCTTTTTTTTAAACGTGCCATTATATTTAATAAATTTTTTCTCACATCTAGTTCAGAGCCAGATTTACCTGCGCTAAAAACATTTGTTGAGTCACATATCATTGCTAGAACGCCTTCATTACCAATTTCCTTTAATCTTTTTTGATTTATATTGTCCCCAATCAAGGGATTTGGATCGACTTTCCAGTCACCAGTATGCAAAATAACGCCTGCAGGAGTTTTAATTCTTAATCCATTAGGTTCTAATATTGAGTGTGTTAAAGTTATATACTCAATTTCAAAATCCTCTAAAGAAACTTTCCCATTTAATTCAACAATTTTTAAATCTTGATGAATATCAATTTGTTTTTCTTTAAATTTTTCTCTTATCAGGACTGCTGTAAAAGGTGTAGCATATATTTTACATCCTAGTTTTGGCCACAAGTGTGCTATAGCTCCAATATGATCTTCATGAGCATGGGTTATAACAATTCCAAGTAGGTTATCTTTTTTCTCGACAATAAAGCCTGGGTCTGGATAAATTAGATCTACACCTGGAATTGTATCATCAGCAAAGGTTACTCCAATATCAACCATTATCCATTTATGATCACCTTTTTCTCCATAACCAAAAAGATTCATATTCATTCCAATTTCACCAGATCCACCTAATGGACAAAATAGTAATTCTTTATTCATTTAATTAATTCTAAAGTTTTAATAAGACCCTTTACTGTTATATTTTTATCCTCTTTTACTTTTGT
>CACORI010000029.1 GCA_902629585.1 uncultured Pelagibacteraceae bacterium | reverse complement strand
AGAAAGAATAAAAATAAAAGTGAAATTAACTTTATTATTAATCAATTTCAAAGTAATCAAATAAATTTATTAGACTTTGGGGCAGGTTGGGGTCATTGGCTAAATTCTGGTGATAATTTAAAATATTCTCCATATGCTTTGGAAATGTCAAAAAATAGACAAAAATATATATCAAAATTAGGTATTAAAACTATTGATTATAAAAATCTTAGTAAATACAAAAACTTCTTTCATTTTATAAGAATGGATCAAGTTGTAGAACATGTAGATGAATTTAAAAATATTTTTAGTTTGATAAAAAAATTGGCAAAAAAAAATTGTATTTTTTACCTTTCCGTGCCTGATGGAGAGGATATTATTAGAGATAAACTAAAAATAAGATTAGAAAAAGGAGCTGTACAACCCTTAGAACATTTAAACTGTTTTTCTAGATATAGTTTACTCAAAGTACTTAGATCAGAGGGGTTCAAAAAAATTTCTATTTTTGAAATACTTTTTATGCATTTTAAAAATCTTTTAAGAGGTGGCTTAAGTTTATCATTACTCTTAAGAGATATTAAAGATAGCTTTTATTCAACTTCAATTAAATTTAAAATTAGATAGAAATTTTATAGGTAAATTTTGTGTGTGGTATAAATGGTTTTAATTTCAAAGACACTAATCTTATAAAAAAGATGATGTCTTTTACCTCAAGCAGAGGTCCAGATAATCAGGATTCCTTTGAGTCAGATAAATATACTGTTGGGCACAATAGGCTTTCTATTATTGATCCTGAAGAAAGATCAAATCAACCTTATTATTATAAAAACTTCATTTTGTCATTTAATGGAGAAATTTATAACCACATAGAATTAAAAAATATTTTAATTTCCAAAGGATACTCATTTGAGACTACCTCTGATACTGAAGTAATAATTAAGTTTTTTGATTTAGAGGGCATAAACTCGTTTAAAAAACTCTCTGGGATATTCAGTATATCTATTTTTGATACAAAAATAAAAAAACTTTATTTGATTAGAGATATTGTAGGTGTAAAGCCATTGTACTATCACTACGACATCAATACTAAAAAATTTATTTTTTCTTCCCTGATAAAGGGAATACTTATTTATTTAAAAGATAAAAGATTAAATAATGATGCTCTAAATTCATATTCTAATTTTAATAGAAATGACTATAGAGAAACTTTTTTTAAAGAGATTTTTAAAGTTTTACCAGGGGAATTAATTGAAGTTTGTAATGAAAATTACAAAAGATCAAAAATATTAAATTTTAAATTTAACAAAAATAAAGATGAAAAAGATTTGTCCAAAGATATCAGTAGAAATTTTTCTAATCAATTTTTATCGGATGTTCCTGTAGCACTTTCTTTATCCGGTGGATATGATTCTAATATTATTTTACAAGAACTACTGAAAAGGAAAGGTACTAATTTTACAAACTATTCGGTCACCTTCAAGAATTCTACAAAATTTCAAGAAGACCACAATATAGCAAAAAAAATTTCTGATCATTATGGTGTAAAATTTAATTCAATAGAGGTTAGTTCCAATGATTTTAAAGATAACGCAGAAAAAGTTGTTGACATAGTTGAGGAGCCAACTGGTAATCAAAATTCAATATCTAATATTATTTTAAGTAAGAACGTATCTGAAAAGGTATTATTTTCAGGAGATGGTGGGGATGAGGTTTTTACGGGTTATAATAGATACAGGTCAATATATATTTTATCGTTACTAATTAAAGTAAATTTTTTTAAGAATCTTAAATTTAATTCAAACAACAAAAATTTAAAAAGACTTTTTATAAAAAATTCTAGAAGTTTGTATTTGTCTTTTAGTGAGCAAAATATCTTTCTTAATGCCAAAAATGTTTACAAAAATTTCAAATTAATTAAGGAAAATGATTTAGATAAAATCCTAAATCATACATTAAATTTAGACAATCAACCCAATTTATCTAATGCAATGTTTCATGACTTGGATACATGGGTTCCTAATGACATATTAATTAGAAATGATAAAATTTATGCGAATGAAGGAATAGAGGCTAGAGTCCCTTTTTTGGATAGAAATATTATAGAAGATTATTTGATGTTAAAGGATTTCAAAAAATATGGTCTTTTATTTAAAAGTAAGAATATATTTATAAAAAACTACAAAAATTTAAGTAAACAAATTTTAAAAAAAAAAATGGGATTTAACTCTCCTTTTGCAACATGGTTAAAGCAAGAAATTTTTAAATTTGGTAAAGATGTATTAAGTAAAAATTATTACAATTCATCAAATATTATTGATTTAGAATTTTGCCAAAAATTAATCGATAAGCATCAAAGAGATTATTGTGACCCGTACTTAATTTGGAATTTAATTAGTCTTCAAATATTTTTAAGGAAACATAAGTTTTAGAATGAAAATATGTTATTTATCTAATTCAAGCATACCGTCATCAGTTGCAAGCTCTATTCAGATAGTAAAAATGTGCGAAGCTTTTTCAAAATTAAATAATGACGTTACTTTAATCACAATCAATAATGCTAGATCTAAAATAGATTTCTTAAATTATTATAATGTAAAAAATAAATTTTCTCTAAAGAGAATTAAACAATTTAAAACATTTCCAGTTGGAATAAATTATTATCTTTTTTCTATTTTTTCAATTTTTGAAAGTTTCAAATATAATCCTAATATTTATATTACTAGAAATTTTTTCACCTGTTTTTTGTTAGTGATTTTAAGAAAAAAAATAATTATGGAATTACATCATGATTTAAAAATTGAGTCAAGAATAGTTAAATTTTTAGTGTCAAAATTTAAATTTCTTAATTCGAAATATGTGAAAAAAATTGTTGCTATAACTTATGGTGTTAAAGATGAATATGTAAAGAAAAAACTTATTAAAAAAAACAAAATTATTGTTCTACCTAGTGGATCATCCATAAATAAAAAATTTGAATTTTCATTTAATAAGAAGTTTTTTAAAATTGGATATTTTGGATCATTATTCCAGTCAAGAGGATTAAATCTAATTAAAGATCTAGCAAAAATTGATAAAAAAAATCATTACTATTTATATGGAGATTTTAAAAAGATAAATCTTAGATATAAGTATAAGTGTAAAAATATACATCTAAATAATTACATTCCATATAGAGATATTCCCAATGAATTAAAAAAAATGGATATTTTGCTTATGCCTTATGTGTCATCAATTACAGTTGCTGGTGATGTTGGAGACATTTCTAAGTTCACATCTCCTTTAAAACTTTTTGATTATTTGAGTGTAGGAAAAGTAATAATGTGTTCAGATTTTAGTGTTTTAAAAGAGGCCATAAATGAAAAAAAGAACGCAATTTTTATTAAAAATTACAAAAACCCAAATTCTTGGAAAAATGAAATACGAAAGTTGAAAAATCAGCCATCTAAACAATTTATTATTTCAAAAAATAACTACAGATTAAGTAAAAAATATTCATTAGTTTCTAGAGCAAAAAAATTTTTAGAGGAAACAAAAATTTAATAATGAAAAAAAATTCTAATTTTTTAGGAATAGTTGTTTTATTTTGGAATGATAGTAAAAAAACAATTCAATGTTTAAAGTCTCTTTTTGCGCAAGAAAAATCAATATCAAGCATTATTTTAGTAGATAATAATTCTGACCAAATTTACTCAAAAGAAATCCTAAATTTTCTTAAAAAGGAGAAAATTAATTACGTAAAAGTAGAAAAAAGCACAGTATTAAAAAAAACAAATAAAAAAAAATTATTCTATATAAAAAATAAAATAAATTATGGATGTGGACTTGGACACAATTCTGGGTATGAGTTTTGTTTAAAAAATAATTTTGAATATATTGCACGTATAGATAATGATATGATAGTCCCTAAGAATTTACTTTTTCACTTGATACAAAGATTAAAAAGTAACAAATTATTAGCTGCAATCAGCCCAAAAGTAATGTTTTTAGACAATCCAAAAACTATTTGGTTTGGTGGTACAAAAATAGGAAACAATTTAAAATTGCAAAGAGAGTGTTCCAATCATATTTGCAAAAAGAAAGACTCATCAAAGTTTAGGGGTTTAATAAAAACTGATGCAGTAGTGGGGTGTGCTTCGATTATGCGTTCTTTATTCTTGAAAAAAGCTGGGCTATCAGATCCTGATTTCTTTTATGGTGAGGAAGATATAGAATTGTCTCAAAGATTAAAAAAAGTTGGTGGAAGTTTAGCTGTAGATTTAAATCAAAAAATATATCATTCGGTTTCTTATACTGTAAATGATAATTGGGCAAAAACTATATACTATAATTATAAATATCGACTTTTATTAATAAAAAAAATTGGTTCCTCTTCAGATAAATTTTTTGGATATAGTATTTTCATTTTGAAATTATTACTTATGATTTGTCTTTCTTTTAGAAGAAAGTATTCATCAAAGATAATTCAAATTTTTTACGCTGGCTTGCATTTTCTTCAAAAAAAATATGGTTCATTTGATAGAAAAAATTATAAATTTGTTGATAGTTATTTTTCTAAGATAAATAAAGAAACTTCAATTATTGATATAATTAATTTTATGAGTAATGAAAAAAAAAATATAATCTATATAAATTATTATTATGTTTGATAATTTAAAAAATTTTATAAAAAATCAATTACCCTATGATTTTTGGCATTCTTTTATTTCAAATTATCAATCACTAAAATTTTATATATTTAAAACATATTCTGCCAGAGGTAATATAGATAAGAGTTTAATAGAAATTTTAAATAAAAAAAAAAATGGTTTTTATTTAGAAGTTGGTGCTTACAATGGGATTTTTGAATCTATTTCACTTAGATTAGAAAAAACTTTAAGTTGGTCTGGACTGTTAATTGAACCAAATCCACTTAATTATAAATATTTAAAAAGAAACAGATCAAAAAATATTTGTTTGAACAGGATTTGTTTAAGTAAGGAGTACTTAAATAAGAAACTTTTTATAAAAAATTTAAATTTAATGTCACATATTGTTGATGATGAAAATAAGCTTTATTTTAAAGATTATCCAATTAGTAGAATAGATAATTTGGCTAAGCAAGCCAAATTAGGAAATTTCAAAAGCTATGAATGTAAAATTGATATTTTGGAAAATATTTTTGATAAATATGATATCAAAGTAATCGATCTTGCAATAATTGATGTTGAAGGTTCAGAACTAGAACTACTAAAAGGTATTAATTTTGATAAAA
>CACORI010000028.1 GCA_902629585.1 uncultured Pelagibacteraceae bacterium | reverse complement strand
TTTCTATACCCGAAAAAGTAAAAGTTGCCTTGGCTGGAAACATTCTAAATATTGAAGGCCCACTCGGAAAAAAATCTTTAGATATTGACTTAGAACTCTTCAATCTCGATATAAAGGATGGTAAAGAAATTTCAATAAAACCAAAAAAAATTGATCAAAATACAAAAAGATTGTGGGGAATGAATAGAAGTCTAATAAATAATGCTGTAATAGGGTCAAGTCAAGGTTATGAAAAAACTTTAGAACTCGTCGGTGTAGGATATAGAGCTGCTTTAAAAGGTAAAATCTTAAATCTTCAATTAGGCTATAGTCATGATATAGATTTCGATGTTCCAGAGGGAATAAAAATAGTAGTAGAAAAACAAACTACATTAAAGATTTCGGGTTCAGATAAACAATTAGTAGGCGTTGTTGTCTCTAAAATTAAAACTTTGAGAAAAATTGAACCATATAAAGGAAAAGGAATTAGAGAAAAGGGCCAATATATTCTCAAAAAAGAAGGCAAGAAAAAATAATGAAACTTTCTACTACTTTAAGAAAAAGATACAGAGTGAGTAACAAATTAAAGAAAGTTGCTTCAAAAGATAGATTTAGATTAAGTATTTCTAGATCAACAAAAAATATTTCTGCTCAAATTATTGATGATGAGAAAAATATTACTATTTTATCAGCGTCTTCTGTTGAAAAAGATATAAGATCAACATCTAAAGTTAAAAAAACAGAACTATCAAAAATTGTAGCAGAAAAATTAGCCAAGAAAGCCCAAGAAAAAAAAATAACAAAAATTTTTTTTGATCGAGGCATTTATAAATATCATGGTAGAATTAAGATATTTGCTGAAACACTAAGAAAAAATGGAATGGATTTTTAAATGGAAAATATTAAAGAAAAGAAAAATGACGATATTTTAGAAAAACTAGTACATATAAATAGAATTACTAAAGTTGTTAAAGGTGGAAGAAGATTTGGTTTTTCAGCATTAGTTGTCGTAGGAAATCAAGCAGGCAGAATCGGTATAGCTCATGCAAAAGCTAAACAAGTTCCAGATGCAATAAAGAAAGCTAATGAAATGGCTAGAAGAAAACTAATTCATATTCCTTTAAGAGAAGGAAGAACTATTCATCATGATGTAAGGGCCAAAGATGGTTCAGGAAGAATAGTGTTACGTGCTGCCTCAAAAGGTACTGGAATAATAGCTGGTGGTCCTGTTAGAGCAGTTTGTGAGGTATTAGGTGTAAAAGATATTGTTGCTAAATCTATGGGTACTTCAAATGCTCATAATGTTATCAGAGCTACAATGAAAGCTCTAATGAAACAAAACTCACCTAAACAAATATCAACTATCAGAAACAAAAAGATTTCAGAAATCATAGAAAAAAGAGGATAATGACGAAATTAAATAACAGAGATAAATTGAATAAGTCAAAAATACGTGTTGGAAGAGGTATAGGATCTGGTAAAGGCAAAACATCTGGAAGAGGTGTTAAAGGTCAAAAATCAAGATCAGGAGTTGCAATAAAGAGTTTTGAAGGGGGTCAAATGCCTCTATATCGTAGACTACCTAAGAGAGGTTTTAACCCTATTTTGAAACAAAAAATAGCAATATTGAATCTTGAAAAAATACAAAATTATCTAAATAAAAAAACACTTAGTTCAAAAGATACAATTAACTCCGATTTATTAAAAAAATTAAAATTAATAAACAAAAACTCTACAAAATTAAAAATTTTAGGCACTGGTGAAATTAAAGATAAAGTTAATATAGAAGCCAATTTAGCCTCTAAGTCTGCTATAGATAAATTAGAGAAAATTGGTGGATCAATACAATTAAAAAAATAGTTTTTTTAGATAATGAGCTCATCTTCATCTACAAATGATTTAAGAAATAGAATTTTATTTACCATAGGTTTGCTAGCAGTTTATAGATTTGGAACTTTTGTACCATTACCAGGAATAGATCCAGAACAACTTAAAATTTTGATGGAGGGAAATCAAAAAGGTCTATTAGGAATGTTCAATGTATTTGCAGGTGGTGCGGTAAGCAGAATGGCTATTTTTGCTTTAGGAATAATGCCATATATCTCATCATCAATTATTGTTCAATTATTGACAGGTGTATCTGACTATTTTAAAAATTTAAAATCTCAAGGGGAGACTGGTCGATCAAAAATAACTCAAATTACAAGGTATGGAACTGTATTACTTGCTACCGTCCAAGGTTATGGTTTAGCTGTTGGCTTAGAGTCTTCTGCAAATTTAGTCATCAATCCTGGTATATTTTTTAAAGTCACCACAGTAACAACTATTGTTGCAGGTACAATTTTTTTAATGTGGTTGGGTGAACAGATTACACAAAGAGGTATAGGAAATGGTATTTCATTAATTATTTTTTCAGGAATTGTAGCAGAAATACCAAGGGCTTTAGTCACTACTTTTGAACTTGGAAGGACTGGTGCTGTTTCAACATTTATGATTTTGGCTTTATTTGTATTATTGATTCTCACTATTTTATTTATAGTTTTTATGGAAAGAGCTTTAAGAAAGATATTAATTAATTATCCAAAAAGACAAATGGGAAATAAAATGTATGGAGGTGAGTCTTCTCATCTTCCATTAAAAATAAATCAAGCAGGAGTTATACCAGCAATATTTGCATCTGCATTATTACTTTTACCGGTAACGTTTTCAAATTTTAATTTTTCTGATAATGAAACATTTTTAAATTTAAGCTCTTATTTTACTCAAGGTCAGCCTCTTTACATGTTACTCTACGCAAGTGGGATAATATTTTTTACGTTTTTTTATACTTCAATAACATTCAATCCAACGGAGACAGCTGATAACTTAAGAAAGTACGGGGGATTTGTGCCAGGGATAAGACCTGGCGAAAGTACAGCACTTTATATCGAGGGAATTTTGACAAAACTGACAACTATTGGGGCTTTATATTTAACTATGGTTTGTTTAATGCCAGAATTTTTAATAGCCAACTATCCAATACCATTTTATCTTGGAGGAACATCGATACTAATTGTTGTAGTTGTAGCTATAGATACAGTCACACAGATTCAAACAAGATTAATGAGTGCTCAATATGAACAATTAATTAAAAAAACTAAATTTGGAAGATAAACAAAGTGAACATAGTTTTATTTGGTCCACCTGGTGCTGGCAAAGGTACTCAATCTAAATATTTAGTAGAAAAATTAAGATGTTTTCAAATTTCAACAGGTGATATTTTAAGGAATGAGATAAAAAAAAATACAGAAATTGGAAAAAAAATTTCTAATGACATGAATAAAGGTAAATTTGTAAGTGATGAAATAGTAAATGGTTTAATTAAAGATTTAGTTTTTGACAAAAAAAATAAAGATAGATTAATTTTTGATGGTTATCCTAGAACCTTAAGCCAGGCCCAAAATTTAGAATTATTGCTAAAAAACTCTAATCAAAAAATAGACTTTATTTTTTTTCTTAATGTTAACAAAGATACAATTATAAAAAGAATTAAAAAAAGAAAAGAAATTGAAAAAAGATCAGATGATGATCTAAATACAATATTGAAAAGGTACGACACTTATATGGAAACAACTAAACCCGTTTTAGATTTCTATTTAAAAAATCCAAATTTTCATGAAATAGACGGATCTATGGAAATTACTGAAATAATGAGAAAAATAGACACTTTTGTCAATGTTTAGGCGTTGACTTTAAAAGATCTTATTATATAAAAAGGTCAAAATTTATCTCAAATATATGGCTCGTATCGCAGGTATTAACATTCCCCAAAATAAATTAGTATATGTTGGTTTAACATATATATACGGAATAGGTGATAAGTTTTCAAAACAAATTTGCAAATCTTTAGAGATACCTAAGGCTAAAAGAGTCAACGAACTTACTGATGAAGAAATTTTAAAAATAAGAGAATATATAGATCAAAATTTTAAAGTTGAAGGAGATTTAAGAAGAGATTATTCACTTAGTATAAAAAGACTTATAGATTTAGCATGCTATAGAGGAACAAGACATAGAAAGAAACTTCCTGTTAGAGGTCAAAGAACAAGATGCAATGCTAGAACTAGAAAAGGTAAAGCAATAGCTATTGCTGGGAAAAAATTAACACCACTTAAAAAATAAAAATGGCAAAAGTTGATAAAGTAGAAGCAAAAGAACAAAAAGTTGAGAAGTCTACAAAAAAATCTAACAAGAGTTCTTATTCAAAAAAGAAAAAGATTAAAAAAAACATTTTAAATGGTATAGCGTATGTGCAATCAACTTTTAACAACACAATTATATCAATTGCAGATACCAATGGAAATGTAATTTCATGGGCTTCTGCTGGGCAAAAAGGTTTTAAAGGTTCACGAAAATCTACACCATACGCTGCTCAAATAGCAGCTGACGCTGCAGCTTCTAAAGCTTTAGAATATGGTATGAAAACATTATCTGTAGAGGTAAAAGGACCAGGTTCGGGTAGAGAGACAGCTTTAAGAGCATTGCAAGCAAGAGGTTTCAAGATTTTATCAATTAAAGATACAACCCCAATGCCCCATAATGGAACTAGGCCACCAAAAAAAAGGAGAGTTTAATGGAAACAGAAAATGTAAATATAAAAAATTGGAAATCTCTTATTAAACCAGCAAAACTAGATGTTAATATAAGCGATGATTTAACCCAAGCAAAAATTATAGCTGAACCTTTAGAGAAAGGCTATGGTTTAACGCTCGGTAACTCTTTAAGAAGAATTTTACTATCATCAATTAGAGGAACAGCCGTAACTTCAATACAAATCGATGGAGTTTTACATGAGTTTACCTCAATTAAAGGAGTCAGAGAAGATGTCACTGATATCGTTTTAAACGTGAAATCTTTAGCATTAAAATCTTCGTCTGAGGGTACAAAAAAATTAGTTTTAGATGCAAAAGGACCAGGTGAAATTAAAGCTTCTGATATTGTGGCTGTCGCAGATGTTGAAATATTAAATCCAGATTTAGTGATTTGTAATTTAGATGAAAATACAAATTTTCATATGGAAATGAATATAAATACTGGAAAAGGATATGTTCCAGCAGAGCTAAATAAACCTGAGGAACCACCATTAGGTTTAATTGCAATTGACTCATTATATAGCCCAGTAAAAAAAGTTTCTTATTCTGTTAGCACAGCTAGAGAAGGAAAAGCACTAGATTATGACAAGCTAACAATGGAAGTTGAGACTAACGGGTCAATCTCAGCTGAAGATGCTGTAGCTTATGCTGCAAGAATTTTTCAAGATCAGCTTAAAATGTTTATTAATTTTGATGAACCCGTTGAAGCACCTGTTAAAGAAGTATCAACAGAGCCCGAGTTTAATAAAAATTTATTGAGAAAAGTTGATGAATTAGAGTTATCTGTAAGGTCAATGAATTGCCTAAAAAATGATAACATAATTTATATAGGAGATTTAGTTCAAAAATCTGAAGGGGAGATGTTAAGAACTCCAAATTTCGGAAGAAAATCTCTGAATGAGATAAAAGAAGTCCTAACTGGAATGTCTTTATATTTAGGTATGGAAATTCCTAATTGGCCTCCTGATAATATAGCAGAAATGTCAAAAAAACTTGAGGAAGCTATTTAATAATGAGACACGGATTAGCAAATAAAAAGTTAAATAGAACCTCTGAACATAGAAAAGCACTTCTTAAAAATATGCTAAATTCTTTAATAAAATATGAACAAATTAAAACTACTTTACCAAAAGCAAAATTTCTAAAGCCGCAAGCTGATAAAATAATAACTTTAGGAAAAAAAGA
>CACORI010000027.1 GCA_902629585.1 uncultured Pelagibacteraceae bacterium | reverse complement strand
GAATATATCAAAGTTTTCTTAAAATGAATGAATGCATTTCATCAAATTCTATAGGGACAAATGAAGTGTTTAGTTTTTGTCTTAAAAATAAAATTAAACTTATATATTCAGCTACCTCAGCAAGTATAGGTAATAAAGGTAATGACAAAAATTTATCACCTTATGCTTTTACAAAAGCAAAAAATCTTGAAATGTTAGAAAATTTAAAAAAATGGTTTAATTTTAAATATGAGGTAATTTTTTTTTACAATGTCTATGGTCCAAATCAAATCAAATCTGGAAGTATGGCTACAGTAATAGGAATTTTTGAAGACTTATATAAAAAAAATAAACCATTAACAGTTGTTAAACCTGGTACTCAATCAAGACGATTTACACATGTCTATGACACTATAGATGCATGTTTTTATGCTTTCAAAAAAAATAAATGTAGATTTTATAGTATCTCTCACAAAAAAAGTTATTCCATTATTGATGTTGCTAAAATGTTTAACTCAAAAATTAAATATTTGGCACCAAGACCAGGTGAAAGGTATGCATCAGCCCTTACTAGCATGAATCTTTCGAATAAAGTTTATAAATTGTTTGGAAAAATCGAACTTAAAGATTATTTAAAAAAGATAATTTATTAGATAAATCAATAGTATTTCACAGTTTACAATTTGAATTAAATCATTATAAGTCTTTTGCCGGTGATTATTGCGTTGGTGTTATACCCGATCCCATCCCGAACTCGGAAGTCAAGCCTAACTGCGCCGATGGTACTTTGTCTTAAGGCATGGAAGAGTAGGTCATCGCCGGCTAAACAAATTATGAAAATTAAAAGCTCACTTAAATCAGTAAAAAAAAGAGATCTTAATTCAAAATTAGTTAAGAGACGTGGTAGAGTTTATATTATAAATAAAACTAACCCCAAATTTAAAGCAAGACAAAAATAATTTTATGGATAACGAGAGCCATAAAAAGACATGGAATAATTTTACAAAATTCGTTCTGTGGGGAACTGTCGCTGTAATATTAGTTTTAGTTTTAATGGCAATATTCTTATTATAAAAGTCTTATATGAGAATTGTTTCTGTTTTAGAAAATCAAAAAAAAGAAAAAAGGATCGCAATAACGCCTGAAATTGCAAAAAAATATATCGCGCTTGGTTTTGAAGTAATTCTGCCTGAAAATTATGCTCATCATTTAAGTATTAAAGATAATGACTATTCAGAGATAGGGGTAAAAATTTTAAAAGATGAAAAAGAAATTTTAAACATTGCTGATATTATTGTTCAATTAAATTTACCATTAGATGATAAAATTTCCTCATTTAAAGAAAATCAAACTTTAATTGGAGTTTTGAACCCTTATGAAAATAAAGACAGAATAGATAATCTTATAAAAAAAAATATAAATGTTTTCTCATTAGAGTTGCTTCCAAGGATAACTAGAGCTCAATCAATGGATATACTTTCATCTCAAGCTAATCTTGCAGGTTATAAAGCAGTTTTAGAATCTTTTGCAAATTTTGAAAAAGCCATTCCAATGATGATGACTGCAGCAGGAACAATTCCAGCTGCTAAAGTTCTAATTGTTGGGGCTGGTGTTGCAGGACTTCAAGCTATTGCAACAGCAAAAAGAATGGGTGCAATTGTTTTTGCTACAGATGTTAGAATGGCCTCAAAAGAACAAGTTGAAAGTTTAGGTGGAAAATTTTTGACTGTTGAGGGAGCTGAAAATTTAGAGACAGAGGGTGGTTATGCGAAAGAGGCTTCAGAGGATTTTAAAAAAAAACAGGAAGGACTTTTAGCTGAGACATTAAAAAAAATTGATATTGTAATTTGTACGGCATTAATACCTGGTAAAAAAGCTCCAGTGATAATTAAGGAGTCTATGATTAACAATATGCAAGCAGGATCAATAATTTATGATCTAGCTGCTTTGCAGGGAGGAAATACTGCTTTCACGTCAGTAGACGAAATAATTAATAAAGATGGTGTGAAAATTCTCGGTGATAGCAATATTTTGAATAAATTACCTACCTCTGCATCGAACTTATATGCAAAAAACTTATTTAACTTTGTGTCAAATTTATATGATAAAGAGAGCAAGAAAATTAATATTAATTTAGAAGATGAAATAATTGAAAAAACATTGATAAAATAAATGATGGAAATAGATCCTTTTATATTTAGATTAAGTATATTTATTCTCTCCATTTTCATAGGATACTATGTTGTATGGAGCGTAACTCCATCTTTACACACTCCTTTAATGTCAGTGACAAATGCCATATCTTCGGTAATTATTGTTGGAGCCATCATTGCAGGATTGGCTGGCAATTCTAATAGTATTTTTGACAATTCAAGTATTTTCGGCTTCTTAGCAATTTCTTTAGCAGCGATAAATATTTTTGGGGGATTTTTGGTAACTCAAAGAATGCTTGCAATGTACAAAAAAAAGAAAAAGGATAAATAATGATTTCAGCAAATTTATCTGCAATTTTCTATTTGATTTCAGGGGTATTATTTATTCTGGCTTTAAGAGGATTGTCTTCGCCAGAAACATCTAGACAGGGAAACCTTTTTGGAATCCTAGGAATGATTATTGCCATAACAGTTACATTTTTGTCTATAGGAAACTTTTCTTCTGGATTTATATTTGTTCTAATTTTTCTTTTAGTTGGAGGTCTAATAGGAGCATTCATAGCTTATAAAATTCCAATGACAGCAATGCCAGAACTGGTCGCAGGTTTTCACAGTCTAGTTGGTCTTGCTGCTGTGTTTGTTGCTATATCAGCTTTTTTAAATCCCGAAGCTTTTAATCTTGGTTTTCCAGGTAATATCAAGCTAGGGAGTTTAATAGAAATGTCTATTGGTGCTGCAGTAGGAGCAATTACATTTTCAGGTTCAATAATTGCTTTCTTAAAACTCCAGGGGATTATGTCTGGTTCACCAATTACTTTTAAGGGACAACATCCGCTTAATGCACTAATACTAATTTCAATAGTGATTGTAATTTATCTTCTATGCTCTACACAATCATCAAATCTATTTTGGATATTATTAGCTATCTCATTTCTAATAGGATTTTTACTAATAATACCAATTGGTGGTGCAGATATGCCAGTGGTTATATCAATGCTTAATTCATACTCTGGCTGGGCCGCAGCAGGGATTGGATTTACGTTAGAAAATACAGCTTTAATTATTACAGGCGCTTTAGTCGGTTCATCCGGAGCAATTCTTTCATACATTATGTGCAAAGGCATGAATAGGTCTTTCTTTAATGTAATTTTGGGAGGATTTGGTGGAACTGAGCAAACTAAGAATTCTGCAAGCAAAGAACAAAAACCAGTAAAAAGTGGAAACGCGGAGGACGCTGCATTTTTAATGAAAAATGCCTCATCCGTAATCATAGTTCCTGGATATGGAATGGCAGTTGCACAAGCACAACATGCCCTCAGAGAAATGGTAGATACTCTTAAAAAAAATAATATAAAAGTTTCTTACGCGATACATCCTGTAGCAGGAAGAATGCCTGGTCATATGAATGTATTATTAGCTGAGGCCAATGTGCCCTACGATGAAGTATTTGAATTAGAGGAAATTAATAATGATTTTGCAAATGCTGATGTTGCCTTTGTTATTGGGGCAAATGATGTAACAAATCCTGTAGCTAAAACTGACCCTCAAAGCCCTATATATGGAATGCCAGTTTTAGATGTAGAAAAATGTAAATCAGTTTTGTTTGTGAAAAGAAGTCTTTCACCAGGTTATGCTGGAATTGACAATGATTTATTCTATAAAGAAAATACATTAATGTTGTTTGCAGACGCAAAAAAAATGACTGAGGACATAACTAAAAATTTAGATTAAAAAATCTAAGTAGAGTTAATGACAAAAACTTTTAACTTTTATTTTCCATGTATAGAAGATGGGGGACTTGAAAAAAATGTATTTGCTTTAGTCAATTCTCTTGCAGAAAAAAAATATATCATAAATTTTTTTACTTATGAGGATAATACCAGAAGAGCGAAACTAAGGAAAAAATTTTTTTTTAATAAAAGAATAAATGTAATAACATCAAATTTTTTTCCTAAAATAAATAATAGATATTTAAGATATTTTTTTTGTTTTATTCAATTATTCTTTTTTTCTATGTTTAACAAAGGTATAATTGTTTCTTTTCAAGGAAATATTTTACCTATTATTACAGCTAAAATTACTGGAAGAAAAATTATAATTCGATGTAATACGGCGCCCTCTAAATATATCAATAATTATTTTAAAAAATTATTTTTTAAATTTTTTTATTCTTTAAGTGATCTAATTCTGGTCACATCAGAAGACTTTAAAAAAGAAATTAAAAAATACTTTCAGCTTAAAAGTTATGTTCACAGACAAAGCTTAGATGTAAAAAAAATCCAAAAACAATCTCATATTAATCTTAAATTTAGTTTTTTTGAAAATTTTAAAGGCTTGAAGATAATTAATATAGGTAGATTAACGCATCAAAAAGATCAAATGTCTCTTTTAAAAGCATTTGTAAAACTTATAAAATACAGACAAGCTAGACTTTTAATAATTGGAGATGGGAGTGATCGAGATATGTTAGAAAAATTTATAGAAAATAATAATATCAGCGATTTAGTAAAAATAATTTCATACACGAAAAATCCATTTAAATATGTAAAAAAAAGCAATGTAAAAGTATTGAGCTCTAGATATGAGGGAAATCCAAATATTTTACTCGAAATTGCATGTTTAAAAAAAATAATTATTTCATCAGACAGTAAAGTTGGGCCAAGAGAAATTTTACAATCGGGAAAAGGAGGCTTACTTTATAAAGTCGGTGAAATAAATAAATTAAGTGAATTGTTAAGAACTATTAATATTAACTCTAAAAAAATTAAAAAAAAAGTTAATATCTCTTATGATTATATTTTAAAAAACTATCAAAAAGATATTTCAATTCCTTTTATAAAACTTATAAAGAATATATAGTGAAAATTGCCATAATAGGAGCTGGATTTTTTGGTTTAACTTTAGGTTTAATTTTGTCTAAAAAACACAGTGTTCAAGTTTTTGAAAAACAAAAATCTATTATGAATGGAGCATCCTCCGCTAATCAATATAGATTTCACCTTGGTTATCATTACCCTAGATCTCAAAAAACTGTGGCAGAAATAAATAAATCAAAGGATGTGTTCACCTCTTTTTTTGGTTTAAGTGTTTTTGGCAAAACGTTGAATTATTATTTAGTAGCTAATGATAGCAAAGTGAAGTTTAAAACATATGCATCTTTTTTGAAAAGAAATAAATTATTCTACAAAATTTTAAAGAATAAATTTAATGATGCGTTCATTGAAAAAAGTATTCTTACTAATGAAAAAATATTGAATTTTTTTAACTTCAAAAAAAAAATAATAAGTAAAATAAATAAATCAAATTTAAAATTACATTTTAATAAAGAATTCAAAAAAAAAAGTATAAAAAATTTTGACAAGATAATTGTAACTACTTACGCAAATAATAATGCAGTTCTAGAGAGTCTAGGCATAAAAAAATTAAATGAATTTAAATTTGAATTAGTAGAAAAAATTTTAATTAAATTACCAAAAAAACTTAGAAAAAAAAGTTTTGTTGTAGTAGATGGTAATTTTGTTTGTGTCGATCCTTACTTGGGGACTAACTACCATCTTCTAAGTGACGTTAAGAACTCAAAGTTGGAGACTAAAATAGGTAAATTTCCGAATTTTAAACATGAAAACAAAAGATATATAAATAAAGGTATCATAAAAAAGTTAAAAGTTTCTCAATTCAAAAATTTTATATTAAGAAGTTCGAATTATCTTCCATTTTTAAAAAATGCAAAATACATTGGCTCAATGTATGTTGTTAGAGCAATAATGAAAAATAAAGAAAAAACTGATGAAAGAACATCTATTACACAG
>CACORI010000026.1 GCA_902629585.1 uncultured Pelagibacteraceae bacterium | reverse complement strand
GTTGCAAATATGAATTTTAAATATTCTGGAGGTTCTTCTAATGTTTTTAACAAAGCATTGAAGGCTTGTTTACTTAACATATGGACCTCATCTATTATGAAAATTTTGAATTTCGATGATGTGGGGCCATATCTTGAAAATTCTATTAAATCCCTAACGTCATCTACACCAGTTTTACTAGCTGCGTCCATTTCCAAAACATCAATATGGTTTGAGTTTGCTATTGCCTCACAATTTTCACAAAAATCTTTTTTGCAAATATTTTCATCAGCTTTTAAACAATTCAAAGATTTTGCAACAATTCTGGCAATCGTAGTTTTTCCTATTCCTCTTATGCCTGTAAATAAGTATGCATTAGGAACTTTATTGACTTTAATCGAATTAATAATTGTTTCAGCTACAATTTCTTGACCTATAAGATCCTCAAAAATTTGAGGTCTGTATTTTAATGCAAGAACTTTAGAATTTTTATTCATTTATTTTCAAGGAGACTAGAACCTAAATAACTGTCTCTACGACTGCTTCCGTTAAGATCTGGTCGGGTTCAAGCAGCATCCACCTCTAGCCTCCAGAACTATTATAGCAGTAAAAATTTCTAATCCACAAGAAATTAAAATTATTTTTCCCTATGTTTGTCAGCTTCAAAAACACCTAGAACGTGAAAATCTTGACAATGTAATCCTAATTCCTCTAAAGATTTTTGAACTTTTGGATCCTCAATATGTCCATCCAGATCACACAAAAAAAAGAAAGAATCGAATGTATTTTTTTCAGGATAACTTTGCAATTTAGTAAGATTTACTCCATTGATAGCGAATCCACCTAAAGATTGATATAGCGCTGCTGGTTTACTTTTTAATTTAAATAAAAAAGAAGTAATATATTTTTTTTTACCAAATTCAGGTTGTGAAATATTTTTTCCCATTATCAAAAATCTAGTCAAGTTACCTTTTTCATTTTCTATATTTTCTTTTATTATTTCGAGTTTATAAGTTTTTGCGCTTAATGAAGATGCAATAGCAGCCTTAGTTTTATCTTTATTTTTCGAGATCATTTCAGCAGATCCTGCTGTATCAGCTCTTACATGTTCAATTAAATTATGCGATTTAATAAATTTAGAACATTGTGATAGTGCTTGCCCGTGTGAGTAGACATCCTTTATATCAGAAATTTTTACTCCTGGTAGTCCTAACAAATTATGTTCAATCTTTTGAAAATATTCTGAATAAATATTTAATCTATACTCAAATATTAAATATTCTATTCCTATATTTCCAGTAATTCGATTCGACTCTGGAATTATCATTTTAGATTCTGGGTCTCTTGTCGCTTTCAAAAAACATTCATCAAAAGTTTTACAGGGTATAATTTCGGCTTTTGGATCAATAGATAGAGCTGCTAAATGGGAATAGGCCCCAAAAGTTCCTTGAAAATAAATTTTACTCATTAAGTTTTATATTCCATTATTTTTTTTATAGATACAAAATCTTCTTCAGTATCAACTCCTACTGATGAGGATTTTGCAAGAGCAACATTTATTTTTATATTGTTATCTAATGCTCTAAGTTGCTCCAAGTTGTTGATAATTTCATTTTTAGATTGTTTTAAAGAAATAAATTTTTCGAGTGTTTTTAATTGGTAACAATAAACACCTATATGATGATATATATAATTTTTTGACTCATTGTATTTTCTTGAAAAATTTATAGCTTCAGGAAAATCAGTATTTTCTAAATTATCCTTTGTCTCAACTTTTACAACACTATCTTTTTTATATAAATTTTTATCAGTAATTTTTGATGCTAAGGTGCCTAAATGGAACTTTGTTTTTATCATTTGTTTATGTAAATTTCTGATATCATGAACGTCAATTAAAGGTTCATCTCCTTGAAGATTTATTATTAATTCAATGTCGGATTTTTTTAATGTATGTAAAGCCTCATAAATTCTATCTGTTCCAGTTTTGTGATTTTTACCTGTTAATATTGCTTTACCGCCATTATATTTTACATCATCAATAATTTCTTGATCTTCAGCGGCAACGCAAACTTCTCCTATATTGGCCTCAATAGCTTTTTTCACAACGTGAGAAATTATTGACAAACCATTAATTTTAAGCAAAGGTTTTCTAGGTAATCTGGTAGCAGAAAGTCTAGATGGAATTAAAATTAACGTTTTCATTGTTTTCTCCAATTAAAGCAAGATTATCTATAGAGGCAAAATTGTACATTAAAATATAAGCAATTTTTAATTTATAATGTTATACGTTCAAAATATATTTTTATAAAATGGATTCTTTTGAAATTAATAAAATAGTTGCTGCAATTTTAGTAGTAGCACTTCTGATAATTGGAATAGGTAAAATTTCAGATATGGTTTTTCATGTAGAAAAGCCAGAAAAGCCGGGATACGTGGTTGAGGTAGAAGTTAAAACAAAAACTGTTTTAAAAGAGACATCAACAATCGAAAAAGTTGATATATCTGCATTAATGGCAATGGGGGATGTTATATCTGGAGAGAAAATTTTTAAAAAATGTGCGGCATGTCACTCGATCAATAAAGGAGGTAAGAACAACATTGGACCTGCTTTATATAATGTAGTTGGAAGAAAAATTGGAGGCGTCGCTGATTATAAATATTCAAAAGCTTTAGTGGAGTATGGTAAAGAATGGAACTTTGAGGAACTTAATGGTTTTTTAATTAAACCTGCAAAATGGATAAAAGGTACAAAGATGGCTTATGCTGGTCTGAGAAAGGAAAAAGACAGGGCATCTGTCATAAAATACTTAAATCAAAATTCAGATAATCCACAACCTTTACCTTAACTTTCCAAAACAATACAATAATATACTTTTCTGAACGTGAACTCTATTTAGAGCTTGTTGCCATACTTTTGATTTCTTACTTAAGAAAACTTTTTCATCTACTTCATGTCCCCTGGGTAAACAATGTAAAAAGATGCAATCTTTTTTGGCTTTTTTTAAAAGTGCTTGGGTTATTTTAAATTTTTTAAATTGAGAAAGTTTTTTCCTTTCATTCACTTTATCATTTAAAGAAATTACCTTATCAGAAAATATAACATCAGCATTAATTACTGCTTTATTTGGGTCATTAAAAATTTGTATCTTATTTTTGTTTTTCTTTACCCAGTCGATAATTTTTTTTTCTGGATAATAATTTTTTGGGCAGCCAATATTTAATCTAAAATCAAATTTGACAGAAGCAGCCATTAAACTATTGAGAACATTATTGCAGTCTCCTATCCATGTTATATTTAATTTTGAAATATTCTTTTTTTTAATTTCTTCTACTGTAAAAATGTCAGATAAAACCTGTGTTGGATGGGAATAAGGACTAAGACCATTTATTATGGGAATTGACATGTTATTTTTAAAACTTGTAATTTTTTCCTCTTTGTCAGTTCTAATTATAAAACCATCTCCAAATGTTGATAAAATTTTTGCTGTATCTGCTAAACTTTCGCCTCCGTGTCCTAAATGAAGCTCATTAGATCTTAAAGTTAGTGTTCCACCGCCTAATTGCTTGATTGCTATGTAAAAACTTAATCTAGTTCTCAAACTAGATTTTTCAAACATTTGGATTAGTAGTTTGCCTTTTAAAGGTTCATCTTTATCAACAACAAGTGTATTAAATCTCATTCTTGATTTTTTTCTCTTTTTTGAATCCTTTAAGATTTTCCTTAGGTCATTTTTAGGTATATCTTTTAAATTAATAAAATGTCTCATTTACTAATTTTTTCGCACACTTTGTTAATAATACTTATGGCTAAAGTAATTTCTTTTTTTTTAACATTTAATGGTGGTAAAATTCTAATAACATTTTCTGCAGCTCTTATTGTTAATAGTTTATATTTCATAAGATCCATTATGAATTTTGATTGATTGCTATAAAGCTGTATACCAATTAATAATCCTCTACCTCGAATATTTTTAATTATTTTTGGAAATCTATTTTTAATCTTATTCAATTCATTATAAAAATAATCAGAATTTTTTCTTACATTTTTTAAAAAACTCTTGTTTGTAATAATATCTACTACCTTAGTTCCAATTTTCATAGCTAATGGGTTGCCCCCAAATGTTGAGCCATGAGTTCCTGGAGTCATGCCTGAAGCAACTTTTTTGTTCATTAAAACTGCTCCTATCGGAAAGCCGCCCCCTATGCCTTTAGCTATTGGAACAATATCTGGTTTCACTTTAGACTTTTCAAATGCAAAAAAATCTCCTGATCTTCCAACTCCGCTTTGAACCTCATCTAATATTAGTAATATTTTTTTTTCATTACAAATTTTTCTTAAATATTTTAAACATTCATTAGGTATTGGTTTGATCCCTCCTTCGCCTAATACAGTTTCAACCATTATTGCTGCTGTTTTATTTGTAATCTTTTTTCTCAGATTTGGGAATCTTGGCTTAAAATCTCTAAATTCAATATGATCAAACCCTGGAACTTTTGGTCCAAAACCCTCTGTCATTTTTTTTGACCCGCTCGCATAAATTGCTGCGATTGTTCTTCCATGAAAGGAATTTTTAATACAAAGTATTTTATTTTTATAGGATTTTCCAATTGAAAAAAAATATCTTCGAGCTACTTTTATAGCAGCTTCAGTTGCTTCTGCACCACTATTTTGAAATATGACATAATCAGCAAAAGTTTTTTTTGCTAGTTTTTTAGCAAGTGTTTCTCCTTCGGGAATTTGAAATGCATTTGAAACATGCCATAATTTTTTTGACTGTTTGTTAATAGTCTTAATTAATTCTGGGTGAGCATGACCTAAAGAATTTACTGCAATACCTTGAACGAAATCTAAGTATTTTGTTCCATCTTTTGTGTAGAGAAAGCTTCCTTTTCCTCTAACAAAAGATATTTTTTTTCTGTTATAATTTTTTGCTAAATTGCTCATTAAAAAAAACCTTTTATCAAAACAAAAAAGAATAACTACTTACAATTAAGAATTGAAAAAACTGAAAATAAATATTTATTGTTAACAACCCGTAAAAAACATTATTATTTTTTAATTTATTACACTATATTGTACTTTAAGATTAATTTAACACATGATATAGATAATTATGAGTTGGAATGAGGAAAAAGTAGCTAAACTCAAAGAACTTTGGGGCAAAGGCAATACTGCTAGCCAGATAGCAGAAATAATAGGTGGATTAAGTAGAAATGCTGTAATAGGGAAAGCTCACAGACTTAATTTATCTGCGAAAATTAAAACAAGAACTGCAACCTCCAATAGAGATTTTGATACCTCCGTAGAGGACAAGAAAATAAAGTCAAGAAAGGGAAGAAGAAATAAGTTTAGATCATTAATAATTGAAAAAGATTTTGAACCTGAAAATCCTAAACAATTGGAAGAATTAGACGAAAATTCTTGCAAATGGCCGATAGGTCATCCAGATGAAAAAGATTTTTATTTTTGTGGAAGATCCTCATTAAAAGATTTTTCTTACTGTAAGCTGCATTTACTTTATGCATATCAACCAAAAGGTAAAAAAGAAGATGTTGCTGATAAAGATGAAGTGCCAGAATTTATAGAAAAAAAAATACGGTCAGCTTAAAAATTAATCCCTAGAGTTATTTTTAAGATTATATTTTTCTGTTGAAAACTCCCCTCCCTCTCTCCACATATAAGCATACTTTTTTACTTCCACATCAAATAATCTTTGGCAAGGAAATCCTATGTCTGCATTATTTTTATACTTTCCTGAAAGGGTATTATCATATTTAAGAAGTCTCAATTGATCTTCAGTTAATAGAGGATTTGGAAGTAATTGAAAAATTTTCGCAGACAAGCTAGCTAAAAAAAGAGGAAACGGTATTAACAATCTTTTTTTATTGATTAGCCTTAATAATTTTTCAAGAACTTCTTTAAAAGAAATCACCTCAGGACCTACACATTCAATAATTTTCGAATTAATATTTCGAGAGATTATATGATAAATTATATCAGTGAGATCAGTACAATGGATGGGGGAAAATTTTGTTTTTCCAGAATAATATAGTGGAAAAATAGGTAATCTATTTAATAAAGTCATAAAATTTGTTGTAAAATTATCATCGACAGAATATACGACGGATGGCCTGAGGATCGTAGCTAGTGGAAAATTTTTAAGAATACCTTTTTCTCCCTCTAATTTACTTTTTGCATAGTTGCTGTCTATAGCTTCATTTATTCCTAAAGCAGATAAATGAATAAAATTTTTAAGTTTATATTCTTTTGAGAGCTTAGCTAGGATAGTAGGAAATAAAGTATGAATATTATGAAAAGTATTTCCTCTTTTTTTTTCATAAAGAATACCCACTAAATTTATACAAATATCAACTTTTTTAAAAAGCGATCTTATTTTGTGCTCATCGTAAATGTTGCTTTCTACAATATCTATATATCCTGCGTTTCCTTGCGTTTTAATGATATAGCTTTTTTGATGAATATTTCGAGTTACTACAGTCACTCTAATATCATTTTTTGTTAATTTTCTGACCAAGTGTCTTCCAATTTGACCACTACCACCAAAAATTAGACAATTTTTAGGTTTCATATATATATGTTAAAAAATGAATATTGATATTAAAGTTCACAAAACTGATTTACCAGATGATTTAAAATTAGGCAATGTAATTGCCGTCGACGGAGAATTTATGGGTTTAAATGTAAGAAGAGACCCACTTTGTCTGTT
>CACORI010000025.1 GCA_902629585.1 uncultured Pelagibacteraceae bacterium | reverse complement strand
CATAAAAGATAGTTACATATTTGTTGGAAATCTTCTCTTTCTTTAAAAGATTTTTAAACTCTTCATTTTTTGAAAGAGCAAGAATTTTGCTTTTCATATTATCAAAAATTATTTTCTTTTTCTTTTGACTTTAGAGGAAACTGTAAGATTTTTTCTTCCTCTAGCTCTTCTTCTTTTTAAAAGTTTTCGACCACCTTTACTTTTCATTTTTGATCGAAATCCGTGTTTTTTTAATCTTTTGCCTTTTTTTGGTTGGTAAGTTCTTTTCATAAATCTAAGTACTATATTATTTAAATTTCGATCTTTATATTAACTTAATATATAAATAGCAAATAGAAGATTTATAAAAAAAAGATAACAATTAATGGAAAAAAGTAAAAAAATTAAATTTTTGATTGGGTTATTTTATCTTATTTTTATTACTATATTTTTATATTATTTTTTTTCAGAATTCACCCTTCAAGAAATAAAAAGTTTCACAAGCTATGATTTTATAAAAAATAATAGAAACTATTTTTTTGATTTAAAAAGTTCTAATCTTTTTTTGTTATTTTTGTTTTTTTTAATATTTACAATATTATGGGTTTTTCCATTTTTAGGATTTGGATCTCCTATAGCCTTGCTTGGTGGTTTTTTATTTGGTCAATGGATTGGAACAATAGCTGTCGTTTTAGGTTTAAGTATAGGAGCTACTATATTGTATTTATTTGGTAATTATTTTCTTAAAGATTTTATAAGAGAAAAGTTTTTAAATAAATATCAAAAACTTCAAATGAAATTTAAAAAATCAGAGTTTATTTATTTATTAATATATCGTTTTATAGGTGGTATACCTTGGCAACTTAGTTGCCTTTTACCAACAATTTTCAATGTAAAAGCAATTAATTTTTTCTTTGCCTCTTTAATAGGGATTATCCCTCAAATTTTTTTAGTTGTTTCAATCGGTAGTGGACTTGAAAAAGTAATTGACGAGAATTCGAAACTTCCTGTTATTACAGACATAATCTTTAGACCAAAAATTTACATTCCAATTTTGGCTTTTTTTGGTTTGATTTTAATTACCTTTTTTTTTAGGAAACGATTTTATAAAGATTGAATATGGTGCCCCTTGCCCGACTTGCACGGACGACTTTTTCCTTACCATGGAAATACTCTACTACCTGAGTTAAAGGGGCGATTTAACTATCAAACTTATATGCTAATTATTGCCATATTATTTTATTAGTTTATAAATAATTTGCAAAAATTATACCATGAAAGTTTATACTAAAATTATCATTGATAAAAATAATAATGTTTTAGAGGAAAAATATTTTAATTATAAAGGATCAATAAGTTTTTGTGGAATACATTATGACTTTAAAAGTACTCGTTCTGCGAAGTTAATGGAGAAACAGGCTAAGAGAGAAAAAAAACTTGCTGAAAGAAAAGCTAAAAGATTAGCTAAAGAGGGTCCAAAAAAAGATGAGAAAAAAGTACCAACAATTGATGCTTCAAAACCAATCACATTAGATTTTTTAACTAATCCTGACAAAGAATGAAGACCAAAGAAAAAAATGAGAGATTAAATTTAGCTCTTAGAAAAAATTTAAGAAAAAGAAAACTTTTTCAAAAAAAAAATAAAAAAAAAAATAAATAATGTCTATACAACCAGATTCATGGATTAAAAAAATGTGTAAAGAACACAATATGATTGAGCCTTTTCTTGAAGAACAAGTTTCAAAGGGAACAATTTCAAAGGGACTTTCATCGATGGGCTATGACGTTTCACTCTCTGATGAATACAGGATTTTTACAAATGTAAATAATTCTCTGGTAGATCCAAAAAATTTTTCAGAGGATAATTTTGTTTCAAGAAAGGGTCCATATTGCATAATACCCCCAAATAGCTTTGTTCTAGGGAAGACAGTTGAATATTTTCGTATTCCTAAAAATGTACTTTGTATATGTGTAGGTAAAAGCACTTATGCTCGTTGTGGAGTTATAGTTAATGTTACTCCTATAGAAAATTCGTTTGAAGGGAACATTGTAATTGAGATGTCAAATACTACACCTAATCCAGCTAAAATTTATTCGAATGAGGGTATAGCTCAATTTTTATTTTTTAAATCAGATACAGATCCAGAGACAACTTACAAATCTAAAAATGGAAAATATCAGGGACAAACATCTATACAAGTCGCTAAGATAAAGTAGTTTATGGATAAATTTGTGATCAAAGGTCCCAGTATTTTAAAGGGCAAAGTTTTAATTTCAGGTAGTAAAAATTCAGCACTTCCAATTTTAGCGGCCACTTTATTATTTGACAAACCAGTGATAATTCAAAATCTTCCTAGAGTAAAAGATATTGACACGATGCTTAATCTTTTAAAATCTTTGGGATCTAAAATTGAATTTTTTAATAATAAAAAAAAAGTTAGAATATCTAAAACTAAAAATCCAAAATATTTTGCATCTTATTCTCTCCTCAAAACTATGAGAGCAGGAATTTTAGTTCTTGGACCTTTAGTTGCAAAATATCAAAAATCAATCACGAGTTTCCCAGGAGGTTGTGTTTTAAATGGTAATTCAGGAAGACCGATTGATTTACATTTAAGTGCATTACAAAAACTCGGAATGAAATATGAAATTAAAAAAGGGTACATTCACGCAAAATCGAAAGGAAAATTAAGAGGAAAGTCTATAAAATTTCCAACAATTAGTGTAGGCGCAACACAACATCTAATAATGTCAGCAGTTTTATCTGATAAAAAAACTGTTTTAAGTAATTCCAGCATTGAACCTGAGGTAAAAGAATTAACTAATTTCTTAAACTGTGCAGGTGCAAATATTAAATGGATTGGAAAAAGAACCTGTCAAATTATTGGAGTAAAGTCTTTGAAGGAAACTAATTATACTATTATGGGGGATAGAATAGAAGCTGGTACTTTTTGTGTAGCAGCTACTCTAACCAAAGGAAATTTATTAATTAAAGGTTTTAATCCTAAAACAATTTCAACTGAATTAAATTTCTTAAAAAAAACAGGAGCTAGATTTAAAATATTTAATAATGAAATTCATATCAAGGGCCCTCAAAAGATAAAAAAAATAAATCATATTATTACAAAAGAGTATCATGGATTTAGCACTGATCTGCAACCACAATTCATGGTTTTATTATGTAAAGCAATTGGAAAAAGTTCAATCACAGAAAACATTTTCAAAAGTAGATTTATGCATGTAATGGAGCTCCAGCGGTTAGGAGCAAAAATTTCGGTTAAAAATAATAAAGCAAAAATTGAGGGTAACACTAGTTTCATTGGAGCTGAAATAATGTCTAGTGATTTAAGAGCATCTGCTGCTTTAGTTTTAGCTGCGATTTCTGCAAAAGGGACAAGTATTGTGAGTCGTGTTTATCATTGTGATCGTGGGTATGAAAATATTGAAAAAAAATTAAAAAAAATTGGAGCAAAAATTAAAAGAATTAGCTGATGGAAAAAAAATACTTAGCAAAGATAATTGCTACAGATAGCGATGGTTTGCAAATGATTTCAGCATGCTGCTCAGGAGCAAAAGTCAAAATTTCAGATATAAAATTTTTACAATCTAACAAAATATTTTTGATATCATTTAGTAGAACAAAAATTGAAACTAATGAAAAAGAAAAAAAAATTAATAGTATTTGCAAATTTGATTTTGTTGATAAGGTAAAATCTAAAAATATCGATCAAAATGATAAAGAAAAGGTATTAGAATTAATTGGTATTGATTATTTAAGAAATAAAGACGACTATGAGGTAAATTTAATGTTTAACGATAATGCTCACATCATTTTAAAAATGGAAGCTATCGAAGTAAGATTAGAAGACCAAAATGAAATTAAATAGTTTATGAAAGTTTTAAATGGAGATTGGAAAAATTTTGATCAATTTTTTGATCAATTGTTGAAAAAAAGAAAAAAAAAAATCCAATCTAATTCTTCTTCTGTGACACATATTATAAATGACGTAAAAAAAAATGGAGACAGAGCTTTAATTAAATATGAAAAAAGATTTAATCAAAATTCAAATTTAATTCCAACAAAACAGCAAATTTCAAAAGCAATTGCTAGCCTTGATCAAAAAGTAAAAAGTGCGATAGATATTGCTTATAATAGGATTCATAAATTTCATTCGTTACAAAAATTTAAAAATATTTATTATAAAGATAAACTAAACAATAAACTTGAATATAAGTATTTACCAATAGAGTCAGTTGCAATTTACGTTCCTGGATCTACTGTTTCATATCCATCAACTGTTTTAATGAATGCTATTCCGGCAGTTGTTGCAGGTGTAAAAAGATTGGTAATGATAAACCCAGGTTTAGAAGGAAAACAAAATCCCGCAGTGTTATATGCTGCAAGAAAATGCAAAATAAAGGAAATATATTCAATAGGTGGTCCTTCAGCAATAGCGGCTCTTGCATACGGAACTAAAAAAATTAAAAAAGTAGATAAAATTGTTGGACCTGGCAATGCATTTGTTGCTGCTGCAAAAAAAGAAGTATTTGGTGATGTTGGTATTGAAGGGATGACAGCTGGGCCATCAGAGATAACTATTGTGTGTGACAAATTTTCTAATCCAGAATGGATTGCAAGTGATCTAATAGGTCAAGCGGAACATGATCTTCTTGCTCAATGTATTTTAATTTCCAAAGATAAAAAATTTTTAAAAAAAGTGAGTTTAAAAATTTCGGAGCAATTAGAAAAAATTCCTAGAAACTCAATTGCAAAAAAAAGTTTAATTAATAATGGAATTTTAATTTACACTAGTTCAAAAAAAAAAATATTAAATATTATAAATAAAATTGCTCCTGAACATTTGGAATTAAACGTAAAAAATTTTAAATCATACTTGCCAAAAATAAATAATGCAGGATCAATTTGCTTAGGAAAATATGCTGTTATGGCAATGACGGACTATAATATTGGTTCAAATCATGTTTTACCGACTAATGGATCTGCAAAATATTCTAGTGGAATAAGCGTTAATGAATTTTATAAAAGAATTTCATATATTAACTTATCGAAAAAGGGTATTGAAAGTCTTGGACCATCGGTTATAACTCTTGCAAATTATGAAGGGTTAGTTGGACATGCTAACTCGATAAAAATAAGAATAAGGAGATAAAAAATTTGTCTAAACAAGATCTACTTGAATTCAAAGGCACTGTGACAGATTTACTGCCTAATGCTATGTTTAGAGTTCAATTGGAAAATGGTCATACAGTTACAGCTCATACTGCAGGAAAATTGAGAAAAAACAGAATAAGAGTTTTGCAAGGTGATAATGTTACAGTAGAAATGACCCCTTATGATCTGACTAAAGGAAGGATAATCTTTAGAGGTTAATCTTAAGGCTGAGTAGCTCAGGAGTAGAGCAGAGCCCTGAAAAGGCTTGTGTCGGAGGTGCGAATCCTTCCTCAGCCACCACTAATTAATTCTTGAAAAAAATTTTAAAAGAAATTACCTTTTAGTTAATAAAAATAACAAAAGGATTAAGAAATAAGATGAGTACACTACAAGGTAAAGTAAAATGGTTTAACGGTAAAAAAGGGTATGGTTTTATCGAACGAGATGACAAAGAAAAAGATGCTTTCGTGCACGCATCTGCAGTAAAGGCAGCTGGCATGAGATATCTAAATGAGGGTGATAAGTTAGAATTTACTTTAGAGGACGGTCCAAAAGGTCCATCTGCAGTTAATCTTAAAAAACTTGATTAATTAAAATTATAAATTTAAGGGCGTTTTTCTTTTTTATAAGTTAAACGTCCGTTTTCTTTTGGGTTGCATAATTCAATTTTTTGTCTAAAAAGCACACTATGAGCATCAATGAATTAATAAATCTAGCTAAATTAGGTACTCAAAGATTAATTCTTAGAGGAAGCAATAAAGGTGTGCATACTCATTTCCATGCTGGCTAAAGCTAGCATTTAATCATTTATATAACAATTTTAAATCAACACAAAATAAGATAAAATCGAAAGGAAATGCCTTGATGGTGAAATAGTATCACGTCGGTTTGTGGATCCGAAGTCGTAGGAGCGTAACCTACTCAAGGTACCAAAAAATGAATACAAAAAATAAATTAATCCCAACTTTACCTTCAGGATTTGAGGATCGTTGGGATAAAAAATTATATCTTAAAAAAAAACTAATAAAAGTTATTGAGGATAATTTTATTAGATTTGGAGCTGAAGCATTAGAGACGCCATCGTTTGAGATAAGTGAAAATATAGGATCTTTCTTAGCAGAAGACGAATCTAATCCTATGTCTGACGTGTTTTCATTTAAAGATGGAAATAAAAATATAACTCTCAGGTATGACCTCTCTAGCCCTTTAGCAAGATTTTTTGCTCAAAATAATCAAGAATTACCATCTATATATAAAAGATATGCAATTCAAAATGTTTTTAGAAATGAAAAGCCAGGGAACGGAAGATATAGAGAATTTACCCAAGCAGATTTTGATATAGTAGGAGGTTTTAATTCTGCTCAAGCAAATGCTGAACTTTGTAATTTAGTATCTAGAACTTTACAAGATTGTGGTTTAAAAAAAAATCAATTTGTTATCAACATAAGTAATCGAAAAATTATTCAAGGTCTAATCAATGATATAAAAATTTCTGAAGATAAACAAATAAAAGTTATTAGAGCTATTGATAAACTTGATAAGCCAGGTTTTGGTTTGAAGGGAGTAGAACAGCTTCTTAAAAAAGGAAGAAAGGATGCAAGTGGTGCAATCACTGAGGGAGCAAATTTAACTGAGGAGCAATCTTCACAAATATTAAATTTTTTAAAAATTAAAGAATTAAGTGATTTAAAACAAACTTTAAAAAACCCATTATCCAAAGAAGGAATAAAAGAACTAGAGCAAGTTTTGGAAATCGCAAATTATAACTTAAATACGAATCAAGTAAAAAGTAATTTTAATATTGTCAGGGGACTAGATTATTATTCAGACTTTATATTAGAGACATCTCTTAATTTTAAAGTTGTTAACAATAAAGGCAAAGAAGTAGACATCGGTAGTATTTGCTCTGGGGGAGCTTACGCTAAACTTATTTCAAGATTTAAAGGAGTGGATGTTCCTGGAACTGGTATTAGCTTTGGAGTTGATCGATTGTTATTCGCTTTAATACAATTAGATCAAATAGAAATAGATAATCAAAAACCTGTTTTAGTTTGTGTAATGGACGAAAAATACTTAAAAAATTATTATGAAATAGTTAACATCCTAAGAGATAATAATATCAATGCCGAAATATTTTTGGATAGTAAAAAAAATCTTGGTAAACAATTAACCCTTGCTAATAAACGTAAATTATCAGTCGCTATTATTTGTGGAGAAAATGAGTTCAAAGATCGTACTGTTACAATCAAGAATCTTAAAGGCTTAAAAGGTGAGAATAGTGAAACAATACCAAAAGAAAATTTAATAGATGAAGTCAGAAAGTATATCTAATATTCTTAAATCAAGCGGTTTTAAGAATATTGAACTTGATAACATTATAGAATCTAAACATATCCTAAAAAGATCTGGAGGAAATTTTAGACAATATTTATTCTCTTTTTACGATCAAAGAAATGTGGAGTGGAGCTTAAGACCGGATCTTACTTTGTCTAGTGTAATCAAATTTATCGGAAGCAAAAATCAAAAAAAAACAAAATGGTCTTATAGCGGTGAGGCCTATCGCAAACAAAATAAAAGTAATAGATCACCTATTGTAAAGCAAACAGGTTTTGAAATTTTTGGGTCAAATTCAAAATCAGAAGATGATTATGAGATTTTAAAAACATCAATAAATATATTTAATAAATCGAGATTTAAAAAAAGTGTTTTAAATCTGAGTAATATTGAAATATTTCATTTATTAGTAAGTAAATTAACATCACTTCCACTTAGATGGAGAGAAAAAATTAAAAGACATTATTCAAGAGAAGTTTATTTTAATCAACTATTAAGAAAATTATCTGACAATAAAGATGTAAATCAAAATAATGTTGAAAAAGATAAAGCAAAAGCAGAGCGTTTAAGAAAAAATAATTTATCCAAAATTTACTCTGGAAGATCTTTAAAAGAAATATTAGAGAGATTTGATATTAAAAATTATCAAGATCCAAGGGGTCTTTTAAATAGGAACAGTGTTAAAATTATTAAAGATTATCTGAAGATATCTTGTCCGATTAATAAAGCACATAAGGTATTAAATAGCTTCTTCAAAAAAAATAATTTGAACATTGTAATAGGTCCAGATTATTTTCCATTAAAAAAAAACAAAATAAAAAATTTAAAAGTAATTTTTAATACTAATATTAATCGTACAGTGAGCTATTACACAGGAATGACATTTAATATTCAAGTAATAGTAAAAGGTAAAAAAGAAATATTTTTATCAGGAGGAAGATTTGATAATCTTATCAGAGATCTTG
>CACORI010000024.1 GCA_902629585.1 uncultured Pelagibacteraceae bacterium | reverse complement strand
AATTCCTCTAGATGCTCCTCTTGACCATCATCACATGAGAGTAAAAATTCCTTTCCATTAAATTTAATACTTACGTTTGCCATTTATCTATTTCCTCCAATAGAGTATTAGTTTCTTGATTTAATTCATCAATTTTTTCAGAAAAATGGATTTGTTTTTGTTTATCTACTTTTTCTTTATTCTCGAATTCGTCTATTTTTTTTGATAAAAGATTATAATCTTCTCTTAAATTATTATATTTTTCCTCTATAGTTTTTTTTTCAATTTCTAATTGATTTTGTTTTAATTTTAATTCCTCGATACTATTTAATAAACTAGGATTACTCAAATTTAAATTATTAAGTTTTGTTAGAGCTAATTTTAATTTTTTTTCTTTTTCGTTCACAGAATTCATATATATATAATTATATTATTAAATAGAATCTTCTTAGTCTACACAGGATAAAATTTGAATAAATTACACAATGAATTGGCTAATTGTATTAGATTTCTATCTATAGATGCGGTGCAAAGAGCAAATTCAGGACATCCTGGTATGCCAATGGGTATGGCAGATGTTGCAACTGTACTTTTTAAAGATTTTTTGAAATTTAATCCTAGGAATCCAAACTGGATAAATAGGGATAGATTTGTTCTGTCTGCAGGACACGGATCCATGTTGCTTTATTCTCTTCTATATCTTACCGGATATAAAAGTGTTTCGTTGGGTGATATTAAAAACTTTAGACAATTGGATTGTATTTGTGCAGGTCATCCAGAATACCATCCTAATACTGGTATTGAGACAACCACTGGTCCTCTAGGACAAGGAATTTCAAATGCTGTTGGTTTTGCAATCTCGGAAGAAATTTTAAAAAAAAAAATAGGAAAAAATAAAATTAATCACAAAACTTATGTTTTAGCTGGTGATGGTTGCTTAATGGAGGGAATAAGTCATGAATCTTTAAGTTTAGCTGGTCATTTAAAACTAAAAAATCTAATTTTACTTTTTGATAATAACTCCATATCAATTGATGGACCTACTAGTTTAGCAGTATCAGATGATCATGAAAAAAGATTTAAAAGCTACGGTTGGAATTACATAAACATTGATGGTCATGATCCTCGACAAATAAGAAATGCATTAAAAAAAGCTCAAAAATCAAAAAAACCTATCGTTATTTCTTGTAAAACAAAAATAGGTTATGGTTCACCAAATAAAAGTGGCAAAGCTTCATCACATGGAAGTCCATTAGGTGAAGATGAGATAAAATTAGTTAGAAAAAAATTAAATTGGAAATATGACCCTTTTGAAATTCCAGATCATTTACTTAAAGAATGGAGAATGATAGGTGAAAAGGCTTATAAGAAAGCTTTAAAACATGAAAATAAACACGGAAAAATTGTAAAAAATAATTCAATAATAAATTCCTCAAAAAAAATAATTGAAGATTTTAAAAAAGATTATTTAAAAAAAATGAGTCCACTTGCAACTAGAAAATCCTCTGAAATGTTTTTAAATATAATATCAAATTCTGCTTATCTAATTGGAGGTTCAGCTGATTTAGCTGGGTCAAATAATACAAAAACCAAAAATCACAAAATTATTAAACCTGGTAATTTTTCCGGAAATTATATTCATTATGGAGTAAGAGAACATGCAATGTGTGGAATAATGAATGGGATTGCCCTTCACAGTTTTTTGATACCCTACGGTGGAACTTTTTTGATATTTAGTGATTACTGCAAACCATCAATAAGACTCGCGGCAATGATGGAGAGAAGAGTAATATATATTTTTACTCATGATTCTATTGGTCTTGGAGAAGATGGTCCAACCCATCAACCAATTGAACAATTGACTAGTTTGAGGTCAATACCAAATTTAAATGTGTTTAGACCAGCTGATTTAATCGAAACTTTTGAATGTTGGCAATTAGCATTAGATGATGAAAATACTCCTAGTGTCATTGCATTAACGAGACAGGCTAATAATCCTGTAAGAAAAGAAAATTCCAACAAAAATATTTCATCTTTTGGTGCCTATGAAATATTAAGAACTGGTAAAGAAATTAAAGCTACAATACTAGCCTCTGGGTCTGAAACTAGTTTAGCTTGCGAAGTTAGTCATAAATTAGCCACAGAGAATATTTACTCAAAAGTAATATCTATGCCATGTCAGGAACTATTCGACGAACAAAGTAAAGATTATAAAAATAAAATATTAACAGAAAGTGATTTGATTATATCGATAGAAGCATCTGAGACAAAATACTGGAAAAAGTATACAGGCATCAATGGATTGAATTTTGGGATTGATGATTTTGGAAAGAGTGCACCATATAAAGAAATTTACAATCATTTTGGCCTAAATTTAGAGAACATAGTAAAAAAAATAAAAGAAAAATTATGAAAACTAAAATTGGTATAAATGGAATGGGTAGAATTGGAAGGATGATATTGAGATCAATTGTGGAATATGATTTAAAAGATTTAGAAGTTAAGCATATTAATAATAGATCGAATTCAGAAATCTGCGCAAATTTATTAAAATACGATTCAATTCACGGAAAATTTAATGCTGACATAAATTTTACTGAAAACAGTCTAATTGTAAATAAAAACAAAATTTCTTATAGCCAATATTCAAAATTAGAGGATATTAATTGGAAAGAGTTAGACGTAGACTATGTATTTGAATGCACTGGAAAGTTTAATTCAAAAGATGAACTACAAACTCACGTAAAAAATGGTGCAAAAAAAGTAATTGTCTCCGCCCCGTGTAAAGATGCCGACAAATCAATAGTTTTTGGTATCAATCAAAATATGCTTAAAAAAGATGATAAAATAATTTCTGCAGCTTCTTGTACTACAAATTGCCTTGCCCCAGTTGCAAGTGTTCTTCACGAAGCTTTTGAAATTGAAATGGGTTTTATGACAACAATTCATTCTTATACTAGTGATCAAAGAATTTTAGATAACTCACATAAGGATCTCAGAAGAGCGAGATCTGCCGGACAATCAATTGTGCCTACATCTACTGGAGCGTCAAAAGCTATTGGAGAAATAATTCCATCACTTAAAGGGAAACTAGAGGGTATTGCTATGCGAGTGCCAACTCCTAATGTTTCATTAATTGAGCTAGTTTTTTTGAGCAAAAAAAAATTATCAGTTAAATCAATTAATGAGGCTTTCATTAATGCATCTAAAAATAATTTAAAGAATATCGTTGAAATTACTTTTGATAAACTCGTTTCTGTAGATTTTAATCACAACCAGGCCTCTTCGATTCTTGATGCTTCTTTAACAAATACAATTGGAGAAAATATGGGTAAAATTTCCGCTTGGTATGATAATGAATGGGGCTTTTCAAATAGAATGTGTGATATTGCAAGCTATTTAAGTAAAAAATTTAATTAAAATTTACCATGAAAAAAATTGAGGATTTAAAAGATCTCGAAGAAAAAAAAATTTTAATAAGACTAGATTTGAATGTGCCACTTAAAAATGGTTATATTACTGATACTACAAGAATAGAGAAGATTTTACCTACTCTGAAATTTTTAATAAAGAAAAATTGTTATATTGTGATCATTTCACATATAGGTAGGCCAAAGGGTAGAGTTGTTAAGCATTTATCAATGAGGCCTGTTTGTGATTATTTATCAAAAAAGCTAGAAAAAAAAATTAAATTAGTTGAAGACGATATTCTTAAAATAGATCCAAAACTAATTTTTAAAGGACATAATGAAAAAATAGTTATGTTAGAAAATATAAGATTTTATGAACAAGAGGAGGAAAATGATGAAAAGTTTGCAAAAATTTTATCTAAATTCGGAGATATATTTGTAAATGATGCATTTTCGTGTTCTCACAGAGAACATGCATCTGTTGCAAAAATAACCTATTTTTTACCATCTTATTGTGGATTACAAATGAATATTGAAGTAAGTGCCTTAAAAAAAGTTACATCTGAAATAGAAAGACCAATAACTTGTATCGTTGGTGGATCTAAAATTTCAACAAAAATTAGTGTTCTAAAAAATTTAATCCCTAAATTTGAGAATGTAATAATAGTAGGAGGTATGGCTAATAATATCCTGGAATATAAAGGATATAAAATAGGAAAATCTATTAAAGAAAATAATTGTAAGGAAATTATCGATGAAATTTTTTCACTTGCAAAAATTAACAATTGCAACATTTTTTACCCCATTGATGTTTCTGTTGGAAAAAATTTTAATGACTCATCTAAAACTAAAAATTTATCTAATATCGAAGATGATGATTATATTTTAGACATTGGTCCTAAAACAATAGATGAGATTGTCTCTATCATTAAAAAAAGTAAAACAATTTTATGGAATGGACCTGCGGGATATTTTGAAAATTCAAATTTTGCCGTAGGAAGTCATAAAATTGCTAACACAATAGTTAAATCAAAAGGTAAAATTTTTTCTGTGGTTGGTGGTGGAGATACAATAGCGGTTTTAAATGAAGTTAATATTCTTAATCAATTTGATTTTGTTTCAACTGCTGGTGGTGCTTTTTTAGAGTATCTTGAAGGTAAAGAAATTCCTGGTATAAGGGCGCTAAATTAAATGTCCGAATTAAATAAAACAGCTTTAAAAATATTAGAAAGTGGCAAAGGAATCTTAGCTGCTGATGAAAGCACTGGAACTATGACTAAAAGGTTAAATAGTGTAAATGTTGAGTCATCTCCGCAAAATAGAATTTTATTTCGTGAAACATTATTTTCTTCTCAAGGAATGTCTAAATTTATAGGAGGAGTAATACTTTACGATGAAACCATTAAACAAAAAACAAACGATGGATTAAGTGTTGTTGAGCTCATTAATAAGATGGGGTCAATTGCTGGTATAAAGGTTGATACTGGAGCTAAACAATTGGCTGGAAGCAATAAAGAAAAGATAACGGAAGGACTTGATGGATTGAGAGAAAGACTGGGTGAATATTATAAATTAGGAGCAAGATTTACAAAATGGAGAGGCGTTTACAACATAACTAAGGATTATCCTAGTAAGTTATCAATTCATACAAACGCGCATGCTTTAGCAAGATATGCAGCTCTAGTTCAGGAGTGCAATATGGTTCCGATTGTCGAACCTGAAGTTTTAATGGATGGGGATCACTCTGCTGAAGATTGCTTTAGTAAAACCTCAACAGTAATTAAAAAATGTTTTGATGAATTAATTTTACATAAGGTAGATTTGAAGGGTGTAATTTTAAAACCAAATATGATTTTAGCAGGCAAGGATGCAAAGTTACAAATTTCAAATGAAGAAACAGCAAAACAAACAATAAAGTGTTTAAAAAACTCTGTACCAAATGAAGTGCCAGGTATAGCTTTTTTGTCAGGTGGGCAATCTGAAATTCAAGCAACAGAAAATTTAAATCATATAAATAAATTAAATGATACGAGTTTTATTATGTCTTACTCCTATGGAAGAGCATTACAACAAAGCGCACTAAAACATTGGTCAAAAAATATAAAAGATATTACGGGAACACAAAAAGTTTTTGATCATAGGGCAGAAATGTGCACCTTAGCTGCTCAAGGAAGATGGTCATCAGAACTTGAAAATAATTAATTCAAAAAAAAAATTTATTTATTTAATATCTCCAAATAAAATAAATAAAATTTTTTTTAAAAAATTAAAAAAAGTTTTATCTTTAAATAAAACTGCTTTTTTCCAACTTAGAATGAAAAATCTTTCTAAAAAAAGAAAGATTAATATTGCAAGAAAAGTCAAAAGGATTTGTGAATCTTTTAAAGTAAAATTTATTATAAATGATGACCCGGTTTTAGCAAAACAAGTCAAGGCTGATGGTTGCCACCTTGGTCAAAAAGATATGAGTATTTTAAAAGCTAGAAAAATTCTTGGTAGAAGAATTATAGGTATCACTTGTCACAACTCTATCAGACTAGCAAAAGTTGCAATAAACAATAAGGCAGATTATCTAGCTTTTGGTGCATTTTATTTATCAAAGACAAAAAAAACAAATTATAGGGCTGATGTAAAAATTTTAAATAAAGCTAAAAAACTTACAAAATTACCAATTGTTGCGATAGGTGGAATAAATAATGAAAATTATAAGAAACTCTTATTGAATAAGGCAAACTTTTTAGCTATTTCAAGCTACGTTTGGGAAAATAAAAAACTTAAACCTGTAGATGCAATAAAAAAATTAAAATGAAAATTAATGCCAGTGAAATAAGAGTTGGAATGTTATTGGAATATAAGAATGACCTGTGGGAAGTTTTAAAAACACAGCACGTAAAACCTGGTAAAGGTGGTGCATTTGCACAAATCGAGATGAAAAGTGTTAATAAGAATACAAAATTAAATGAGAGATTTAGATCCAGTGAATCCGTAGAGAAGGCATCTTTAGATGAAACAAACTTTAATTTTTTATATAATGACGAAAACAATTATTTTTTCATGGACCCAAAATCCTTCGAACAAATTGAAATTAAAAAGGAAATTATAGGTGAAAAAAGAAAGCTTCTGACTGAAAATTTACGTGTTTTAATAAAATTCTATAATGATGCGGCTATCTCAATAGAATTACCCAATCAAGTGAATTGTAAAATTGAGACAACAGATGTAGCATTAAAAGGTCAAACAGTCTCTTCATCTTATAAGCCTGCAAAATTAGATAATGGTTTGAATATTCAAGTACCACCATTTATTGAAGTAGGAGATGAAATAGTAGTTGATACTCGAAATTTAGAATACGTTAAAAAAATTTAATTCAGTGAAATCTATATCAGCAAATCTAAATATTATGATAAAGGCAAGTGAAAAAGCCTCTAAAATCTTAATTAGAGATTTTGGGGAAATAGAAAAATTGCAAGTTTCAAAAAAAGGTCCAGAAGACTTTGTCACTAATTCAGATCTGAAAGTAGAAAAAATAATTTTACAAGAATTAATGAAAGCTAGACCAAATTACTCAATCATAAGTGAAGAACATGGTGTCATGAATAATAAAGATAAAAGTAATACTTGGGTAATTGATCCAATTGATGGGACTGTCAATTTTTTACATGGAATCCCTCATTTTGCAATTTCAATAGCTCTAAAATCAAAAGATGAAATAGTTACTGGTTTAATTTTTGATCCAATTAAAAATGAAATGTTTTTCGCAGAAAAAGACAGTGGCGCCTTTTTTAATAATCATAGAATAAAAGTTTCAAAAAAAGATAGAATTAATGATTGTTTATTTGCTACTGGAGGAAAAATAAAACATGAACTTGACCTACCTCTTAGAAAATCAGGTTGTGCAGCTTTAGATATGGCGTATGTTGCTTCAGGCAGATATGATGGATTCTTTCAGCATAATTTAAATCTCTGGGACATAGCGGCTGGAATTATATTGCTTAAGGAAGCCGGTGGAATAATCAATAAAATTGATCTATCTATCAATAAAAATATCAAGGTAATAGCATCTAGTAGTGATATTAATTCAAAATTATTAGAAAAACTAGATAACTTTTAATTGTTTTAAAAAACACTTTTGTTATAAGACTCGTCATGAAAAAAAAAATTCACCCAAATTATCATACCATAAAAGTTGAAATGACAGATGGCTCACAATTTGAGACTAAATCAACCTGGGGAAAAGAAGGTGAGATTTTAAAACTTGAAATCGATCCAAAATCTCATTCAGCTTGGACGGGCGGTAAACAAAAACTTATGGATAAAGGAAGAATAAGTAAATTTAATAAAAAGTTTCAAAATTTTAAATCAGAGAAAAAAAATTAAATGTCTAATGCACCTTTAATGCCAATGGCAACTGCTGTTTGGCTTGTAGAAAATACAACTTTAACTTTTAAACAAATAGCTGATTTTTGTAAATTACATGAATTAGAAATACAGGGTATTGCAGATGGAGAGGTAGCAAAAGGTATTAAAGCTTATAATCCAATAATTTCAGGACAGTTAACTAGAGAAGAAATTGAATTATCTTCTGAAGATAATAACAGACCTTTAAAAATAAAAGGTACAGATATTGAAATTTCTAATACTGAAAAGAAAATTAAAAAATACATACCATTATCTAAAAGACAAGATAAACCAGATTCTGCATTATGGCTTTTAAAACAACATAATATTTTAAAAGATTCACAAATTGCTAAATTGGTGGGTATTACAAAAAATTCAGTTACTTCAATAAGAAATAAAAGTTACTGGAATTACAACAATTTAAGTCCAAAAGATCCTGTGGCTCTAAACTTATTTTCGCAAAAAGATTTAATCGAAGCTTTAGAAAAAGCTGAAAGAAGAATTAAAAGAGAAAAAAAACAAAAAGAAAAAGAAAAAATCTCTCAACAAGTTAATAATTAATGAATAAAACTAATAGACATGAAAAAATAAAAGTGTTACGTAATCACTTTTTTGGAGGTAAATATTAAAATAGAAGTAAAAGATAATAATGTAGAACAAGCTCTGAGGGTTTTAAAAAGAAAACTTCAGAGAGACGGTTTTTTTAAAATAATAAAACTGAAAAATACTTACGAAAAACCTTCAGAAAAGAAAAAAAGAATTCTTCAAGAAAATATAAAAAGAGTAAAAAAGTTAAATAAAATTAAAAATAGAATTTAAATATGTCGCGGGGTGGAGCAGTCTGGTAGCTCGTCAGGCTCATAACCTGAAGGTCGGCGGTTCAAATCCGTCCCCCGCAACCAAAACAATTAGATTTTAAATTTAGACTTTTTACTATCTATTAAAAATCCTTTTACGGTTTCTTTTGTCAGTTCATTAAATGATTTTCCAAACTTTTCAATTTTTTCTATTATTGAAGGTGGGACAGTTATAATATGACAACCACACTGCTTTGATTGTAAATAATTGTAAGGCTCTCTAACACTTGCCCAAAGAATACTTACATTTT
This sequence comes from uncultured Pelagibacteraceae bacterium, assembly GCA_902629585.1. GTDB lineage: Bacteria > Pseudomonadota > Alphaproteobacteria > Pelagibacterales > Pelagibacteraceae > Pelagibacter. The sequence goes on along the minus strand of CACORI010000024.1, from coordinate 430 downwards.
TAAACCTTTTAGCAAAAGAAATACTTTTTTTGATTTCTGGGATCGGGTCTTTACCAGTATCTCCTGCTCTTCCTGCAAATAGGGAAATAATTACTTTTGTTTTTTTATCAATTACTTTCAAAATTTTTTTTGTCTGATGTGCACTATAAACTGCTGTAATATTAAGTTTAATTTTTTTATTATTGAGTTTTTTTATTAACTTACCCATAAAAATACCGTTTGAGTTTGTGATTGGAATTTTAACAAAAACATTTTTTCCTAAGGAGTTTATCTTTAATGCTTGCTCTAACATGTTTGAATAATCATCAGCAAACACTTCTAACGATACTGGTTTTTTTTGACTAATATTTAATATTTTTTTTGCGTAGTCCTTGTAATCTTTAGCACCAGCTTTTCTCATTAAACTTGGGTTTGTTGTAAACCCTTTAAC
>CACORI010000023.1 GCA_902629585.1 uncultured Pelagibacteraceae bacterium | reverse complement strand
TCTTTTTATGGATTTTTGAAGATATGGCTCAAAATGATCAAAATTTTCTGGAAATTCTCCAAAAGAAAAATCTTCTGGAACATTATTAGATTCATTAAAAGCTGGGATAGATTTTCCTTCAAAAATTCCTATCAATAATTTTCCTGCGTCCTCCTTAAAATAAGTACTACTATCAAAATCTCTTATTACTGGTAGGGTTTTTGGTAAATCTTGAATGGGTTCAGTAATTATATAAAAATGTTCTGCAGGATATAGAGGTATACTAACACCTATTTTTTCTCCAATTTGTCTAGACCACATACCAGTTGCTAAAACAATATACTCACATTCAATATTCTGTCCGTTTACTTTAACTCCAGAAACTCTACCATTTTTTATTAAAATTTTTTCAACAGGTGATTTCTCAAAAATTTTTGCTCCATTTAATCTTGCACCCTTAGCAAGCATATGAGTTATACCACTTGGATCTGCCGAACCATCCCCTGGCATTAAAACACCCCCCTTTAAATCATTGGTAGACATCATTGGAAATTCTTTTTTTAAATCATTTTGGCTTAGAATTCTTATATCAACATCATATAATTGAGCTGTAGTTGCTTGTCTTTTAAGTTCTTGCCAACGTCCCTCTGACTGAGCGACCGATAGTGCTCCATTTAATCTAAGGCCAGCTGAATGATCTACCTCTTTTTCTAATTTTTTATATAGCTCTAATGAGTATTTTCTAATTTTAGTAATCGCAGCAGATGGACCAAGCTGACTTACAAGGCCTGCAGCATGCCAAGTTGTCCCGGATGTTAACTGATCTCTCTCTAAAAGAGTTACATCCTTCCATCCAAATTTAGTTAAATGATAAGCTACAGAGCATCCAATTACTCCTCCACCAATTATAATTACTTTAGAAGAATTAGGAATATTTTTACTCATAATTTATTATTTATTTAATTCAAAATTTATCATTTCTTCAAGACTTTCTTGCAAGGAAATTTTGATTTTCCAAGTAGGATAATCTTTTTTAAATTTGGAATTATCTGTAATCCACCATTTATGATCACCAATTCTATTTTGTTTTAAAATTTTTAGATTACTTTTAATATTACTCAAATTTTCAATTATATTTATAGCTTCAAGAATTGAACAACTATTTTGTCTTCCTCCTCCTAAATTATAAACTTTTCCACCTCTTTTCGGTTTTTTAATAAATGCATCAAAAGCATTTACAACATCTGCACTATGAATATTGTCTCTAACCTGTTTACCCTTGTAACCAAAAATAAAATATTTTTTTTTATGCACAATTGATTTTATTAAAAAAGATAAAAATCCATGTAGTCTTGCTCCAGAATGATTTTCACCAGTGAGACATCCTCCTCTAAAACTTACTGTTTTTAAATTAAAGTATCTACCATATTCTTGAACTAATAAATCTGAAGATAATTTTGAAACACCAAACAGTGAATGGGTTGTTTGATCTAATGACATACGCTCATCAATGCCTTTATTAAAGTATTTATGATTTTTTTTTAATTCATATCGAAATTTTTTTTCAATTATTGGCAAAAAATTTGGTCTATCTCCGTAAACTTTATTTGTAGATGTAAATACAAAAGTTGCATCTGGACAGTAATACCTGAAAGCTTCAAGTAAATTTAAAGTACCATTTGCATTTACTTCAAAATCAGTAAATGGTTCTTTTGCAGCCCAATCATGAGATGGTTGTGCAGCTGTATGAATTATAGCTTTAATTTTTTTTCTATATTTTTGGAAAATTTCATTAATCTTGGTTTTGTTTCTTATATCTAATGAGAAATGTTTGTAATATTTACTCCTTTTTAATTTTTTTTCTTTCCATTTATTTGATCCAACTGGACCAAAAAAGTAACTTCTTAAATCATTATCAATGCCCAAAACATCATTTCTTTTACCAATATAGTATTCACATGTCGCTGAACCTATAAGACCCGTAGAACCTGTTACTAATATCATAATTAACTTAATTTAATTTAGTTTTTGTTTTATACATTTATTAAATAAATAATAAATCATAATTAAAAATTATAAACTATGAAAATATTAATAACAGGCTCTTCTGGCTTCATAGGTTTTCACCTTGCAAAAAAACTTTTAGAAAAAGGTATTGATATATGCGGGTATGACTCAATGAATAATTATTATGATGTAGGATTAAAAAAAGCTCGTCTAAATATTTTAAAAAAATATAAAAATTTCAAATTTGTTAAAAACAAAATTGAAAATGAAAAAATATTAAGAAATACAATAATAAAATTTAAACCTAATGTAATAATTCACTTGGCAGCTCAAGCGGGTGTAAGGTTTAGTATCAAAAATCCAGATACATATCTTCATTCAAATGTAATTGGAACATTTAACATAATAAAAATTTGTAATTCAATAAGGATAAGTCATTTAATAATTGGCTCAAGCTCATCTGTTTACGGTGCAAATAAAAAATTTCCATTCCAAGAAATAGATAAATCTGATCACCAAGTTAGTTTTTATGCAGCAACAAAAAAATCTACAGAAAGTTTAGCTCATTCTTACTCTGCATTATGGAATTTACCTACGACTGTTTTGAGATTTTTTACTGTTTATGGACCTTGGGGAAGACCAGATATGGCTTATTTCAAATTTACTAAAAAAATTTTAAATGGAAAAAAAATTGATATTTATAATAAAGGAAAAATGTACAGAGATTACACTTATATCGATGATATTATTGATGGCATTTTAAGATTAATAAAAAAACCACCAAGTTTAAACATTAAAAAGAAAATTAAAAATGATAGTTTATCACCAGTTGCTCCTTTTAGAATTTTAAATATAGGTAATACCAAAAAAATTTACTTACTTGATTTTATTAATACACTGGAAAAAGAATTAGGAAAAAAAATTAAAAAAAATTTTTTACCGATGCAAAAAGGAGATGTGCATTCTACTCTTTCAGATTGTTCATTACTTAAAAAAATTACTGGTTATAACCCAAAAACAAATTATAAAGACGGCATTAAAAAGTTCTTAAATTGGTATTCAAATTATTATAATTAGATTATTTTTGCAGGATCGGCATATTGATAACCAAATACGTCTGCAACAGCTTTATAAGTAACTTGACCTTTAAAAACATTTAGACCTGCTAAGAAATTTTTGTCTTCACTCAAAGCTTTTTGGTATCCTTTATTTGCGAGTTTTACAAGGAATGGTAAAGTTGCGGTATTAAGTGCTAAAGTTGATGTTCTTGGGACACCACCTGGCATATTCGCAACACAATAATGAACAACATCATCGACTATATAAGTTGGATCTCCGTGAGTTGTTGGTTTACTTGTTTCAACACATCCTCCTTGATCAATTGCTACATCAACAATAACAGAACCTCTTTTCATTAATTTTATCATCTCTTTGGTAACTAATTTTGGTGCTTCCGCTCCAGGTATTAAAACACCTCCGATTAACAAATCGGCCTCAGCAACTAATTTATTCAAATTAATATTTTCACTTTGTTCAGGAATGATTTTATTCCCAAACATTTTTACTAACTGTTTTAACCTTGACTCAGATTTATCAACAATATGCACTTTAGCCCTCATGCCAGTAGCTATTATTGCAGCGTTTTCGCCAACTACTCCACCTCCAAGAATTAATACATTTGCTGGTTCACCTCCTGGTGCTCCACCCAAAAGTATTCCTCTACCTTTTTGGTGTTTTTCTAAACAATGAGCACCAGCTTGTACAGACATTCGTCCTGCTACAGCGCTCATTGGTGCTAATAAGGGTAATCTTCCGTTATCGTCTGTAACTGTTTCGTAAGCTATATTAATGCTCTTTGATTTTACTAACCCCTCTGTTAATTTTTTTGCAGCAGCTAAATGAAGATAAGTATAAATGATTTGATTTTCTTTAATCATATCAACTTCAATTTTTTGAGGCTCTTTAACTTTAACTATAATTTCAGCATCATTGAAAATATCTGATGCATTATTGATTATTTTAGCGCCTGCAACTTTATATTGCTCATTATCAAACCCTGCTTCGAAACCACCATTGTTTTCAACTAAAACTTCATGACCCTCAGATACTAAAATTTTAACACTATCTGGTGTCAAGCCTATTCTATTTTCTTGAGGTTTTATTTCCTTAGGTACGCCTATTTTCATTAATTGAAATTAATTTTTTTTACTTTTTGCGTAATTTGTAATTCCAGTTCTGAGTTTATCTATAATTTCATCAATATGTTTTTTTTCACAAATAAACATTGGTGCTATAATTAAACAATCCCCAGTAGCTTTAAAATTCACGCCAGCTTCATAGCAATGTTTAAAGCAAGTAAAACCAGCAGCACCGGGCTTTTTTTCCATTCTAATATCAATTCCACCCATCATTCCATAACCTCTTATATTTTCTACGACATCTATATCTTTTAAAGAAAATAATCCTTTTTGGAAATATGGTGCAAGTTCTTTTGCTCTGTTAAAAATATCGTCTTTTTCAAAAATTTCTTGAACAGCTAAACCTGCAGCTACAGATATTGGTATCCCAGAATATGTGTAACCATGAAATAATTCAATAGTACCCTTTGGAGCGTTATCCATAAGGGTATCATAAATTTCTTCTTTACATGCGACTACTCCTAAAGGGCTTATTCCATTAGTTGTAGCCTTGGCCATTGTCATTATGTCTGGTGTTACCCCAAATTCTTGAGAGCCAAATGGCGAGCCCATCCTACCCCATCCAGTAATTACTTCATCAAATATCAAAAGTATTCCATGCTTGTCACAAATCTCTCTTAATCTTTGTAAGTAACCTTTTGGAGGTACAAGCGTACCTGTTGATCCAGCAACTGGTTCAACTATGCAGGCTGCAATATTTTCTGCTCCAAAATTCATACAAATTCTCTCAAGATCTTCTGCAAGTTCAACACCAGTTTCTGGTTGACCGCTTACAAATTTATGTTCTGGTAAATGAGTATGTCTCATATGAACTACACCAGGCATTAAAACACTTGCAAATGTTTTTACGTTATTTACCATTCCGCCAACTGAAGTTGCTCCAATGTTCATTCCATGGTAACCTCTTTCTCGGCCAACAAATCTAAATCTTTGACTATCACCTCTCGCTCTGTGATAAGCTATTCCAATTTTAATTGCAGTTTCCACTGCTGTGGAACCACAAATCGTATAAAAAATTCTGTTTAAATTTCCGGGTGTATGTTTTGAAATTTTTGTAGCTAACTCAAAGGATCCACCAAATCCCTGCTGAAAAGGTTGACAGTAATCTAGAGTTTTTAATTGATTTGTAATTGCCTCTATAATTTCTTGTCTTCCATGTCCCAAGGGATTACAAAACAGGCCTGAACTTGCATCAATTTGAGTTTTTCCTTGATGATTTTTTAAGTAAACTCCTTTTGCCTCAACTATTAATCTTGGATTTTCTTTAAAATCCTTATTTGATGTAAACGGCATCCAATGTTCATTTAATGAATTTGGTACTGAAACTCTTTTTTCTGAACTCATAAAAATTTATTAATATTTTAAATGTTAATTTATGAATTCTTTAGACTAATTAGATATAATTAACCACCTAAATAATTGACGCAACTTAAGGTTGTATAAATATTACGCACTTTTTTTGTTTTACATCTTCGTGAATTTAATTTTAACTTACATAATTATAAATCAACAAAGAGGAATAAATGAAAAAAATAATTAGTTTTCTTTTAGGATGTTTTGTAGCTCTTAACTTAAGCATAACTGCAGCTAATTCAGCTGCAAACGAAGTTAGAGTTGCATACTTTTTAGAATGGCCAAGTCCAAATTTAGAGGATATGCAAAAAAAAGCATTCGCTAAAGCTCTTGGTGTACCAGTGAAGTGGACTAACTTTACTAATGGTGGAGCAATGACTGATGCTATGTTAGCAGGAGATATTGATATTTCTTACTCTCAAGGTTTAGTGCCATTTATCAATGCGGTAAAATCTAAAGCGCCAATCAAATTAGTTGATATAGCTATGGAATACGGAATGGGAGGAACAACTTGCGTTACTTCAAATGCTTCTGGTATTACAAAAGCAAACGCTACTGAATTAGAAGGTAAAAAAGTTGCTGTTCCACTAGGTACAATGGCTGAATACGTTTTTGATGAAAGTATGAAAGTTGTTGGTGCGGACAGAAAAAAAATGGATATCATTCAAATGGACCCTGAAGAAGGGGCTGCTGCTTTAGTAAGTGGTGATGTTGTAATGGCATGTTTATTTGGTGGTAACTCAATTAAAGCTGCGACTGCAGTTGGATCTAGATTACTTACAGTTCAAGAAGCTAGAGATGCTGGTATCTTAGGTATTGATATCACTTCAGTAACTACTAAGTTTATGAAGGAAAATCCAGGTATGCTAAGAACTTTTATTGAAGTAACTCATGAGGCTAATGCGAGATATAGAGCTGGTAAAAGTGATATGAACTCAATGTCAAAAGCTTCTGAAATGAAAGTTGCTGATATGAAAGAAACTTTAAGTGGTTTTAAATTTCTAACACCAGAGGAAACTAAACAATCTATGGAAAGCGGAAATCTTGATGCATTCTTAAAAGGAATGGGAACACCAAGAGGAAATGTAGATACTAGTTTCTTACCTTTATAATCTAAGGGTAACTTAAATTTTAATAGGCGCCAATTTTAATAAATTGGTGCCTATTTTTTTATTAAAAATTCAAATATAAAGTCTCTTTATGAGTGATTTAGTTTCACAAAATCTAAACATGATTTTTAAAACTCCTAAAGGAGAAACTGTTCACGCATTAAAAGATTTAAATTTTACTCTCAAAAAAGGAGAGCTTCTTACAGTTCTTGGGCCGTCTGGTTGTGGAAAGACCACATTACTAAATATTACCGCAGGATTTATTAGACCAACTTCTGGAAGTATTACTCTAAATAACAAAGAAATAGATGGACCAGGAGTTGAGCGTGGAATGGTTTTTCAGCAAGGTGCTTTATTTGAATGGCTAACAGTTGCTGAAAATGTGAACTTTGGATTAAGAATGAAAAAAGAAGACTCAGTTGAAACTCAAAAAAAAGTTGATGAATGGTTAGAGATTGTTGGATTAAAAGGTTTTGGCAATACCCCAACTTATCAATTATCTGGAGGAATGCAGCAAAGAGTTGCTCTTGCAAGATGTCTAATCAATAACCCAGATTTGATTTTAATGGATGAACCATTAGGAGCTCTAGATGCTCTAACTAGAGAAAAAATGCAGTCTTTAGTTTTAAAAATTTGGAAAGAAACTGGCAAAACAATTATTCTGATTACTCACTCAGTTGAAGAGGCCTTACTTCTTGGAGAAAGATTGTATGTGATGGCTCCAAGACCAGGGAGGATACACAAAGAATATAACCTGCCATTTGCTTCAATGGGATTAAAAGAGGATTTAAGAGAGATTAAAAAAAACAAAGATTTTTCGCAAAAACGAGAGGAAATTCTTGAAATGATCTGGAACATGGAAGAGGAAATTATGGGGAAAGATAATTAAATGTTAACTCAAATATTAACTTTTCTTATATTTTTTGCTGTAGTTGGCTGTATTCTTTATGGAAGAAGACTAATAAGAACTGAAAAAGTAGATGCGGTGTTTGGAAATCCTGAAAGAGCATTAGGGGGTACTCACTGGGTAATTGTTGGAAGTAGTTTTTTACTATTAATATGGCTTTATTACTCTTGGGATATTGCTAAAGGATTTTATCCAAAATCCGCTAATGAATTATGCCAAGTTGCAAAAGTTAATGACTCTTTACTTGGGTTAAAATATCAATTTCCAATAGAAGAAAGAGAGTTCAAAAGTACTTCACAAATAAAAAAAGAAAACAAAAACTTAAAAATAATTCAAACTGAGATTCAAAATTCTGAAGAACTAAATAGTCAACAAAAAACAATATTAATCAGTTATATTAGCAAAACTAATCAACTTATCCCTTTACTTACAAATAAAGATTTATTAGAAATTGAGACCCAACAAAAGATAGATGATATTACTGGAAGAATTAATCTATTAACTGAAAATTTCCAAAAACCTGATTATCCATTTGAAAATGAACAAGAACTTAACGAGAGACTTAAAGCAGTAGAAGAAGAAGGTGGTTGGGGTATAACTAAAGTAGATGCAGGCTCAGGTTCTATTGAAAATACATTAGAAGTACCTTTGGTGCCTGCAACATATAGAGGATTAAAGTTTCACGCTGCCGCTCAAGAATTAAACTTAATAAGTGATGAATTTTTTAAATTAAGAAATCATAATCCTCAATTTAAAAATAAGATTAAAGATTTAAAAGAAGAAATTAAATCTTATAGAAAAAATTTAAGTGATAGTGAGGAAGTGGCCTCAACATACGCAAAAAATATTGTTAAGATTGCTAGAAGAATTGAATTTGCTAGTATTTACCCTCCAAATGCATTGGATAAGATGCAGGCAGCTATTGTAAAATTTGATAACGCTCAAAAAAAAGCTCAAGGAGGACTGAGGTTTATCGATATCTTTTTGTTTCCAGCGGGAACAATCGTTGCTAGTGGGCCGAGCTGTTCAGAACAAGGTTCAGGTAGATGGTTGCCCAAACCATCTGATACTTTGAATAAATTCATATTAATGTCAAAACCTAGTGTTGGTTATAAAGATATCCCTCTTTTATGGATACAGATGGTTGATGTAAGTAAAATGATTGGATTTATTTTGCCTGATTGGATAGCGGATATATTGCCGGGAGAGTACCCTGTTCATACAAAAGATGGAATAGTAAAACAAAATTTTAAAGGTTCAGTTCTGAAAATCGTTACCGGTGATTTTAAATTGTTTAAAGTTCCTGTTCCTTACGGACACATTTGGGATTCTTTTATGAGGGTTTTTTTAGGACTGATTTTTGGGATTATTATAGGAGTACCATTAGGTCTTTTCATGGGATTAAATAGATTTGCCAAAGGTTTTTTTGATCCTTTAATTGAACTTTATAGACCAGTTCCACCACTTGCCTGGGCGCCTTTAATTATCTCTGTTTTAGGTATCGATAACACCGGAAAAGTTTTTTTGTTATTTATGGTTTCTTTATCAATAATGATTATTTCTGCTAGAGCTGGTGCTTCTGGAACACAACTATCAAAGATTCATGCAGCTCATTCTTTAGGAGCTTCTAAAAGACAAATACTGAGATATGTAATTTTCCCAAATTCTTTGCCAGAAATTTTAACTGGTATAAGAGTGGCCGTAGGTATGTGTTGGGGAACATTAGTTGCTGCAGAATTTTTAGCGGGTACCACAGGTATTGGATTCGTTGAGAATGTTGCAAAAAAATATTTTCAATATGAAGTTATATGGATCACAATTTTTATAATGGGAATGTTGGGTCTTTTATTTGATATTACTTTAAGAAAGATAATAGACAAAACAATACCTTGGCGTGGCAAAGGTTAGTAATTCGGAGAATAGTAATTGAAAAAGTTTTATAGAATATTCTTAAAAAAACTTTCGGTAATAATTTTTTCAAGTACATCTAAACTTTTGAATCTTTTTAATTTAAAGATAATTCCATCATTTTCTGAAGCAAAAAATTATAATTTAGAATACTCCCGGAAAACGAGGAGAATAATTTTAAAACCAAATATTAAAAAATTTTCAAAATTAATTATTGACACATCACATTTTAATTCTCAATTATGTAAAATAGGTGCTGGCTATGGTACAAATAAATCTCCTCTAAATATCAATGGTCACAGAAGTGGTTACACACCTTATTATGAATTACTTTTTAGACATCTGAAAAATGAGAAGATAAATTTTGCGGAAATAGGTATTGAAAATAATGCATCCACTAAGATGTGGAGAAAATATTTTTCAAAAGCAAAAATTTATGGTTTCGAATATGATGAAAAAAAATTAAAAAAAGCTAAAAAAGATAACCTTAAAAATACATTTTATAAAAAAATAGATGTGGCCGAAGAGAATAGTATTAAAAAAAGTTTTGTAAAAAATAGAAAAAAATTTGATATCATTATTGACGACAGTACTCATATCTTTGAACATCAAATAAATGTTATCAGAAATGTG
>CACORI010000022.1 GCA_902629585.1 uncultured Pelagibacteraceae bacterium | reverse complement strand
TATTGCTAGTATTATACTTAAGCCTGTAAAAAATCCTAAAATTAGATATTCCATCTAATAGTTTTACAAGGATTTATTTATCAAACCTACTCAGAATTTGCAGTTAGTGTTTTAATTTCTAAAACGTTTTCATTTGGATCTTTAATAAAAAAAGTTTCTTGCTCATATTTTGTGCCTTTAAATCTTAAGTAAGGTTCATCATAGTATTTAGCACCCTTTTCTTTCAATCTATTTTTGAGTGTGTCAAAATCTTTTCTAGACAAATGAACTCCAAAATGTGGGACAGATACATTTCCCATATCCACATCGTGTCTTTCATTATCAAGTTTGTGTTCACTTGCATGAAGAGTGAGTTCGTTACCCCAAAAATCTACGTCAGCCCATTCTTGTGCTGAATTATCTAGTCTGCACCCAAGTGTTTCACTGTAAAATTTTTTAGCAGTTTCTAAATCACCACAAGGTATTGCTAAATGAAAACAATTAGTATTTCTGTACATAATAAATCCTTTAAAAAGTTAATAAAATAACTATATATCTCTCAACTTTTGATATCAAGCTAACAAATATTATGAATAATTATTTGCAATCTATAATTGACAGGGATCCAGCAGCAAAATCTAAATTAAGTTTGATTTTAACCTATCCTGGTGTCAAAGCTATTTTTTTTCATAAGATAGCTCATTTTTTTTCTTTAGCTAAATTTGATTTAATAGCTAAAGTAATTTCTCAATTTTCTAGATTTTTAACTGGTATAGAAATCCATCCAAGAGCAAAGATAGGTAAAAATTTATTTATTGACCATGGAATGGGAGTGGTGATTGGAGAGACATCAAATATTGGGAATAATGTTACAATTTATCATAACGTTACACTTGGTGGAATATCTCCAAGTATTAACGCTTATGAGCAAAGAGATTTAAAAAGACATCCAACTCTTGAAGACAATGTTGTTGTGGGTTCTGGTGCGCAAATACTAGGTCCAGTAGTGGTGGGAAAAAATTCTTTAATAGGGGCAAATGCTGTTGTCACAAAAGATGTACCAGAAAAATCTATTATGGTTGGTATTCCTGCGAAAAGAATTGGTGATGCAACAAAAGGATTCAAGCCTTATGCTGTTACTGATAAGGAAGAGTAATGACTCATATTAAAAATAATTTTATAGACTCTATTGGAAATACACCTTTAATTAAGCTTAAAGCTGCCTCAGAAATAACTGGCTGTAATATTTATGGTAAAGCTGAGTTCATGAATCCAGGTGGTTCTGTTAAAGATAGAGCGGCAATGGCATTACTAAAAGATGCTCAAGAAAAAAAATTGATTTCGAAAGGTGGAATTGTCGTTGAAGGAACTGCAGGCAATACAGGAATAGGCTTAGGATTATTAGGAAACTCACTAGGTTATAAAACAATTATCGTAATGAATGATAATCAAACAAAAGAGAAAAAGGATATTATAAGAAACTTAGGAGCTGAATTAAGATTGGTACCAGCAAAGCCTTATAAGGATGAGAATAATTTTGTGAAGATTGCAGGAAGATTAGCAGATGAATTAAGACCAACAAATAACAATGGTGTAGTTTGGGCAAATCAATTTGATAATACCGCTAATGCTAAAGGGCATTATGAGGGAACGGGTAAAGAAATTTGGGAACAAACAGATGGTAAAGTTGATGGATTTGTTTGCTCCTCAGGAACTGGTGGAACAATTTCAGGAGTGAGTAACGCACTCAAAGAAAAAAATAAAGATGTTAAGATTTTCCTTTCAGATCCAAAAGGTTCTGCACTTTATAATTACATAAAGAATGGTGAATTGAAGTCAGAAGGTGGATCAATAACTGAAGGAATAGGCTCAAGTAGAATTACAAAAAATTTTGAGAATGCAAAAATTGATGATGCATATTCAATTGACGATCATGAAGCTCTTCCAATACTTTATGATTTGATTCAAAACGAGGGCTTAAGTTTAGGAACTAGTTGCGGAATTAATATTGCAGGTGCAATACGATTAGGAAAAGAACTTGGACCTGGTAAAACAATTGTTACAATCCTTTGTGATAAATCAGATAAATACAACTCAAAGATGTTTAACAAATCTTTTTTAGAAGAAAAAAAGCTACCTATGCCAAGCTGGCTATAATATCGCATATATATTAATACCTAAAAGAGTTAAAAATTTCATAATGAAAAAATTTTTAACAATTCTTTTTTTTGTACTTATAAACAACATTGCTATAGCAGGAATGAGTAACAGCGATAAATCTCAAGCATGGGAATGTAGTGGTATTTATATGGCAAACTACTTCTTGCCATCTGGTGAACAATTTGAGTACAGCATGAAAGAGAAATCAATGGCTTCGGTTAAAGTAATGAAAGCCTATGCTCTAGAAACTGGTATACCTGAAAAAGAGTGGGACGATGGTGTTAATAAAGCTGTAGATAAATATTATGGCTCTAAATATGACAAAGCAAAAACTGATGCGTGTCATTCATTTATTGAAAGTTCAATCCCTAATGGTGCTGAAAGAGTTAAGAAAGTAATCCAAACCTTATATTAATTTAAGTGAAAAAAATTTTTATAGCTTTAATCTTTATAGCAATTTGCAACACAGCTTATGCTGGTATGAGTGATAACGATAAAGCAAAAACTATTCAATGTACTGGAATTTATTATACAAATAGTATGATACCACAAGGAGAGCTTGAATTGGAAAAAATTGTACACTCATTTGCAGCAAAAAAATTTTTAAGTTCTTATTTGATTAAAGATGGTTTGAAAGAAGACAAGCTTAATGAAGAATTATTAAAAATTGTTGATGTTCGTTACGGCAAACCATATGAGGAAGAGACAACAAAAGCATGCGATAATTTAATCTATAAATTGATTTCTGGGTCTGAAAGTGAAATAAAAAAAATAGCAGAGTCAGGTATCTATTAAACAAAAGGAGAAAAATGAAAAACTATATGGTTACTCACACATTTAAATCTAAAGAAGCTAAAGCTAAAATGATGGAAATGGTTGGTTCAATGAAGATGGAAGATATTGTAAAATCAATGACTGGAGAAAGTGCTAAATGTCAAATGACATGGAATACTCCAGGAGATACTTTGACAATGTTCTGTTGGTGGAAAGGGATTGATCCTGATGCAATTAATAAGCAATTAGGTCAAATGAATGATTTTTTTGAGCCTCATAATTTTGTTGAATGTGAAGACAATGTAATGGATTATAACGCTTAGGAATGAAAGTAATCTATACAAGAACTATCGGTGTTTATGACGATAAACTTAATGAAGCTATGGAAATTTCCAAAGGTCTAGCTGAAGTAAGAAAAAAACATTATCCTGATCATGAGGTTTATTTTTCATTTCAAGTCGGTGGAAATCCTAGAACAGTAAGAGAAACACTTATTGGTGAACAGTTTACGGACAAAGCGTTTCAGAATGATCAAAATATGTCAGCTGATCCTAAATTTATAGAACTTCAAAAAAAAATGAAAGATGTTTTTAAAGAAGGAACTATTAAGGACGAAATGAGAGTTATATTTAACGATTAAGGAGGGACAATGGCAGGAGTAGAAGTAAAAACTTTTGATAAAGCAGATGAGGTAAATAATAATTTTAATAACGCAAAAATAGAAGCGGTAAAAGTTGGAAACCAACGAGTTATGAAGCTGACACTTCAACCTGGATGGAAATGGTCAAAAGATATTAAACCTACAGTTGGAGGCGATAGCTGTCAAGCAACACATCTGGGTGTAATTGTTTCAGGAGCTGTTTGCGCAAAACATAACGATGGAACTGAGCTTACTTATAAAGCTGGGGATGCATATTCAATTCAACCAGGTCATGATGGATGGGTAGTAGGAGATGAACCAGCTGTTGTTTATGAGTTTCATGGAATGTGGGGTGAATAATGTCAATTATAGAAAAAATGTCAAAAATAGTAAATGAGGGTGATACCACAAGTGCAGAACGATTAATTCATGATGATTTTCAATTTTTAATGCATTCAACAGGTAAAAGTTTATCAAAAAAAGATGTTGTTAGTTGGGTTGGTATGAAAGATGTTAAGAAGAGTAATGTGAGAGTTCTTTTCGAAAATGGGGAAGTTGGATTTGAGCATGCCATGGTAACATTTAGCGATGGGAATAAAGAGGCTGTAATGTCTTACTACAAGTTTAAAGATGGAAAAGTTGTATATCAAGAAACTGGTGCAACAAAATTACCTAAGTAGTGAAAGAAATCGATTTTTATTTTTCTATAGGTAGTACCTACACTTATTTATCAGTAACTAGAATTCTTGATGTTCAAATCGAACATAAAATTAAATTCAATTGGAAACCATTTAGTGTAAGAGCAATTATGAAAGAAATGAATAATATTCCTTTTCCAAAAGATAAAATGAATAAAGTAAATTATATGTGGAGAGATATCGAAAGACGCGCTGAAGGTTATGGTTTCTCTGCTAAAACTCCAGTTCCCTATCCTCTTTCTGAATTTGATCTTGCTAATCAAATTGCTGTTTATGGCTTAGATGAGGGATGGGGTGTTGATTACATAAGATTAACATATAAAAAGTGGTTTGAAGAAGGAAAAGAACCCGCAATTGATCCTAGTATTTCTGAAATTTGTGAGGAACTAAAAATTAATAAAGATGAAATAATTTTAAAAGCAAAATCAAAAGAAATTGAGAATAAATATCTTTCAAACACAAGCAATGCGAGAAATAATAAAATTTTTGGTAGTCCTACATTTATTGTTAATAAAGAAATTTTCTGGGGTGATGACAGAATGGAAGATGCAATTAAATGGACTAAAAAATAATGTTTCCAAAAAAATATTCTAATCTTTTATTTATTGTCTTTATGGGTTTGGGTATGAGCTTGCTTATGACTTTAATAATTACATATATAAATACAGGTTATGATGAAGAATACTCAAAAAGATTTTTTAAAGCTTGGTCTGTAAGTTTACCAGTTGCAATGATTGCAACTACTATTGTAGCACCAGTAATTCAAAAATTTGTAGATAAAATTACAAAATAAGCATAATCTTATTTAATGACAAACATGTCGGCATATATTGTTCTTATAATTGCAGTTAGTTTAGGAACAGCAGCAAACGGGTTCGCAAAAAGTGCCCAGGGTTTTACTTTACTTTTACCGAGTATATTTACAGCAATAAGTATCGTGGGATGTATGTATACTTTATCTTTGGTTATGAAAATTATACCAGTTGGTATTACATATGCCTCTTTTGCAGGTCTTTGCATAATTGCAACAACACTAGTTGGAATATATAAGTTTAATCAGACACCAGATTTTTTTACAATTATTGGATTAATTTTAATTATTTCAGGTGTATTAATTGTCAATCTTCTTGGTAAAACTACCTAGAAATTGGTTTTAATAATTTTAAAACTTTGTTGTGGATATTTTTGTTAGCTGAACAAATGATATCTCCAGCTTTGATAGCATCCTCATTTTCCCAAGTGCTCACTATTCCACCTGCGGCCTTTATAATTGGAATTAGAGCATGAATATCCCAAATCTTATTTGAACATTGTAAGACTAAATCAATTTTTCCCTCAGCAAAGTGAGAATAACTAAGCGCATCAGCACAAGGAAACTGCATTCGTTTTAAAATTTTAGGAATCTTTTTTTGTTCATTTAATGTAAGGCTTCCGTGAAATGCTGCTGATAACTTCATTGTAGAATATTTAGCATCGAAATTTACTTTTATTATTCTTTTTTTTCCATT
Source organism: uncultured Pelagibacteraceae bacterium (assembly GCA_902629585.1). Classification (GTDB taxonomy): domain Bacteria; phylum Pseudomonadota; class Alphaproteobacteria; order Pelagibacterales; family Pelagibacteraceae; genus Pelagibacter. The sequence continues at coordinate 9,777 of CACORI010000022.1, read as the reverse complement.
TTCAAAAACATAAGAAGTTTTTTCAGATACATTGAAATAGTATTTTTTAAGAATTGGAAAATTTGCAAGACCTAAAACTGGAGCCCCTTTGTAATTTAAAGAAATCAAATTACTCCAAGTTGGATTCCCAATCACAAATGATCTAGTACCGTCAATTGGATCAATTATCCAAGAGAAATCACTTTTTGATTTTTTGTGACCAAACTCTTCACCAATTACTTGATGTCCTGGAAATTTCAAATTTATTTGATTTCTTATAAACTTTTCAAAAGCTTTATCTGCACTTGTTACAGGATCATACCCTCGGCCCCTAAGTTTATTTGATACCTTAAAAGGTTTATTTAATTTTGAATAATAAAATTTAGTTAATTTATTAGCTAAATTTTCAATAAATGTTGAATAAACTTTATATTCTGATGTTTTTAAAAATGACACATGGGACTAATACTATTTAATTACTATTGATTAAAGCAAAATTTTAAATAATCATTTAAAATTATATGAAAATAGAATTAGAAGATAATAAGGTTTTTTTTGAAAATCATGGATTAAAAAAAGAAATACACCCTTTTTGGCTTAGAGAAAGAGTTAATGATGATGATCATGTTGATAAAAAAACGCAGCAAAGATTATTTGATCCGACAAATCTTAAAGACAATATAAAAATAGATAATATAGATTTATCAAGTAAGTTTTTAGAAGTTAAATTTAATGATGGAACTTTTACAAAGCTTGAAATATCAACTATCTTAAAAGAATTTTTAAACACAAATGATGTAAAACATATCAGTAAAACTCAATGGGATTCATCTTTAAAAGATTTTAACAACTTTAAATTTAAAAAAAATTTTTTTGAAAATGAGGAAATGTATAAGGCTTTACAAAGTTTTTATAAATTCGGATTTGTTATCTTTAAAAATGTTCCTACAGATAATAATTATATAGTTGATTTTGCAAATTCTATTGGGAGTATTAGAAGGACAAATTTCGGAGAATTTTTTAATGTAAAATCTAAACCAAATCCTAATGATTTAGCTTATACTTCATTGCCTTTGGCACCTCATACAGATAATCCATATCGTAATCCTGTACCATGTATACAAATGTTGCATTGTATAGAAAATGAGGTTTCTGGTGGTCATTCAACATTAGTAGATGGATTTACTGTTACAGAAAAACTAAAAAAAAGTTTTCCAGATTATTATAAAATTCTTACGGAGATTAAAGTAAGGTTTCAATTTATTGATCATAGTGTTGTTCTGGAGGATTGGGCAGAGATGATACAATTAGATGAGAATGATAATTTTAAGCAAGTTAGATTTAGTCCAAGATTAGATTTCGTACCATTAATGGATAAAGACAAACTAGATTTATATTATGCTGCTAGAAAAAAAATATCCGAACTATATAATTCTGATGAGTTTAGGATTGAATTTAAGCTTTCACCTGGTGATTTATTGATGATGGATAATCATAGATTGCTACATGGTAGAACTACTTATGATGCCAATGAGGGAAAACGTTTTCTACAAGGTTGTTATATTGATTATGATAGTACCGAAGGAAAGCTTAAACATTTGAAAAGAAAATTTAATCTTTAAGAAATATTTTTAATTTGTTCTTCAGCATCTTTTATTGACTTTTCATAATCTAAAGCCATTTGGTCAGCGCTAATCACATCAACTTTTTCTATACCAAAAAAATTTAAAATAAATTTTAACCAAGGTGTGAGAAAATCTTCATTGCTGTTTAATTTTGTGCCCCCAGAAGTGATTACAAGATAAGCTCTTTTATTTTTTAACAGCCCTTCTCTTCTTCCATTAGGTTTAAATCTAAAAGTTTCATCCACTCTAGCCGCTAAGTCAGACCATGCTTTCAAAGTTGCTGGTGGACCATAATTATAAATTGGAGCAGAGATAATAATAACATCACTCTCTTTAAGTTCTTTAACAAGCTTGTTTGATAATTCGAACATTTTTTTATGTTGATCTGTCTGTTCTTTTTCATCAATTTTCATCCCTGACTCAGTTAAACCACTAACAAAAAGCATTTCATCATCTAAATCTCTATAAATTACTTCATCTTCAGGTTTCTTAATCTTTTCTAATAATTTTTTTGCTAAAGCTCTGGATGTAGAGCCTTTTTTTCTAGCACTTGAATCAATTTGATAAATTATCATTAAATACTTTTAACCGAAATCTTGCATAAAGGGAAAGATTTCAATTAAATAAAAACCAACTGCTTGCAATTGGTCGGTTAATATCAAAATACCCGTGATTAATAGAATTATTCCTCCAAATTTAGATATAAAATTTATATTTTTCTTAAAATTTTTTGAAAACAACAAAAATTTTTGTATTAAATAACCTGAAAGAATGAATGGTATAGCTAATCCTAAAGAATAAAAAATTAATAAAGAAACAGCCCTCGCTAATGTTTCTTCAATTGCCGCTAAAGCTAAAATTGATCCTAAGATCGGTCCAATGCAAGGTGTCCAACCAAATCCAAATGCTAATCCAATGATATATGGGAAGATAAAACTTTGTGTTTTCTTCGCCTCTAACCTTTTTTCGAAATTTAGATAACTTATATTTATAACTCCAACTAATTGAAGTGAAAAAATAATTATTATAATTCCAGCTAAGATCCTTAGTGCTTGGGAATTTTGTAATAAAATTTGTCCTAAAAAGGATGCGGTAGCTCCAAAAGTTATAAACACAGTTGAAAAACCAAAACAAAATAAAATTAATGGAAATAAATTAATTTTTTTTTTTGTCAATAAATCCTGAAAGGACTGTCCAGATACGAAGGAGATATAACCAGGTATAAGAGGCAAAACACAAGGAGATAAAAAACTTATTAGTCCTGCAGTGAAAGCTAATATAAATTCAATCATCAACCAGTATTTTTCATTGCTGCAGATATACCAGCTATTGAAGTTAATAATGCATCATTTAAATATTTTTTATTTTCAGTACCCTTGTTATTTTTTAATTTATTAATAACTATTGGCTGAATAATATTTAAAACTTCAGAATATATATTTCTTACAATAACAGATGTTCTAAAAGGTTTTCTAGAATTAATTATTTCTTTTGGAGTTATTTTCTTATTTAACTGTTTGATTACCTCAAATTGAAACCTTAATTTTTTTCCTACTCTTTTTAAGCTTTCATCTGCTAAATATTCCTCATATATTTTTGAAATCTCAGGGTCAGCTTTCGATATCACCATATCAAGCATATCTAACATTGAATTAAAAAATGGCCAATTCCTCTCCATATCATACAAAGTTTTTCTAAATTTTTTAATATATGAATATCTCAATGCTTCTGCACTACCAAGCCAAGCTGGTAGCATTAACCTAATCTGAGTCCAAGCAAAAACCCATGGTATTGCTCTCAAGCTCTTTATGTTATCAACATTTTTTCTTTTTGATGGTCTTGATCCTATAGAAAGTTTGCCAAGTGCTTTATGTGGTGTTACAGTTTTAAAGTATTTAATAAAGTCCGAACTTTGATTAATATTTTTTCTGTAAGAATTCTTTGAAACCTCAGACATTTTTTCAATAAGCATTCTCCAATTTTTTTTTGGAATAGGAGGAGGATTCAATGTAGCTTCAGTTACGGCTCCAATATAACTACATAAATTATATTTTGCTAAGGGTTCGTATCCATATTTTTGTTGTATTACTTCTCCTTGATCAGTAATTCTTATTTGTCCATTAACAGATTTGGGAGGCTGTGATCTTAATGTAGCTTGAATAGGGCCTCCACCTCTCCCAGCTGATCCACCTCGACCATGAAAAAAAGTAATATTAATGTTGAATTTTTTTCCTAATTTAATTATTTCTTCTTGTGCCTTATATTGATGCCAACTTGCGCAAATTTTACCAGCATCTTTACTTGAGTCCGAATATCCAATCATAACTTCTTGATTATTTTTTATTAGTTTTCTATACCATTTTTGTGAAAATAAATTTTCCATAATTTTTTTTGCATTAATCAAATCATCTAGAGTCTCGAATAAAGGCACTACTCTTAGTCTATTTTTAATATTTGCTTCTTTTTGTAAAAAAGAAACAGATAATATGTCAGAAGCAGATGTTGTCATAGATATTACATAAGCTCCTAGGCATTCAGGTGGTTCATTTGAAAGTATATTAAAAGTTGACCAAACCTCTTTGTTTTCTTTATTTCTAAATTTGAAATTATTAATTTTATTTTTTTTTGAAACAATTTGAGATTTTAAAAATTTAATTTTTTCTTTTTCACTTAATTTTAAATAATCTTTATTATATTTATTCTTAACAAATTCGCTGATTAATTGACTATGTCTTGAAGACTCTTGTCTTATATCTAATCTCGCTAAGTTAATTCCAAAACATTTAGCTCTTCTCATTAAATCAAGTAGTTCACCACTAGCAATATTTTCATTTTGATTCTGTTCTAAAGACTCTCTTACAACTCTTAGGGGTTTTAATATTTCTTCTCTAGAATTAAGTAGCTTTTTATAATCTAGTGGTTTTTTATGAACTAAGTATTGTTCAATTGATCTATGAGTTAACCTCATTTTATCTCTTAAAGGTCTTAGATAAACTCGATAAGGCTCATAAGACTTACCTACTACTTTTAATATTTTTTTTGAACATTTTTCCATCGAATAAGATCTAATTATTTTGGTTAAAGCTTTTTCGTATAATTTAGCTGCTTCCCATCTAGATAATAAAATTACCTCTTGGGTGACTTTTGCTGTTACATTAGGATTTCCATCTCTATCACCACCCATCCATGAACCAAATTGAATTGGATTAAAATTTTTTGGTAAACTTTTATCCATATTTTGAACAAATATTGAATTGAGCCTTCTATAAACTTTTGGAATTGTATCCCATAAACTATCCTCAATAATTGCAAGACCCCAACGAGCCTCATCAAAAGGTGAGGGTTTAATTCTTTTTAAATCATCTGTATTCCAAATAATAGTAAGCTCATCAAAAAGCTTTTTGTCTAAAATTTTTAATTTTGATGGATATATTTTTAATAGATCTCTTTGTTCAAGTATTTCAATAATTTTATGATACTTTTGAATTAAAGTTCTCCTTTTTACCTCTGTGGGATGAGCAGTGAGAACAATTCCAATATTTAGATTTTTTGCTGTATCATAAATTCTATTTTCTGAAATTTCTTTATTATTAAAAAGATCTTCAAAAATCTCTTCAATAAATAAATTATTATTGGCAATTTTTTTTTTACTATTTTCATATTCATTCAAACTTCTAGATGCATCAATTAATTCAGCTAAGTTTATGAAATTCATAAAATGAGTGAAGGCTCTTGTTAATTTAAAAGTATTTTTGGGACTTAAGTTTTTAATAGCTCTGATAACCTTCCTGTTAGTTTGATTAATATTAAGACTTGTTTTGTTTGCTTTTGATAACTTTCTGACTTTTTCAACTAACTCAAAAAATTTTTGACCTTCTTGTGCTTTTATGACTTTTCCAAGGATATTTCCTAAATATCTAACATCCTCTCTTAAAAGTTTAGTAGGTATTCTCTCATAATAAAGATCTCTTTTTTGCATTTAATTAAGTAAACTCTTTTTCATTTTAAAAAAAACTATATTGTTACTACTTTTGAATTTTGCTCTCCTAAATTATCTATTTTTAAATTTAATCTATCTCCATCTTTAAGAAATAATTGAGGTTTTTTGCCCATCCCAACACCTGGGGGAGTACCTGTGGTAATTATATCCCCAGGATTCAAAGTCATAAATTTGCTAACATAGGATACTATTTCATTAACATCGAAAATCATAGTTTTAGTATTGCCTGTTTGCATTCTTTGATCATTTAAATCCAATGTCATATTTAAGTTTTTAAAGTCTTTAATTTCATCCTTAGTAACTAAATATGGTCCAATAGGTCCATAAGTATCATGGGATTTTCCTTTAACCCATTGACCAGTTCCTTCAGTTTGCCATTCTCTTTCACTTACATCATTTACTAAACAGTAACCTAGAATGTGATCCTGAGATTTTTCTTTATTGATATTTTTTGCTAAATTTCCAATTATAACTCCTAATTCAACTTCCCAATCTAATTTTTGGGAATTTGGTTTAAGCTCAATATCATCATTTGGTCCATTAATTGAACTTGTTGCTTTCATAAAAATAATTGGTTCAGATGGTGGTTTTGCTCCTGTTTCTGCAGCGTGATCTGAAAAATTTAATCCTATTCCTATAAACTTTGATGGATTGGAAATACAAGCTCCTATTCTTAAGTTTCTATCTAGTTTAGGTAAATTATATATATTTGTGTTTTTAATTTTTTTAAGTGTTTGAAAATTTAAAGTTTGTGGATTTAATTCATTAATAACTTTTGATAAATCTCGGTAGTTACCATCGTTGTCAATTATTGATGGTTTTTCTTTCCCCTTATCTCCCAATCTAAGTAGTTTCATTTAACCCTTAATACCTAAATGAGTATATTTCACATTTAAATAATCTTTGATTGCACTTGACCCACCTTCTCTTCCATATCCACTTTGTTTTATTCCACCAAATGGAGCCTCTGCGACAGCGACAACTCCTGTATTAACCGCAACAGATCCTGTCTCTAATTGCTCTGAAGCTAAATGTGCTTTTTCCATAGAATTTGTGCAAACATAACTACACAAACCTAATTCATGATTGTTGGCTCTTTTTATGACTTCATCAAATGATTTAAAAGACAACATGGGGACCAAAGGACCAAATGGCTCTTGTTTCATAATTGTAAAATCATCTTTTACATTATCAAAAATAGTTGGCTCATAATAAAATCCTTTATTAAAACCAGAAGGTCTCTTTCCACCTAATAAAACTTTTGCTCCCTCTTTTTTTGTTTTTTCAACTAATTCTTCAACTTCTTTTAACCGTTTTTCTGTTGTTAAGGGACCTAATTGAGTTTCTGGATCCATACCATTTCCAATTTTTAATTTTTTTGTTCTATCAATAAAAAGATCAACAAATTCATCTTTTTTTTTTTCATGTATATAAAACCTATTTGGTGAAATGCATACTTGTCCATTATTTCTAAACTTTGCAGCAATTGCTATATCAGCAGCCTTTTTAATATCAGCATCATCAAAAACTATGAATGGTGAATGACCTGAAAGTTCCATTGTTACTCTTTGCACTTTGTCTGCAGCTTGTTTTAAAATTAATTTTCCAACTCTGGATGATCCGGTGATTGAAATCTTTTTAATGATATCAGATGATATTAATTGCTGTGCAATACTTGGTGGATCACCTGATAGTAAATTTACTACACCCGGCGGAACACCACATTCTTTACAAATATCTACCATTTGCATCACTACACCAGGGGTAATTATATCTGGTTTGATAATAACGGAACAACCAGCAGCTAACGCAGTTGAAATTTTTCTGGCTGATAAAACAGCTGGAAAATTCCAAGGCGTTAAGGCAGCAACTACACCTACTGGTTGGTAATAGACATGCACTCTTGTATCCTCAAATCTACTTTCGATAGTTTGACCGTAAATTCTTTTTGTTTCTTCTGCATTCCACTCAAAAATATCTGCAGCTCCTCCAATTTCTCCTTTTGCCTCAGAAAAAGGCTTACCAACTTCAAGTGTCATCCATTTAGCTAGGATATCTTGTTTCTCCCTCATCTTATCTGCAATTTTTCTAATTATATAAGATCTTTGCCAGGGTGGTGTTTTTTTCCAAACTTGCAAGCCTCTTTCTGCAGACTTTAAGGCATTATCAATATCCTCAGAAGTTGCTTTTGAAGCATGTCCTAGTACTTCTTCAGTAGCGGGATTTATTACCTCATAAGTTGATTTATCTGAAGATTGACACCATTTTCCATCAATAAATTGACCAAATTTTTCGTACATATTTTAATCTAACATTACTATAACTTGTGTCTACTATGTAATTTTTGCACATTAAATAATTCTAGAACAATGATACAATATAAAAATAAAAAGGAGGTTACATGGCAAGATACTTTGTAATGGGTAATTATACGGCAAAAGCTTTTCAGGGTTTTATTAAAGATCCTTCTCAAGATAGGTCAGCTGCAGTTAAAGCGTTGACCGAGTCAGCTGGGGGGAAGCTAGAATCTTTTGCAATCACAAGAGGTCAATATGACTTTTGTGCAGTGACATCTGGTGATATGCCATTTGAAAATTTCGCTGGTGTAAAATTAGCTGTTGAGGCTAGTGGTACAGTAGAAAATATGATTATCTTAGAAGAAATGGATATGAATAAAGCTGCTGCACAAGCTGCAAAATCAATGGCTGGTTATAAGCCTGCAGGTTAAGTTTATTTAGCTTCCAGCAGAGACAGCTGGAAGTTAAAGCATCAAACAAATTTTATTTACCCGCAACATTAGCTACATAGGACGAAACAATATCTATTTCTTCTTTGGAGATTATCTGATCTTCCCCAAATGCAGGCATCACGCCAAGACCATTAGTTACAATATCCATTACTGACTCTTTAGATATGTTTGATACCATATCTAAGTTAGGTCCAATATTTCCCATGGATCCTGCTGCTTTTAGAACATGACATGCAGCACATCCAGCGGTTTCATTGAAAATCTCTAAACCTTTTGCCATCTTTGCTTCATCAGCAAATGATTTGTGAAAAATAAATAAAAAACAAAGATTAAAAATTAATAAAAATTTTGAAATTTTCATTAATTCATTTTAAGCTTTTTTTGTCTTCTATACTACAGTAATGTTTACGCTATGGTCTTTCCATCCATTATGAGCGTAGCCTCTCCTATTCTCCATTCTTAATTCTGGTTGTTTATTAGAGCCATTAGAAGCTAAACTGGCGAGATTATATGTTCCGGCACTTAAAGTTGTTTCAAGAACAAACTGTCTCCAAGCAAACTTGCCAAGATTTGGTCCAATAAATTTTGCTTTTTTCCAGCTATTGCCACCATCAATTGATACCTTGACACTTCTTACTTTTTTTGTGCCTCCCATAGCCACACCAACTATTTGAACTTTTCCTGCTTTTACAGTCCCAGTCTCATCTGTAGGTCTTGTTATCCATGATTTCACAGGCATTTCCCAGCATGATGGATATTGAGATCCTTTTTTTCCAATAGGTGAAATTCTATAGCTTGATTTCATATACTTAACTGATGATTGTTCAGCAGTAAAAGCTACTTTTCCTAAATGCTTTACGTTGTTTATTCCAAAATATCCTGGTGTAACCATTCTTAGTGGTCCACCATGTGCATTAGGTAATGGAACTCCATTCATTTCCCACGCAAGCATAGCATCTTTGAAAACTTTTTTAGGAACTGATCTAGCTATCATTGCTTTTTTTGGATCTAAACCAGTTGGTTTGTGATCGACTCCTTCGGAGGTCATATATACAGCTCCACCACTAATACCTCCACAAGCATCAACAACTGTTTTCATTGGAACTCCAGTCCAAAGGACACACGCTGCTGCACCTGTTTTCCATTGCGATCCTCTAGGCTTATGTTCAAAAAATCCTCTTCCATTTCCTGAACACTGTAAAATGGTTGCCATTGTTTCGTGGCCTAATTTTTGTAGTTGGGCCAATGTAAAAGTTTTAGGATTCTTTACTCCTTCTATAGAAACTTTCCAATTTTTTCTATCTCCTATTTGTGCGTCAGACATTGTCGGCATATTATTTCTGATATAAATGTTTCTATTTGGAGTAACTAAACTTTCTCCTATAGCACTTCTATGGGTCTCGATACCCTTGTCTGAATGTACA
>CACORI010000021.1 GCA_902629585.1 uncultured Pelagibacteraceae bacterium | reverse complement strand
AAATACAAAGTAAAATGAACAAATTACAAAAATTTGACTTAATAAATAATAAACCCAATCTTTAGGACCAAATATTTTAAAGAAAACTTCCGTGAAAAAAGCACTTGCAGGTGGGTGTTTATTAAATCCCCAGTCTAAATTACTACCCCATGCTAAAGCCTCAATTGTGTCTAAAGGAAGATTTTGGTTTGTTAAGGTTGGAACTAAAGTCCAAATAATTAAATGTGATATAATAAAAATAATAAATAAATTGTTAATATTTCTTTTAAAAACATACATAATTTAACAAATACATTAATTAAGCTTTGTTGACACTATTATTTTGCTGAATATACTCCCCCGCTATCATATTTAAAACATGCCTAAAGCCGTAAAAACAAAAAAAAAAATTACTAAGGTAAAAAAGAAAAAAATAAGTAAGACAAAAGAGGTATTGAAAGCCTCCATAAAAATCTCAAAAACTTATATACCAAAAGAAACTGAAAAATATATGTGCGAAAAACATAAATTATATTTCAGAATTAAACTACAAGAATGGAGGAGAGAGTTAGTGAAAGCAAATAATGAAGCTTTATACAATGGGAGTATGGATGATAATAGCATCTCTGCTGATATTGTAGATCAAGCTAGCTCCTATACGGATAAAAATGTTGAGATGAAAGCAATAAATAGACAGATAAAATTAATTTCTGAGATTGATAAAGCTTTAATTAGAATCAAAGATGAAACTTATGGGTATTGTTTAGATACAGCTGAGCCTATAGGTCTAAAAAGATTAATGGCCAGACCTGTTGCAAAATATACTATTGCAGCTCAAGAAAAACATGAAAAAGATGAGAAAGTTCACGCTGATGACTAAAATGAAAAAAAGAAAAAAAAAAAGGACTATTCACAACCCAATCACATACAATTTTACAAAAAAATATATTTATTTTTATTATGCTTTTTTTTGGATACTTTTATTACTATTTGTATTTACTAGATGAATAAAAAACTTATTTTAATAATTATTATAATTCTTGCAATTGAATTTTCAGGCCATGGGATAATAGTTTCATTGATGAGATTATTAAATTCAATGAGCTAATTAAGGTTTAGGAGGTAAATCATTTTCATTTATAAATGAAAAACCTTTGATTACTGCCTCCCGCATAGATATTTTTTTATACCACCTTGTGAGATTTTTAAATTTTGAAAGTCCAATATCATGCCATTCATGTCTTGCGATCCAAGGGAAAGTTGCAATATCTGCAATAGTATAATCATTACCTGCCAAAAAATTTGATACAGCTAATCTTTCATCAAGTTCTTTATAAATTCTCTCTGAAATTCTAAAATATCTTTCCTCTCCAAATTTACTCTTACCAGGATTATAATGATGAAACTGATGATGTTGTCCCAACATTGGTCCAACGTATCCCATTTGAGCCATTAACCACTGATTTATCTCTATTCTATCTTTGATATTATAAAATTTTCCACTGTCTTCTGCCAAATAAATTAAAATTGCGCCTGACTCAAAAATAGTTTTATTTTTTTTATGATCAATAATTACAGGAATTTTACTTAAAGGACTTATTCTTTTAAAATCTTCTTGAAACTGTTCACCTTTATCTAAATCAATCTTTGTTACTTTAAATTTGTAACAAATTTCCTCCAGCATTATACTTATTTTTTTTCCGTTAGGAGTATTAGCTGAGAAAAGTTCAATCACCTTTTACACCTAAACGGTCCTTTATAGTTTTAGATGAAGTTGTAAATTCAAATCTATATTTTTCGTTAGGTCTTGCTAATTTAAAACATGCTCTTGCAGCTAATGCACCTTCATGAAAACCCGACAAAATTAATTTTAACTTGCCAGGGTAATTGCATATGTCACCTACAGCATAAATACCTTTTTGATTGGTCTCAAATTTTTCAGTATCAACTTCGACTGTTTTTTTATTAATATTTAAACCCCAGTTTGCTATAGGACCCAATTGCATGATTAGTCCAAAAAATCCAAGCACATAATCTGTTTTCAAAGTTTTAATTTCTTTGTCATCATTTTTAATATCTATGCTTTCTAACTCATTGTTCCCTTTTATCGAGGCCATTTGATACTTAGTAAAAAGATTAATTTTACCATCTTTTGCTAGGCTCATCACCTTATCAACAGTTGCTTGTGCGCCTCTAAAATCATCTCTTCTATGGATCAAATTTACTGTTGAATTGTTAGATAATTCAACAGCCCAATCTAGTGCACTATCTCCACCACCAAATATTGATACTGTTTTTCCTTCAAATATCTTTTTGTTTTTTACAGAATAAAATAATGATTTGTTTTCATAATTTTCACACTCTTTTACAGGAAATTTTCTTGGCTCAAAAGAACCCACACCCCCAGCTATTATTACATTAGGTGTTAAAAATTCTGATCCATTATTAGTTTTAACAAACCAATTATCATTTTCTTTTTTTATCTCATCAACTCTTTCATTTAAATGAAATTTAATATCAAAAGGTTTTAATTGATTAATTAAATTATTGGTCAATTCTTCGCCTGTGCACTCAGGTACTGCAGGAATATCATAAATTGGTTTATCTGGATAAAGCTCAATACATTGACCACCGATTTTATCTAAGTTATCAACTATTTCACAATCAAGTCCAATTAGTTTTAACTGGTGTGCTGTAAAAAGACCTGTAGGTCCTGCTCCAATAATTAGTGCATCTGTTTTATTCATCTTATCCTTGTTTTGATGGAATATTTACTATAAGGCCATCAAGTTCATCAGAAACTATTATTTGGCAACTCAACCTACTATTTTTTTTTGGTTCGTATGCCATATCTAACATGTCTTCTTCTCCATCCTCTTTAGCAGGAAGTTTATCAAACCACTCATCTTTTATATATATGTGACATGTCGCACAAGCCATACCACCTCCACAGTCAGCATCTATACCCGGAATATCATTTTGCACTGCGCCTTCCATAACTGAAAGGCCATTTTGAACTTCGATCGTGTGATTTTTATTGTCATGGGTAATATATGTAATCTTAGGCATTTAAAGTAGATATATAAGTAGTAAAAAAAATAGGGCAAGTATGTAAAAACATACTCGCCCTATAAATATAATTTAAATAGTAATTATCTGCTTCTTGCGCCAGCTGAACTTACTGCAGCAGCCCAGATTACTAGACCAAATGCAATTTTGTTTATAAAGTCAGCTAAGTTGTAAACGACGTTAAGCGAGTTAGCATCTACACCACCTGTTAAGTAACCAAATACATAACCTAATGGGTAAATAGCCCAACCTACAGTAACAATCATTCTCATAGCACTGAAAGCAGTTACAAGAGCTTTGTTTCCACTCTTAGCAGCAGCTTTACCTGCTTCACCAGAGAATATTTCATAAAGAATGTATACCCAACCAGCCATACCGATTATAAAACCAAGTGTAGCGTTGATGTATCCAGCCTCTCCTAAATATCCACCGATTAACATTACTAATGAACCAATTAATAGTCTCCAGAACATTCCAGAATTAGCTTTTCTTATAGCTGCTAGAATTAAGTAGAATTCTATCATCTGTAATGGAACTGTAATTAACCAGTCAATATATCTATATACAGTTGGTGAATCACCAGTGCTTACCCATACATCTCTCATGTACATGTAGTGGATAAATGCAATACCAGTTACAAGACCTGCAACTGTTACTGATGTTTTCCAACCAGGAGCAACAGTATTTCTTTCCATAAAGAAAAATGCTGTAGCAGCCAACATACCCATTGAAATTACCCAGAAAGAAATTCCAACAAAGTCATCTTGAGCTAACATAGCAGTTGCTGCATTTGCAACACCTGTAACACCAATTAGGGCTACAGCTGTAAGAGCAAACAGTTTAAGTTTTTTCATAAAAAAACTCCCTCTTTAGTTAGTTTTTATTTGTTTAGTTTATATAAACTAGGCTTAAGCTTCCCTAAGCCAAAGTTGTGCGTTAAATACCAAATATTCGGAGTTTATAGAAGACAAAATCGACATTAATAAGCATTGATTTTACTGGTTTTTTAAAATTAAATACAATCTTTAGGTTAAAAATCAAAAAAAGAACGTTATCGAATCAAAATTTGAAATGTCTGAAAAATTAAAAAAAATTTACGAAAATTCTATCAACAATCCAGAAAAATTTTGGCAAGAAGCGTCTAATGATATTTTTTGGTTTAAAAAACCTACTAAAATTTTAAACAAATCAAACCCACCTTTCTACAAATGGTTTGAGGATGGCGTAACTAATACTTGTTACAATGCTTTGGATATCCATATCGATCAAGGTAGAGGAAATAAAACAGCACTAATTTATGATAGCCCTATTACAAGCAACAAAAGTCAATTTACATATAACGAATTAAAATCAAAGGTTGCTAAATTTGCAGGCGCATTGCAAACCCAAGGAACGAAAAAAGGGGATCGAGTAATTATTTATATGCCAATGATCCCTGAGGCAGTTATAGCTATGCTAGCATGTGCTAGAATTGGAGCTATTCACTCAGTGGTATTTGGAGGATTTGCTTCTAATGAACTTGCAAGCAGGATTGATGATAGTAAAGCTAAAATATTAGTTACAGCATCTTGTGGTTTTGAGCCTGGTAAAACTGTTGAATATAAACCTTTAGTAGATGAGGCAATTAAAATAGCTAATCATAAAATTGAAAAGATTATCTTATTCCAAAGAACTGGTAATGAAGTTGTATTGAATAAACCAAATGAGATAAGTTGGGATGAGGTAATCTCTAATGCAAAGAATGTCGATTGTGTAGAGATGAAATCTAATGACTTTGCTTACATATTATATACATCTGGGACAACTGGAACTCCAAAGGGTATTGTAAGAGATATTGGAGGACACATTGTTGCTCTTAAGTGGACAATGAAAAATATCTACAACATTGATATGAATGATATTTGGTGGTCGGCAAGTGACATTGGTTGGATTGTGGGACATTCTTATATTGTTTACGCCCCTTTGTTTAAAGGATGTACTACAGTTTTATTTGAAGGTAAGCCAGTAGGAACCCCAGATGCTGGAGCTTTTTGGAAAATTATTTCTGACTATAAAGTTAAATCATTATTTACTGCTCCGACTGCGTTTAGAGCAATAAAGAAAGAGGATCCTGATGGTAAATTTTTTTCAAAATATGATTTAAGCAGTTTCGAAAGTTTATTTCTTGCGGGAGAAAGAGCAGATCCAGATACAATTAAATGGGCAGAAAATTTACTGAAGGTTCCAGTTATAGATCATTGGTGGCAAACTGAAACCAGTTGGGCGATTAGTTCAAACTGTACTGGAATTGAAATGATGCAAACTAAATATGGTTCAGCCTGCAAAGCAGTTCCTGGGTATGACGTAAAAATAATTAAACCAGATCAATCTTTGGCTAAGCCAAACGAAATGGGAGATATAGTAGTTAAACTTCCTCTTCCCCCTGGAACTTTTCCTACATTATGGAATGCAGATCAAAGATATAAAGAAAACTATATGTCAAATTACAAAGGATATTATCAAACATATGATGCAGGTCATATTGATGAAGATGGTTATATTTGGATAATGTCTAGAACTGACGACATTATTAATGTTGCGGGTCACAGGTTATCAACAGGCGCAATTGAAGAAGTTCTATCTGAACATCAATCTGTTGCTGAGTGTGCAGTGCTTGGTATCGCTGACAAATTAAAAGGTCAGTTACCAATAGGTTTAGTGGTTCTGAAATCAGGTGTTGATAAAGATAATGATACAATATCAAAAGAATGTGTGAAAATGGTTAGAGATAAAATTGGTCCAGTTGCTGCATTTAAAGTAGTAATTGTGATTAAAAGATTGCCCAAAACAAGATCTGGAAAAATTTTAAGAGGAACTATTAGAAAAATAGCAGATAAAGTAGAATACAAGGTGCCACCGACAATAGATGATCCGGCAATTTTAACTGAAATAAAGGACGATCTTATTAAGCACAAAATCTTAAATAATGGTTAAAACTTACATATTTTTATTTGGTGCAATATTTTGTGAAGTGGTTGGTACAATGTTGCTGCCAATCTCACAAAATTTTACTAAACTCATTCCAACTGTTGCTCTAGCAACATTTTATTTAATTGCATTTTATCTTTTAACTTTCGTAGTTAACAAATTACCTATCGCAATAGTTTACGCTACTTGGAGTGGGCTTGGAATTTTTACAATTGCTATTTTAGGATATATATTTTTTAAACAAACTTTAACTTGGCAGGCTATTTTAGGATTATTCTTAATAATAATTGGAGTTATTTTGGTAAATACATTTACCAAGACAGTATTTTAATGAAATTACCAAAAAAGAAAACGATTTGCATTATTGGTGGTGGTTTTTATGGTTGTTATATTGCAAAGAAAATTAATGAAAATTTTAAAAGTATACGAGTCGAAATTTACGAAAAAAATACTGATCTTTTAACTGAGGCAGGAAAAAACAACCAATACAGACTTCATCTTGGTTTTCATTATCCTAGATCATTCCCGACAATCAAGCAGACTCAAGAGGGTTCAAAAATTTTTGTTAAAGAATTTAAGAATTTTATTTCTAAGCCAAAAAAAAACATCTATCTAATACATAAAAATAGTATAGTTAAATTTTCTACTTATATAAAAATATTTAAAAAACTTAAAATAAAATTTAGAGAAGTTGATTTAAAAGAAATTAAATCACTTAAAAATTCAAAATTATATCAAGGTGCAATAAATACGAATGAACAAGTAATTTTACTTGATAAATTAATTCCTTATCTTAAAAAATTTGTCAAAAAAAAATGTAAAATAAATTTCAAAAATGAAATTAAAAAAATAAATTCTAATTCTGGAGAAATTTTAGATATTAACAATAATACTAAAAAATTTGATTACATTATCAACACTACTTATACCAATCCAAATTTAGGTCTTAAAAAAAAATATCAAATTAAATATGAAATTGCTGGAATGGTTAAAATTAAAAATACATTAAAAGATACTGCTATTACAATAATGGATGGCCCTTTTGTTTCATTATATCCTAGGAATGATAAAGAAGCTTCTATCTCTAGTGTAAAATATACGCCTATTAGAAAATTTAGAAAATTAACAAGTTTTAGCAAGCATATGCAATTTGCTAATAAAAACAAAAAAAATATTGAAAAAAAAATTATAAATCATTCAAAAAAATTTTTTGATAATAAGATAAAAATTATTAGTAAAGGGTTAATTTTGGCACCCAAAGTAAAAGTTTTAAATGACAAGTTTAGTGAAAGAGTCTCACTAGTCAAACGAAACAATAAAACTTTGAGTGTTTTATGTGGAAAATTAGATGCAGCTCCTTTAGCTTATAGAAAAATAAGAAATATTCTAAAAAAAACTAATTAAGAAAAAAATAACTTTTTTTCATCATATCAAGTGTAAAATTTCTATTGTTAAGAAAAAATTTTCTATTATTTTTATTTCTCATTAAGTCTTTATAGAATTCTTCCATGGGATTACTTATTTCTTTATTTTTATTTGTTTTATTATTGTGAATATAATTAATGAATTTACTTTTTTTTATTTTAGTTTTCCTTATTAATATCAAATCATCTACAGTTAATTTTAAGCTAGTTTTTTGTTTATAATTTTCTTTAAAAATCAAATTGATTGTCATTTTTCCAATTTGAAAAGAGCTTTGCCAAGAATTTTTTTTTACTACTAAATTGGTTATTTTTATTTTTTGTTTTATAAATTTTTTGTTTAAAAAAATATGTAAAAAAGAAAGTGCATGAGGCATTAAATTTATAAAAATTTTTTTAGATGTTGCTTTTCCACCAGTCTGAAACTCAAAATTTAATTTTTCAATTTTTTGAGTTGAGTTGCAAAATTTTTTAAATCTTTTTGCTAAATAAAAATAAGGATAACAAACAACTATTTTTTTATTTTTTTTAAATATATTAGTTAAAAAACTTTTATATCTATATTTAAATTTTAAAAGTGAAATTATTGGTTTCTCTATAATGATTATAGATTGAAATTTTGAAGCATACATCAAATGTTTGTCATGAATTTCTGTCTTAGAACAAATACAAATAAACTTATATGTATTTTTTTTTAAAATCTTAATATCTGAATGAAAAAATAAAACTTTTTTTGAAATTTTTTTCTTAATATTAGAAATCATTTTTTTTCTTTTTTTTACAGATCGACTAATAACGGTAATTTCTTTAACACCATTTTTAATAAATTGTTCCGCATGTACTTCTGCAATTTTAGTAGATCCTATAATAGCACAATTCATATACTCAAAATTTTATTAAAGATTTTTGTAACAAGTAAATCAAAACTTTTATTAATTGGATATTTATTTTTTTTTAATACAAAATTTAAGAATTCAAATGCTTCTTTCCTACGTCTCCACCACTCTTTAGATCTATATTTAATATATTTACTATCCATGCTTTCTTCAAGTTGTCTATAATAGGTTAAATGTGCATCATGAATATAAAATTTTTTTAATATTAATGAATAATAAACTGCTAAACGAAAATCTATTGCCAAATTTGAAAATTTTTTCATACTAATTTTATTTAAAACACTTTTTAAAGTTTTTTTTTCAAAACACATGCAACTTGTTGGAGGGAATTTGGGCCATTTATTTTTCAATATTCTATATTTAAATTTTTTTTTTATAAGTTTTTTTCGAAATTTAAGTATTGGTTGGTCTAAAATATATTTTTGTGATTTATTTTTTTCGAAAATTTTGATTATTTCTCTGATTTTAGTTTTATAAAAATAGTCATCGGAGTCTAATAGAAAAATATATTTTCCTTTTGCTATGTTTAGACATTTTTTTATTGCCGAAATATGGTTAAATGTTGCAAAATCTTTTTTTTTATTAAAATTTGAAATTATTTTAAAATTATATTTATTTTTTTTTTTAAAACTTTTAATTTTTTCTAAAGAGTCATCATTCGATTTATCATCAAAAAATATTATCTCTTTATTTTGATAATTTTGTATTAAACAAGATTTAACAGATTTTATTAAATAATTTGATTTATTATAATTGGTAATAATAATTGAGGCCAAAGGTCCATTATTAGTATTTGTCATTTCAATACGATGAATATCTTTTTAATCAAACTCTAAAGGATTACCTTCAGGATCTCCAATTATTTTTCCATTTTGCATTTTAACTTTTCCTGCAATAATTGTTGAAACAGGTGTACCTTTAAACTCAAAGTCATTAAAAGGGGACCACCCACATTTACTCTCTATATTTTCGTTTTTTATGACAATTTTTTTATTCATGTCTACTAGAGTAAAATCTGCATCAAATCCTTTTTTTATAAATCCTTTATTTTTTATTCCAAAAATTTTAACCGGATTTTCACAAACAAAATTTATCAACTGACTAAGAGTTAAACTTCCTTCATTTACATGGTTTAACATAACTGGCAGTAAAGTTTGAACACCGGGCATTCCTGATGGTGAATTTGGGTATTCTTTATCTTTATTTGATTTTAAATGAGGCGCATGATCAGATCCTATCGTATCATTATAATTATTTTTAATTGCGTACCATAATCTATCATAATGAGATTTGTCTCTAATTGGAGGATTCATTTGAGCATACGTACCAAGTTTATTATAACAATCTGGTGCGTAAATTGTTAAATGTTGTGGTGTAATCTCAAAAGTAATATTTCCTTTATGCTGAGATAAAAAATCTATTTCTTGTTTGGTGCTTATATGAAGTATGTGTGCTTTTTTATTGTATCGCTCTGCAATATGAACAATTCTTCTTGTTGACGAAATTGCACACTCCTCACTTCTCCAAATTGGGTGAGAATGAACATCACCTTTCTTGATCAATTTTTTATTAATATTTAAAATTGCCTCATCTTCAGAATGAACAGCTACAACTTTAGAGCTATTCTTAAATACTTTTTCAATATCTTTTTCATTTGCAACTAAAAGATTTCCTGTAGAGGAACCAGCGAAAAGTTTTATACCACAACAGCCCTTCAAATTTTTTAAATCTGCTAATTCATCAACATTATCTGCTGTTGCACCAAAATAAAAAGCGTAATTGCAATACATTCTATTTTTTGCAAGGTCTAATTTTTTCTGAAATTCTTTTTTGTTTGATGTTGGGGGATTTGTGTTGGGCATTTCAAATACTGCTGTTATACCTCCAACAATAGCTGCTCTGCTTCCAGATTGAAGATCTTCTGTATCTGTAGATCCTGGCTCTCTAAAGTGAGTTTGGGTATCCATACAGCCAGGCAAGACTATTAAACCTTTTGCATCTATAATGTCTTTGGCTTGATCGGTAATTTGACCCACCTCCAGAATTTTTCCATTTTTAACAGAAACATTTGCCTCTTTAAGCTTTCCGTCTATGTAACACTGTCCATTTTTGATTATTAGATCTAACATTTATAAAAAAGGTAATTATATTAAAATCTAGTATGATGCAAATATGAATAATAGTGTTTACATATTAGAAGATAGAGCCATAATGTATATTCATGGTGAAGATGCAAAGGTTTTTCTACAAAATCTTATTAGCAACAATATTGATAAAGTTACAGAAAATTCTAGTTGTTTCGCATCTTTATTAACGCCACAAGGAAAATTTCTTTATGAATTTATTTTAGTAAAACACAAAATGGGTTACTTTATTGATTGCGAAAAAAATCAATCTGAAGAAATTTTTAAACAACTTAATCTATATAAAATTAGATCAAAAGTAGAAATTTTAAATCTTAGTAACGAATTTGTTATTGCATCCTTTGGGTATGAAAAATATATGTCGCTCGAAGGCTCAAAAGATATTTTAGGTTATACATTTAAATATAGAGAGGATCCAATTATTTTAGATCCAAGAAATAAAAAATTAGGGGCTAGACTAATAATAAATTTAGAAAAACTTTATTTATCTTTAAAAAAATTAGATCTAAAAAATGATGAAATTAAAAATTATTATACTCAAAGTCATAAATTAGGAATTGTTCCAAGAAATTTAAATAAATTACAAAATAAATTGTTTGGAATCGAATGTAATTTCGAGGAACTTAATGGAATAGACTTTAAAAAGGGATGTTATATTGGTCAGGAAAACACTGCAAGAATAAAATTAAAAAATAAACTTTCAAAAAGATTGTTACCAATTAAAGTAATTAATGGAAAAATATCTGAGGATGAAAAAATTTATAATAATGATGTGGAAATTGGAAAAATTTTAATAAGTGATGATTATCCCTTTGCATTAATTAAATTTTTAGACAAAAATTTTGATAAAGACCAAATATTTAAAGGTAGTAATGGATCTTTTAAAGTTTTTGTGCCTGAGTGGCTTAAAATTTAGGATTTGGTGCGGCCAGAGAGACTCGAACTCTCATGGACAAGGTCCACACGGCCCTCAACCGTGCCTGTCTACCAATTTCAGCATGGCCGCTTTTGACCCACAATAAATCAATGACAAGTAGGTTTCAAATTGATAAATTTAATTATGGATTTTAACCAAGAAGTAAGAAAAGCAACAGATTCAATATATAGAAAAATTTCAAAAGTTATGCCTGAAATTGAATGGTCAGTGCATGCCCCATACATTCATAAAATTAACAAATTAAAAAAAGAGAAAAATGCTGTTATTCTTGCACATAATTATCAAACTCCAGAAATATATCATGGCATAGCAGATTTTTCAGCTGACTCTTTAGCTTTAGCAGTTGAAGCATCAAAAACTTCTGCAGATATAATTGTAATGGCTGGAGTTCACTTTATGGCTGAAACAGCAAAATTAATGAGCCCAAATAAAAAAGTTTTATTGCCTGATATGAAAGCAGGATGTTCATTATCATCTTCAGTAACTGGCAAAGATGTAAGGTTACTTAAAGAAAAATATCCAGGAGTTCCTGTTGTTTCTTATGTTAATACATCAGCAGATGTAAAAGCAGAGACAGATGTTTGTTGCACATCAGCAAACGCAGTTAAAATAGTAAAATCTTTAGGTGTTAAAAAAGTAATTTTCTTACCTGACGACTACTTAGCAAAATATGTAGCTTCTCAGACAGATGTTGAAATTATCTCTTGGAAAGGTATTTGTATTGTGCACGACCAATTTAATGAAAAAGAAATTATTAACATTCGGAAAAATAATCCCGGTATTAAAATTATAGCCCACCCTGAGTGTCCACCTGATGTGATCAAAGCTAGCGATTTTGCAGGATCAACATCTGGAATGATTAATTATGTTAGAGATAATCAACCAAAAAAAGTTATGATGGTAACTGAATGTTCAATGAGTGATAACATTCAAGTTGAGAATCCAAATGTAGAGTTTATTAGGCCCTGCAATATGTGCCCCCATATGAAAAAAATAACCCTTCCAAAAATTCTAGATTGTTTAGAAAATGAAACTGGTGAGATCATTATGGAGCAAGAGACAATAAATAAAGCAAGATTGTCTGTTGAAAAAATGGTTGCTATCGGTAGATAATCATTTGTGTCAAAAATAAAATTAAGTAAATCTTTTATTAGAGACAGAGTTAAGTTAGCTCTTACAGAAGACTTGTACCCCTATGGAGATATAACTTCCAATTTATTAAAGAAAGATAGAATTATAACAGCAAAATTAATATCAAATCAAAAAGCGGTTGTTGCCGGTTTGTTGTTTGTTAAATATACCCTTAGTCAAGTTGATAAAAAAATTAAATTTATAATAAAAAAAAAAGATGGCTCGCATGTAAAAAAAAATTCTTTAATTGCCATTATTAAAGGAAGAGCCAAATCAATACTGATTGCTGAAAGAGTTGCTTTAAATTTTTTATCTCATATTTCAGGCATAGCTACTAAAACAAACCAGTATGTAAAACTTGCTGGAAAAAAGTGTAAAATTTGTTGTACAAGAAAAACCATTCCAAATTATAGAGTTATTCAAAAATATGCTGTTAAATTAGGAGGAGGAACTAATCACAGATTTAATTTAAGTGACGAATTTTTAATTAAAGATAATCATATTGCTAGCTCAGATATAAGAGAGATAGTCTCACTAGCTATAAATAATAAAAGAGGAAAAAAAATTACTGTTGAAGTCGATAATTTAGAGCAATTAAATAAAATAATAGGTCTAAAATTTGATACTATTTTATTTGATAATATGAATACCAAAAATTTAAAAGCAGGTGTTAAACTTGCAAAGAAACATTACCAAACAGAAGCATCTGGAAATATTAATCTAAAAAATGTAAAAATTGTTGCCTCAACGGGAGTAGATAGGATATCTATTGGTAGTATAACTCACAGTGTTCCAGCTGTAGATTATAAATTAGAAATTTAGGGATCAAAAATTATATATTAATTTTATCTCTAATTAACAAATTTTGAGAGATTTGGCTTAAAGTACTTTGGTCCTTTCATAACTTTTCCAGACTCATTGTAAATTGGTTTGCCATTATCATCTAATTTACTCATATTCGAATTTTGAACCTCATCAAAACATTTATCAAGATCAATGCCAAATGCATGACCTGCACCATAAGTAACATAAAGTATATCAGTCAGCGCGTCTGCAACCTCTAATAAATCTTTATTTTTCATCGCTTGATTAAGTTCATCAAGCTCCTCTTTAATAAGATCAATCCTTAGTTTATTGATTTTATCAGTACTAAATGAGGGTTTATTTTTAACTTCTTGTCCAAAAGTTTTCATGAAAACTCCAACCTTACTAAAATTTGACATATTGCTCCTGTAAGTTTTAAAAAATTAATGTATAAATATAATAATTTAATTATTACTTATTAATCAATGAAATTTAGAAAAGAATTTGATAGCATAGGATCAATAAATGTTCCAAATGACAAATATTGGGGCGCTTCTACACAGAGATCAAAAAAATATTTTGATATAGGGGAATTTTTTGTTAGGCCGGTCTTAATCAAATCTATAGCAATAATTAAAAAAGCTGCTGCAATTGTTCATAATAAAGAAAAACAAATATCAAGAACTATTTCTAAGGCTATAATAAAAGCTTCTAATGAGATAATTTCAGGAAAACTTAACGAACATTTTCCTCTCAAAGTTTGGCAAACGGGATCGGGAACGCAAACAAATATGAATGTTAATGAAGTGATAGCTAATAGAGCAATTGAAATATTAGGTGGAAAAAAAGGTTCAAAAAAACCAGTACATCCTAATGATCATGTTAACAAATCTCAATCTACAAATGATGTATTTCCTACTGCAATGCATATAGCTATTGCAATTGAAACAAAGACAAAATTAATGCCTTCTCTTGATTTGTTAAATAAAGAATTAAAAAAAAAAGTATCAAAGTTTAAAAACATTGTAAAAGTTGGTAGAACTCATTTACAAGATGCAACTCCATTAACCTTGGGACAAGAATTTTCGGGATATCAAGCTCAACTCGAAGATTGTATATTAAGAATTAAAAATGCAATAAATGAAATTTATTTTTTAGCACAAGGTGGAACAGCTGTTGGAACTGGAATTAATAGTAAAAAAGGTTTTGATAAGAAAATAATTAATGAAATTAAAAAAATTACAAAACTTCCTTTTAAACCTACTAAAAATAAATTTGCAGCACTAGCAGCTCATGATCAAATTGTTAATTTTTCGGGAACTTTAAATACTACAGCAGTGGCTTTAATGAAAATTGCTAATGATATTAGATTTTTAGGTTCGGGACCAAGAGCAGGTTATGGTGAGATTATTTTACCTGCCAATGAACCAGGCTCATCAATTATGCCTGGTAAAGTAAACCCAACTCAATCTGAAGCAGTTACAATGGTTTGTGTAAAAGTTATTGGTAACCATAACGGAATTACAATGGCTGGTTCACATGGACATTTTGAATTAAATGTATTTAAACCTTTGATTGCGCACAATATTTTACAGTCAATAGATTTACTGGCTGATAGCATAAAAAATTTTTCACTTTACTGCATAAAAGGAATTAAAGCAGATAAAAAAAAAATTAAACAAGATTTAGATAATTCTTTAATGCTGGTAACTGCATTAGCTCCACATATAGGATATGATAATGCAGCTAAAATTGCTAAGTCAGCCCTAAAAAATAATTCAACTCTAAAAGAAGAAGTATTAAAATCTGGATTAATTAAAGAAAAAGATTATCAAAAAATTGTTAATCCAAAGAAAATGGTTTATCCCTCTTGATAATTCTCAAAAAAATCTTTAACAAAATTTCTAAATGTTACCTTATTAAAGAAGTTTGTTCTTCTTAAGTTTAATTGATCTAAAAAATTATTAATATTATTGTTTGGGAGATCGTCAATTTTTGCATTATTTATCTGAATTTGTTTTTCATTTATATTTAAGAAAAAATCAAATTTGATTTTTTTTATTTCATCTCTTTTATTTTTGTTTATTTGATAATGTCGATAGAATTTATCTAAATCTATAAAATTAAATATTATTGAACCTACTAAATTAACTTTATTGCCTTCGTTAATTAATTGAGTATCATCAATTTTTATAAGGACAGAATCATTCCAATTTGTATTTATATCTTTCAAAAAAATATTTCCCTCCTCAAAAACAGATTTTATGAAAATTTTTTCTAAATATTTGAAATTTTTAATTTTATTTAAATTAACATTAATATCAGCATTAATATTTTGATTATTAAGTATTTCTGAATTAATCAGATTTATAAAAATTGAGTTTTCTTTTAAAAAATTTTTTATATCAAATTCATCAAAATTAAGATCTAACTTCAAATAAAATGGTTTTAAATCAATATTGCCTTTAAAGTTTTCATCTTTTGATATTACAAAAAAAGAGTTGTCTTTAATCAAATAATCAAATGAATTTGTATCATTTAAAATTTTTGCATCTAAGAAACCATTAAAATTTTTTTCTCCATATTGGGTAAAATTTTCGATTTTCAATCTTATATTTTTAGACTCTAAATTTAAAAAGAATGATTTTTTTTCACGATCATGGTTTAAACTTAATTTGAATGGTAAATTAAAGATTTCATAATTTCCCATTAATTGATATTTTTTTTCGACGTCATAAGAAAACTTAAGATCTTTTAAATCAACTAAAAAAACGACATCAT
>CACORI010000020.1 GCA_902629585.1 uncultured Pelagibacteraceae bacterium | reverse complement strand
TTCAAAAATAAAATCTTTTCAAACAAATATTAACTTTAATAGTAACATATATCATACTACGAGATTAGATATATTTTTTAAAACACTTGGCTTCACTTATCTCAATGCCCATGTTTATTCTGATACTGTTTTCTTCTTAGGAAATTTTTCAAAGAATTTTTTGATTAATGAAAAAATTTATTTTGGTTTAGGAGCATCAATTGCATCGTTCTTATTTTTTTTTGGACTAGGATATTTGTCTTCATATTTTTCAAGATATGCCAATAATCGAAAAATTTGGAAATATATAAACTTGTTCATAATTGTTTTTATGTCTTCGCTAACAATTTATATAATTAAAGAAACACTAAATATGCTTTGAAAAACAATGTCTTTTCATGACAATTTTGGCGCATGGTATTTTTCTACATAGTGTTTATTTAAATAGTATGAGTAATTTAAATAAACATTTTGAACCAAGAAATTTTAGTGACAAGGTAGCTTTATCATTTACAAAATTTCTAAGATTTTTGGCAGATACATTTTTTAAAAAAAGATATGGTCATAGAGCAGTTGTACTTGAAACAGTGGCCGCTGTTCCTGGTATGGTTGCTGGCATGCTGATACATCTTAAGTCTCTTAGAAAAATTGAAGATGATAAAGGATGGATTAAGACTCTTTTAGAAGAGGCTGAAAATGAAAGAATGCATCTTATGACATTTATCCATGTCGCTAAACCAACTGCAATAGAAAGATTTATAATAATGATTGCTCAGTTCATATTTATTTTTACATATGGAATAATTTATTTAGCTTCTCAAAGAACGGCACACAGAATTGTAGGATATTTCGAAGAAGAAGCGGTTATAAGTTACACAGAATATTTAAACGAATTAGAGGCAGGAACTATTCCTGATCAACCTGCACCTGAAATTGCTATTAATTATTGGAACTTGCCTTTGCATGCTACTTTAAAAGACGTAGTTAGGGTTATTAGAGACGATGAAGCTGGTCATAGAGATGTAAACCATACTTTTGCTGATCTAATAAATATGAAAAAAAATAAAGAAGCAATTAATAAAAAAAATAAGGAAAAAAATGAAAATGGCGAAGAAATATTGGACTAATATTTAATTTGAAAATCCATATTTTCTAAGTCTAACATCTCCTGTTCTAGCATGCGCTTCCATTCCTTCATATCTTGATATTCTAGCACAAGCTGCACCAACTGACTTTGTAGACTCTTTAGTCATTCTTTGAAAACTCAAAGTTTTAATAAATTTACCAACAAACAAACCTCCAGTATAACGGCCTGCTCCTTTTGTTGGCAAAATATGATTTGTACCTGAACATTTGTCTCCATAAGCTACAGTTGTTTCTTCTCCTATAAAAAGTGATCCATAATTTTTTAATCTTTTATGAAACCATTCTAAATTTTTAGTTTGGACCTCTAAATGTTCCGGTGCATATTCATCACTTATTTTAGCCATTTCCTCATCTGTATCACAAAGAATAACTTCACCATAATCCCTCCAAGCAGCTTCTGCACTTTTTCTGGGGACCTCAGGTAGTTCTGCTATTAATTCGGGAACTCTTTTCATAACCTCTTTAGCTAATTTTTTGCTTGTTGTATATAACCATGCAGGAGAGTTATAACCATGTTCAGCTTGACCCACTAAGTCTACTGCCACCATTTCTGGATCAGCTTCATCATCAGCAATAACAGCAATCTCTGTTGGACCAGCAAATAGATCTATACCAACCTTACCAAATAAAATTCTTTTTGCCTCAGCTACAAATTGATTTCCAGGACCAACTAATATATCAGCTGGAGGGTTCTTAAATAATCCATTAGTCATTGCTGCAATACCAGGCACACCACCTAAATTTAAAATAACATCAGCGCCACATAAATCAGCAGTATAAATTATAGCAGGATGAGCTCCAATACCTTCCTTTGGTGGGCTGCAAGCAATAATATTTTTTACACCTGCTACTTTTGCAGTTGTGACACTCATTACAGCAGAAGCTATATGAGCATATCTTCCTCCAGGAATATAACAGCCTGCGGTGTTAACAGGTATCAGTTTTTGTCCTGCAAAGAGACCTGGCGAAAGTTCAACCTCAAAATCTTGTCCATAATTTTTTAATTGAGCTTCCGCAAATTTTTTTACTCTCTCATGAGAAAATTGAATGTCGTCCTTAGTTTTTTGATCTAATTCTTTTTTGATTTGTTCAATTCTTTCTTTGGAGACAACAATTTCTCCATCATATTTATCAAATTTTTTTGTAAGATTTACACAAGCTTTTTCTTTTGATGTCTCAATTTCCTTTAATAAGTTTTTTACTATTTCTGTAGTCTTACTATCGTCTGTTGAAGGCGTTTTTGGTGATTTTTTTAAATAATTTATTGTCATTGAATTTTTCAGAACTATTTAATAAAGTATAAAAGCTTTTAATTCAATTAATTAAAGTGACTTTAATCTAATGCAACAACAGCTGCTGCAATAGAGGCTAATCTTGCTGGTGCCTCATCAGACCTACTTGTAATTACCACAGGAACTTTTCCACCTACCACAACCCCAGCTGCACAAGCACCCATAAAATAGATCATCATTTTTACCAAAGCATTACCAGTTTCTACATTTGGGACTAGTAATACATCAGCTTCTCCAGCAACAATATTTTTAATATTTTTTATGTTTGCTGACTTCTTAGAAATACTATTATCAAACGCTAGTGGCCCAAATACATCAGCATTTAAATTTTCTTTTATTGATAACTTGGTTATTTCTGCAGCATCTAATGAGCTAGGAACACTATCTATTATTTCCTCAGTTGCTGATAAAACTGAAACTTTAGGTCGGGAAATTCCTATCCTTCTAGAAAAATTTATTACATTCTTAAGGATATGCATTTTTGTTTTAACATTTGGTGAAACATTTAAAGCCCCATCAGTGATTATTAAAGGGCTATCATTTTTATCTATTGTCATGTGCCAAATATGACTTAATCTAGTTTTTCCTAAAAGGTTATATTCTCTTTTTAAGACTTCTTTCATCAAAATGTCAGTATGAACATGTCCTTTAACAATTATCCTCACTTTATCCTCACTGGCAAGTTTAGCAGCAATTTTTGCAGTATTATTTTCTACAGGTTCATCAATTATTTCATAAGATGATAAATCCCATTTTAAGTTTTCAGCACATTTAATAATACTCTTTTTTTCACCAATAAAAATTGGATCAATCAAATTTTTATTTACAGCATCTTGGACCGAAAGCATTGGTAAAGGCTTACCAGCATTAACTATTGCAACTTTTACGCCTTTTTTTTTATGTGCCTCATCTAGTAAATTATTAGGACAAACAATTTCTTTATTAGATAACATAGTTTACAATTATATTAAAAATTTAATATGTATATAGATATTATTATATAAAGTTGTATTCTTAATTTTACAGGGATCAGTATGGAAATAGTAACTAGGATAGCACCAATAATATTAGCATTAATTATGCTTGGACTGGGACTTGGTCTAACAATTAATGATTTTAAAAGAGTGTTAAAATACCCAAAAGATTTTACTGTTGGTTTGATTTCGCAATTAATAATACTTCCATTAGTCGCTTACTTATTAATTATCGTTATGAAAACGACACCAGAAATTGCTATAGGTGTTATGATTATTGCATCTGCGCCGGGAGGAGTTACCTCTAATATATTAACAAAATTTGCAGGTGGAGATGTTGCATTATCAATTTCTTTGACAGCAATCATTAGTTTAATCAGTATTTTTTCAGTACCACTGATAGTATTTAAATCTGCTACTGTATTTGGCATTACTGGGATTTCAGAAAATATTTCCATGATTGGAATAGCACTTAAAATGGTATTGGTTGTTACAGTTCCTGTTATTTTAGGAATGATCATCAGAAAATTTGCAGAAGGTTTTGTATCCTCGAAGATTGAATTATTTAACAAACTTAATGGAGTATTATTTATTATATTTTTTATAGCTGCTTTTTACGAAGAGAGAACAAACCTTTTGAATTTTATAATGCAAGCAGGTTTAATCACTTTAGCTTTAAATGTTTCAATGATGATTATAGCATTTTACATTGCTAAATTTTTTGCTTCTGGAGCTAAACAACAAAAGTGCATTGCGTTAGAATGTGGGCTTCAAAACGGTACTTTAGCTATATTCGTATCCACACAAATTTTCGGAGAAAATATATTATATGTAATTCCGACAGCTTCTTACGCACTTTTAATGTATATAACAGGCTTTATTTTTATATATATTTTAAAACAGACTAATTAGTGTTTATAATTTTGATTTGATTAAAGACTCTATGAATAAAATTACTTAAACTTAATATATTTTGATCTTGCAGGTCTGTACTTCTTTTAAAAGCTTTACCCCTTATATCTATAAATATTAATTTTTTTTGATTAATATTAAGGTAATTATTTTTAATTAAAAATTTTACTTTTCTGACTACAGTGGGTCTAGGTATTCCAGTTATATCAGAAATTGACATTGCGTTCAAACCTACGTCATCAGCACTCATAACATTCTTTTGATAATTTTTTAGATTAAGATCTTTTACTCTAAAACTTTTAGTATGGGCAGCATTTAACATAACTAAAAATCCTATGCAAAAAGTCTCTAAATCATTTAATTCTCTTCTCCACCGATTAGTGAAAACGAATAAAAATTTATAAAATTGATACCAACAGAATGAAAAATTTTTTTTTATAGAATCAGAAATTTCACTGATTTGAAGATTTTTTATATTAATTTTTTGTTTTATTAATAATTGATTAAACTCATTTAATAAAATACTTACATCTTTTAATGTATCTTTTGCTTGAGCTGTTTTAAAAGCAGACCGATCAACAAATATTTTTTTTCCATTTTTTCTAATAGCACCTATTTTCTCTAGCTCAATAATTTTCCTTCTTACACTTTCTTTAGGTATACTTAGGTCTTTTGAAATATCTGAAATGTTTATTTTTTCAATTTCAACAGTTTTTTCCTTATAAAATGTGTCATAATCGATAATTAGACCATTTCTTCTAAAAAAAATAAGATCTTTATTTATCAAGTATATAATTATTATAAATTTATCGACATCTCTGAAATTATTATATGCTCGGATAAGCCAATTACTGATGAGATTATAATAAAATGGAGCCAATTTACTAAAATCCTTTTTGATTATTCGAAAGATTTTTTCTTCGTTAATTTGAGACGATTTACTTGGGTAATTTTTCATTAAAACCCAATTTGAACAATCTTTCAATCGAAGTCAACCCATTTTGGACATCTCATTACTTTAAAATTTTTAATAAAATGGTTTATTACAAACGATGAGTACAGAAAGCTTTAATAGAACATCTGACGTTGTAGAGACCCCAAGAAGAGTGGACGTGGATGTTCTAAAGCAAAGATTATTAGAGGAACAGAAGAAAGAAAAAACTAAAAGAACAGTTATAATTTATACAATCCTTATATCTCTGGGTGCTCTTACAATGTTATCTTATTGATTTTTTAAAGATTAGATATTCCTTTTTTTATAAATTATCCATGGTGATAGGTCTCTGTATAAAAAGTAATTATTTAAAATAAATTTATCTGCTCCAGGTGCATTATTTCTCGATTTAAACCAATTTATTTTAGACGAATATACAATAAAATTTGGTTTTGATATCTTTAATTCATTAATAAAATCTTCCTCAGTCCAATTTTTGATTATATGTGCAGTTACAAAATATTTTGTGCATGTTGGTTTTCCAACTAAGTATGGTATTGAATTATCATCAGTAAATTGCTGAACACAATTTTCATCTTCTATAATTTTTTTATATTCTTGAAGAAATTGATAGTAATCTTTTTCTAAAAATTCCAGATCATCAATTTTAGTAATTTTATAAAAATTTTTGTCGAAGTTTATTATGTTTACAAGATTTGAATAATTGTTTTGAAAAATAAATAAAAAACAAACAATCGGAGTAAATATTAACAAAAAACCCTTTTTTTTGGTAAAAAATTTTATTTGTGAATAGAATTGATATTTAGAAAGAAAGTTTACTAAGTAATAAGAGATAAAAAAAAATATCAATAATGTGTAAATTCCTGATGTGTATTTTATATGAGGACCATCAGATCTTGTAAGTCCAGATTTAAAAAAAATAATTGATGAGATAAAAAGAAAAATTAATAAAAACTTTGACTCGATGCTTTCTTTCTTAATTTTATCAAAAATGAAATTAATTAGAAGAGCTCCTGTAATTATTATCATTAATAGAGCTTTTGTATGTCTTGTTGATTTTTCTGAAAATGGCTCAGGATATTCTAAACCAATTAAATAGTCTGAAATACTCAATATGATATAATATTGATTTATGAATTCCTTAAATTCATTAGTCGGTAAAAATAAATAAAATATTATCCAAGATATAATTATTCCTAAAATTATTTTAAAAAAATCATCTAACTTTCTTATAATCAATAAATAAATTAATAATATTAATAACAATACATTTATATAAGTCCCAATATCCCAATAAAATATAACAGAAATTATTGAAAAAAAGCCAATTAAGAACGGTTGAAAAATGTTATTTTTATTTGCAGTAACAAGGTTGCAAACTAAAAATGTGAAAATCAAATATACAAAAATTCTAGGATGAAATGCTGTTACATTTTCATAAAAATTTGCTAATGTAAGCGAAGCTAAACTAAAAATCAAAAATAACAATTCTTTTTCTGATGTAAAATTAAGACTTAAGATTATTTTTCTACAAATTAATAAAATGAAAATTTTATTTACAAGAATTAAAAATTTTATTGAAAATCTTTGAATTCCAATTGAATAATCATCAAATACAAAATTTGAAAAGATACCTATTGAATTACCTAAAAAACCATAATCAAAAAATGTTCCTGTCCATGCTTTATTTTTGGATAAAAAATTTAATTGTGCTGTTAAAAAAGTACCTTCATGGTGAACATCTAACCCTCCTAAAAAATTTTTATAGTTTAAACTATAAAATTCTAAAATTGAGAAAATTACTAATAAAATACAAATCGAATTAATCCTAGTGTTAGGAATAGAATGATTTGATTGAAAAATCTTGATATTAATTAATTCTGCATTATAGCGAATAAATGTAATTAAATATAAAAGTAGAGGAAAAAAAATAAAGACTAACCCTCTAATTGTATCATTAAGTGGATTGATTTCATTTTTTGAGTATTGGCCAATTATCGTATTAGAAGAATCGTAAGGAAGACTAATATACTTCCAAATAAATGTCGAAATAATTATACCAAAGACTAGGAACAACCAGGGTAAAGATTTTTTCATTTATTAATTATTTATAATCTTTTATTTCTTTAATTACGTATTGTTCTCTTCCTTTTGTTTGTTCAAATATTCTTGCTAAATAAATTCCAATTATTCCAAGGGTGAATAAAATTATCCCTGAGAAAAAAGATACAGTAATAATTATACTAGTAGATCCTGGTATTGCTAAATTGTTAAATTTTAAATACAAAGCATAAATAATCAGCAAAAACGATATAATCATTGACACAAATCCAAAAACTATTCCAAGATATAAAGGTTTTAAAGAATAGCTAGTAACACCATTAATGAAGTCAGTAATAGGTCCAGCAGAAAGCAAAGGCATTTTAGATTCACCTTCACCTCTTGCTTCTCTTTCATAAAAAATAAAATCTTGTTTAAATCCTACCCAAACGGACAAACCTCTGACATACGGTCTGAATTCTTTTTGTTTTAAAATTTCGTCCAAAGCTTTTTTAGAGATTAATTTGTAGTCCCCAGCTTGTACTGGAAGATTAATATCTGACAGGGTATTTATTACTCTATAAGCTATCTTTGTTACAAACATTCTAAATTTTCCCTCACCTTTTCTTTTAGTTCTTACCGTATGCACAATCTCATTACCTTCTTCATGTTTCTTAATTAGGTTAGATATGAGCTCAGGTGGGTCTTGCTGATCTGTGTGTAAATAAACTATTGCATCTCCTGAACTATTCCTAAAACCTGCTAAAACACATGGATCAATACCAAAATTTCTGCTCATATTGATAATTTTAATAGGGTAGTGTTTTTGAAGATTTATTAAAATTTCTTCTGATTTGTCAGTTGAATCATCATTAACAAAAATTAACTCGTAATCCCAATTGTCTATTTTTTCCATTGTAGTTGAAATTCTTTTTACCAGAGGATCTATATTACCTTCCTCATTTCTAAACGAAAAAACAATTGATAATAATTTCATTTTATATTTCTAAAAAACCATTGAGATTAAATAAATTGATTATAACGATTATTAATTTAATGTGCAAATTATGAAAAATTATAAATGGCAATTAATGTCTAATAATATATTGCCAAAGGATAAAAAAGTTCTTACTCAATTCATTAAAAAGAGTCATAAATTCACAAATGGACCAAAAGTAATAGAATTTGAAAAAAAATGGTCAAAATGGCTTGGCGTAAAATATAGTACTTTTGTTAACTCTGGTGCTTCTGCCAATTTAATATCAATTAATATTTTGAAAAACCTTAATTCAAAAAAAAAAGAAATTATATTACCAGCCTTTACATGGAGCTCAGATGTAGTTTCAGTCATGAATGCAGGTTTCAAACCAATATTTGTAGATATTAAATTTGAAAACCTGGCTTTAAATGAAGATTTAGTAAAAAAAAAAATTAATAAAAATACATTAGCTATTTTTATTACTCATGCAATGGGATTCCCAGGATTAACACAAGCATTTATTAAATTTTTAAAAAAGAAAAAAATTTATTTGATAGAAGATGCATGTGAGTCTCATGGCGCAAGAGTAGGAAATAAAAAAGTTGGATCTTTAGGTGATATATCAAATTTTTCATTTTATTACGGACATCATATGACAACGATCGAAGGCGGAATGATTTCAACTAATTCAAAAGAATTTGACAGATTAGCAAAAATGAAAAGAGGTCATGGTTTATTAAGAGATTCTCAAGACGCATATTTTATCAAAAAAAATATAAAAAAAAGTAAAGATTTAAATAATGACTTTATATTTTATACAGAAGGTTTTAATTTAAGAAGTACTGAATTATCAGCAGTAATTGGAATAGAGCAGCTTAAAAGACTTAATAAAAATATTAAAATTAGAAATCTCAATCATAAGTTTTTTTTAAATAATTTAAGAAGTGATATTTTTTTTAAAAATTTTAATTTAAAAGGATCAAGTAACTATGGTCTTCATATAATTCTTAAAAAAAAAAATTCTGTTTTATTCAAAAAAATATTAAAACTTTTAGATAAAATGCAAATAGAATATAGACTCGGTAGTCTTGGAAATCAAATAAGACAGCCATATCTAAAAAAATTTAAAAAAACATCTAATTTAAAGTACCTTGAAAATACTGAACACATGCACTTTTATTCAGTTTATATAGGTAATCATCAGGCATTAGAAAAAGATAAGATAATTAAGCTTTGCAACAATTTGAAGAAAATAAAATGAAAATACTTTCAGATAGAAAATTAAAAGAAATTAAAATTGTTAAGCCAGAAATATTTAAAGATTTTAGAGGTGAGATATGGACCAAATGGGAAAAAAAGTTTTTCAAAAAAACAAAATTTAATCTTAGTAAATTCACAACTTCAAAGAGGAATGTTCTTAGAGGATTTCATGGTGATCAAAAATCTTGGAAACTAGTCTCTTGTATAAAAGGTGAGGTATTAAACGTTGTAGTTGATTACAGAAAAGGCTCAAAAAATTATTTGAAATACTCAACCTTTATTCTTAATGACAAAAATAGGAAGTCAATATTGATCCCTCCTAATTTTTTAAATTCTTGGCTTTGTTTGACTAAAGATTGCATATATTCGTATGATTACTATTTTAATGGGAATTATAATGACGTTAACAATCAGATTAGTATAAAATGGAATGATGCTAAGATTAATTTTAAGTGGCCAATTAAAAAACCAATATTATCATATCGTGATAAATAGAAATAGAATAAAAAAAAAATTTAAATCTTTATGAAAAAAAAAATAGCTCTTGTGTTTGGTATCACTGGTCAAGATGGTTCATATTTAGCAGAGCTGTTGTTAAATAAAAATTATATGGTTTATGGCGTAAAACGAAGAACTAGCTTAATACATACAACAAGAATTGATCATATTTATAAAGATTTTCATTTAAAGACAAATTTAATACTAAAATATGGTGATGTCACAGATTTTTCAAATGTATTTAGGCTAATCAGCGAAATTAAACCAGATGAAATTTATAATTTAGCTGCACAAAGTAATGTAGGGGTTTCTTTCGAATTGGCAGAATACACGGCCCAAACAGACTCTATTGGAACGCTTAGAATTTTAGAAGCAATAAGAATAATAGATAAAAAAAGAAAAATAAAATTTTATCAAGCATCAACATCTGAAATTTTTGGTAACAGCCCAGATAAACCCTATAATGAAAAAAGTAAGTTTGAGCCTGTTTCACCATATGGAACTGCAAAATTATATTCATATTGGACTACAAGAAATTATAGAGACGCTTACTCAATGTTCGCATCTAATGGAATATTGTTTAATCACGAGTCTCCAAGAAGAGGAGAGAATTTTATTTCAAGAAAAACAATTATTGGAATAATTAAAGTATTAAAAGGTTATCAAAAGTGTCTTTATTTGGGGAATTTAAAATCTAAAAGAGATTGGGGTCATGCTAAAGAGTTTGTAAATGCGCAATGGAAAATTTTGCAACAAAAAAATCCTGATGATTTCGTTATTGCTACTGGAAAAAATTATTCAGTAAAAGATCTTGTAAATTTGGTTTTAAAAAAATTAAAAATTAGATATGCATGGAAAAAAGATAGAAATGGTTTTGAATATGCTATAGCCTTAAATGAAATAGGAAGCATTAAAAAAACACAAATAATTGTTAAGCAAGAAAAAATTTATTTTAGACCTAATGAAGTACATAATTTAGTCGGTGATTATAGAAAAGCCAAAAAAATATTAAAATGGAAACCAAAAATTAATTTTGATCAACTTATATCAGAAATGATAGATTCTGATTTAAAACAAATCATTTAATGCTCAAAAATGAATTAAATAAAATTAGATACTCTATTTTAGAAAGCTGTTTTAAAACAAAAGAGGGACATGTTGGAAGCGCTTTTTCAGTGGTAGAAATTTTATATGTAATTTTTAAAAAATATTTCAAAAACCACTTTTTTATATTAAGCAAAGGTCATGCTGCAATAGGTTTATATGCAATAATGAATCATTTTAAAATACTAAAAGACAAAGATTATAAGTCATTTTGTAAACTTAATTCTAAATTAGGGGGACATCCAGACTCAACAAAAATACCTAAAGTTAATTTTTCTACAGGATCACTTGGACATGGTTTACCAGTATCATCAGGATTAGCATATGGTCTAATGAAAAGGGGAGATAAACGTAAAATAATTTGCTTAATGGGGGACCAGGAATTAATGGAAGGAACTACTTGGGAAAGTTTACATATAATTAGTAATTATAACATTAAAAATATTATTCTTATAATTGATAGAAATAACTCAGATTTTCGAAGTATTAAATTTATAAAGTTAAAAAAAAGATTGTCAGTTTTTTGCGATATAATTACAGAATTGGACGGACATAATATTAAATTACTCGAAAAATCAATGAACAAAGCTATGAAAAAGAAAAAAACTTTTGAAATTATAATTGCGAATACCGTCAAAGGTAAAGGAATCAAATCGATGGAAAATAATCCTGAATGGCATCATAAAGCACCATCAAAAAAAGAAATAAATAATTTTAAAATAGCATTAAAGATATGAGAAAATTATTTCCAAAAGTTACAGAAAATTTAATGAAAAAAAATAAAAATATTTTTTGTTTACTAGGAGATATTGGTGTTTTTTCTTTTAGAAATGTTTTTAAAAAATACAAAAATAGAATTTTAAATATGAGTACAATGGAACAGTCCATGATAGGTTTTGCGGCTGGATTATCGAAAGCTAATTTTATACCTGTAATTCATACTATAGCTCCATTCCTTGTTTTACGGGCTTTAGATCAAATAAAAATTGATTTTGTCTATAATAAGTTAAGTTGTAATATTGTATCGGTAGGAGCCTCTAACGATTATACAAAACTTGGAACCACACATCATTGCTTTGAAGATATAAATGTTCTCTCTAACTATGATGATATTA
Source organism: uncultured Pelagibacteraceae bacterium (assembly GCA_902629585.1). GTDB lineage: Bacteria > Pseudomonadota > Alphaproteobacteria > Pelagibacterales > Pelagibacteraceae > Pelagibacter. The sequence goes on along the minus strand of CACORI010000020.1, from coordinate 4,333 downwards.
ATTTATTCATTCCAGCTAATGAGAAAGAATTTAAATATCTATTTGAAAAAAATTATAATAATAAACTGGTAAACTATTTTAGGTTGTCTGAAAAAAAATTTTACTTTGATATTAAAAGTAATGGTTTTTTAAAAAATAACAAAAAAAAATCTTTATTGATTATTGTAGGAAATTCGTTTGATAAAAGAGATATAAAACAAAATAATTTTGATATTTACTATGTTAACAAAATATCAAAAAAAATGAATTTCAATTTTTTAACTAAATATCAAAAAATATTAATTATCGAGCCATATTTTGGGAATGTTCTAGAAAGAAGAATAAAAAAAAATATTAAGAAAAAGAAGATATTTATATCCACGGTAAGCTATGAGGAAACAATAATCCACAAATATGGAGAAAAAACGGAGCAAGATAAATATTTAAATTTTGATAAAAAGAATATTTTAAAAAGAATTAAAGATTTTCTTTAAAAAATATGACGCAAAAAGAGTTAAAATTGTTAAATATTCTACGGTCATTTAGTTTAAGTAAAATTAAAAAAAATGAAATTAATTATTTCAAAAATAAAAGAATTTTAATAACTGGGGTTTCGGGAATTATTGGTGTTAATTTGTTATTTTTTTTTAATGCTTTAAATGAAAAAAAAAATATAAGAATTCATATTGATGGAACTTATCATACCTCTTTATTTACATTCGTTAAAAATTTTTTCAAAAAAAATAGATTAATTAAATTTAAAAAAATCGATCTTACAAAAAAAAAAATTAGTCATAAAAAAAAATATGACTTGATTTTTCATTGTGCTGGATATGGGCAACCAAGCAAATTTATAAAATATTCTAAATCGACTTATAAACTAAATTCTAAAACAATTATGGATTTGGAAAAAAGCTTAAAAAACAATGGAAAATTTATTTATATGAGTACAACTGAAATTTATTCAGGAAATAATTATTTATGTGATGAAAATGATATTGGAAACACAACTCCCACTCACCCAAGGTCATCCTATATTGATAGTAAAAGATTTGGTGAGTCATATTTAATAAATTGTAAGCATGACTTTATGATATATAGAGTTTGTTTAACTTTTGGACCAGGTGCTAAATTAAATGATGAAAGAATTTTGAATTTACTTTTACTAAGGTCAATTCAAAATAAAAAGATTGATATCTATGGAGGTCTAAATCAAGTCAGATCTAATTTATTTATAAGTGATGCAATAAATATGATTATCAAAAGTACAGTTAAGTTTAAAAATGAAATTTTTAATATTAATAATCATAATATGACAACTGTAGGTAAAATGGTTAAAATAATTTCAACATTATCAAATAAAAAAATAAAAAAACATAAAAATTTCTTAAAAGGTTCTCCAAAGGTAATTAGAATTTCAAATAAAAAAATTTTAAAAGCTATAAATTACAAAATTTTAACTGATCTAAAAAACGGTTTAAATAAAACTTACAATTGGTATTTAAATTTAGTTAACTAATAATTTTTTAATATCTTTTTCGATACTATCATTTATTTTAATTTCATTTTTAATATTCTTTTTAAATCTATAAAATTTATTTTCACCAGGATATAAAATTTTTTTAATCCCTTTTATTTTTGGTAATTTTTTAATAATTTGAATATTGTTTTTAATTCTATTATTAAAATTTTTTACAAATAAATTGGATTTAAATGTAATGATTAAATGTCCTATATTTTGAGGACCAGAAAAATCATCAAATGGGTCTTTAACCTTTCCTGCATGATTACTTCCTGTCAGAACACCACTAAGAATATCGACCATCCACGCAAGACCAGATCCTCTAAATCCAGCAATAGGTAACTGAACTCCTTGTAAAGCTTGTTTAGCATTAGTGGTTGGTTTGCCATATCTATCTAAAGCTACTCCTTCTGGAATTTTTTCGTTATTAGCAGCTGCAACTCTTATTTTTCCTCTGTTTATCATTGATATAGACGTATCTAATATAAAAGGAATTTTAGAACCACTTGGACAACCAAAACAAATTGGATTTGTACCAAATAAACTTTTCATGGAACCATGAGGTGCTATTGCAGGTGGTGCATTTGTGTAAATCATAGTTATTAAATTTTGTTTGATTGCTTGTTCAGCATAGTACCCTGAAAGACCATAATGTCCGCTATTTTTAATACCTACCATTCCAATTCCAGTTTTTTTGGCGTTACTAATTGCTTTTTTAATTCCTATATCAGCAGAGACAAACCCTATACTATTATTAGCATCAATTAGAGATATAGAATTTGATATTTTTTTAACTTTTATTTTTGGTTTAGGGTTAATTAATTTCTTTTTAATTCTATTACAGTACATTTTAAGTCGAGATAAACCGTGGCCATAAGCACCTACTAATTCAGCATTAATTAAGGCTTGAGAACAAATTCTTGCATGATCTTTATTTAGTTTATGATTCATGAATATTTTAATTAGGATTTTTTCAAGATTTTGCTTTTTCATTTTCATTTTAAATAATAATGATAGTAATTATTCTACATATCATTTTAAATGTATTTAAAATATTAAATTTATTATGAAAATATTTGATTGTACCACATATTTTGACGAAGATTTGATGATGGATTTAAGATTTAATATTCTCAATAATTTTGTTGATAAATTTGTAGTATGTGAAGCTAGATTTACACATAGTGGAAATAAAAAAGAAATAAGATTTGACCCAAATAATTTCAAAAAATTTAAAAACAAAATTGTCCATATTATAGTTGAAAATGATCCTGTCGGTCAAAGTACAGAAAAAAAATTAGATAGTGGAGAAAAAAGATCAAATAGCATCAAGAGAATAGAGTTTCAAAGAAATGAAATTTTAAAAGGACTAAAAGAAGCAGAGGACAATGATTACATAATTTATAGTGACAATGATGAAATCCCAAATTTAGAAAATTTTAATTATTCTAAGAATAAATCAAAGATAATTTTATTTAAACAAAACTTATATTATTATAAATTTAACTTAGCATATCCAAAACTAGATTGGTACGGTAGTAAGTCTTGTAAAAAAAAAGATCTCAAAAGCATTTCTTGGTTAAGAAATATTAAAACAAAAAAATATAATTTTTTAAGAATAGATACTTTTTTTTCAAATACAAAATATGTAAATTTGCGAATAGTTGAGAAAGGAGGTTGGCATTTTACAAATTTAAAGACCCCTGAACAATTATATCAGAAATACATTAATGACGAAATGCATTCAGAATTTGAAAATAAAGAGGAAAATATTGAGGATATTAAGAAAAAAATAAATCAGAAATATGTAAATTATAATCATTTTGCTGATTCAAAATCAACAATAGAGAAGAAATATACCAACCAATTTACGCTAGATAAAGTAAGTTTAGATGAATTGCCAAATTATATAAAAATGAATGAAGAAAAATACAAAGACTGGATTGATTAATTATGATTAAAAATATTATTTATGTTAGTCATGCTGAAAAAGATCCTTCTGGTGGTGCTAAAATAATATATCGTCATTCAGAAAAGATTAATTCCTTAGTTAATTTTTCATCGGAAGTATTACATTTAAAAAAAACAAGATTATCAAAATTTAAAACTTCGATAAAAAAAAAAATTAGATTAAAGAATAACAGTGAAGTTGGATGGCAACTGGAAGAATTAAAACCAGTTAAAAGATTTAATTATAAATGGTTCAAACATAAAATTAAAGTAAGAGATAATTTTAATTTTGACAAAAAAAAGGATTTTATAATTTTACCAGAAATTTTTGCTCATTTAGCAGATGATTTATTAATTAAAAAAAAAATTAACTACGGAATTTTTGTTCAAAACGGCTATGTAATTCAATCTACTAATAATAATGATAAACTTTTAAAAGCATATAATAACGCCAAATTTATTTTATCTTATTCAAACGACATTACAAATTGTGTAAAGTTAAAATTTCCTAAATTAAAAACCAAAATTATTAAAATTTCTTATTCAATTAAAATTAAAAAACCCAAATTCAAATACAAATCCAACACCATCACTTATATGAGTAGAAAATTACCATTTCACAGTAATTTAGTGATCAACTATTTAAAACCTCAATTACCTAAGAACTGGAAAATAATTAATGTAAATAATTTCTCTGAAGAACAAACATATAGATTATTTGAGAAATCAAAAATTTTTTTGTCATTTTCTAGTTTTGAAGGACTGGGCCTTCCTCCAGCCGAAGCTGCACTTGCTGGAAATTATGTGATTGGTTACACGGGTGAAGGTGGAAATGAATATTGGAAAATGCCTATTTTTAAAAGAATTAATTCTGGCGAAATA
>CACORI010000019.1 GCA_902629585.1 uncultured Pelagibacteraceae bacterium | reverse complement strand
ATAAGTATTTAACAGTAGAGTTTTTGAAATTTATTAGAAAAGAAAAAAAATTTAAGAATGCTAAACAATTAAAAAAACAAATTAATAGAGATCTATTAATCGCAAAAAAAAATTAATGAGCAAATCTTTAATAAATTTACCCAAAACAGCTTTTTCAATGAAAGCTAATCTACCAACCAAAGAACCTGAGATATTAAAATATTGGGATGAGATTAGTCTTTACAAGAAATTGAGAAACTCTAGAAAAGGTCAAGAAAAGTTTGTACTTCATGATGGGCCACCATATGCAAATGGAAATATACATATGGGGACTGCTTTAAATAAAATACTAAAAGATATCATCGTAAAATTTCATCAAATGGACGGAAAAGATTCGGTATATGTTCCTGGATGGGATTGTCATGGATTGCCAATAGAATGGAAAATTGAGGAACAATATAAAAAAGATAAAAAAAATAAAAATGAGGTGCCGATAGTTGAATTTAGAAAAGAGTGTAGAAATTTTGCAGAGAAATGGATCGGTGTTCATAAAGATCAATTTAAACGATTGGGTGTGATAGGTGATTGGCAAAACTATTATTCAACTATGAGCTTTCAAGCTGAAGCTCAGATAGTAAGAGAACTCGGAAAATTTTTAAAAGAGGGCAGCCTATACAGGGGATTTAAACCTGTTTTATGGTCTACAGTAGAAAAAACAGCATTAGCAGATGCTGAAGTAGAATATTTGGATCATAAATCTGATACAATTTACGCATCATTTCCTGTCAATCAATCTAAATTTAAAGAAATTGAAAATTGTGAGATAATAATTTGGACCACAACCCCTTGGACTATTCCAGCAAATAAAGCTTTAGCTTTTAACGAGAATTTGAATTATCTCATAGTAAAAATTAATGATGATGGTGATTTTAAAAATAAAAAAATAGTCGTAGCTGATGAATTGTTAGAAAGTGTAATTAATGATTGTAATATTAAAAATTTTGAAAAACTAAAAAAATTTAAAGGCTTAGAACTAAAAGACACGTTTTGTCGTCATCCTTTTTTTGATTTGGGTTATGATTATAAAATTCCAATGCTTGAGGCAAGATTTGTCACAACAGAACAAGGCACTGGGATTGTACATTGTGCACCAAGTCATGGACCAGATGATTTTAATCTTTGTTTGAACAATGGCATTAAAGCGATAGAGACAGTTGATGGAGATGGCAAATATACTAATAACGTTCTTCTGTTTGAGGGATTACATATTTTTAAATCTAACAAAATTGTCATTGAAAAACTTAAAGAACAAAAGAAACTTTTATTTAATGGTGAACTTACTCATTCTTATCCACACTCATGGAGATCAAAAGCACCATTAGTTCATAGAGCTACACCGCAATGGTTTATTTCAATGGAAAGTCATGAATTAAGATCTAAAGCTATTAAAGCAATAGATCAAACCAAATTTTACCCTAGCAAAGGAAAAGAAAGATTGAAGTCTATGATAGAAACTAGACCTGATTGGTGTGTGTCAAGACAAAGGGTTTGGGGAGTCCCTTTACCAATTTTTGTTCATAAAAAAACTAAAAAAGTATTAGTCGACGATGATGTAATAGAAAATATTGCAAATATTTATGAAAAAGAGGGCTCTGATTGTTGGTTTTCTGATGATCCACAAAAATTTTTAGGCAATAAATATAAAGCTGATGATTACGATAAGCTTAGTGATATTGTTGAGGTTTGGTTTGATAGCGGTTCAACCCACTCATTCGTTCTTGAAAAAAGAGAGGATTTAAAATGGCCAGCATCAATGTATCTTGAAGGCTCTGATCAGCACCGAGGCTGGTTTCATTCATCTTTACTTGAGTCTTGTGGAACTCGTGGCAGAGCCCCTTTTGAGTCAATCTTGTCTCATGGATTTGTTGTAGATGGCAAAGGATTAAAAATGTCAAAATCTTTAGGTAATGTAATTGCCCCAGAGGACATTTTAAAGAAATATGGAGCAGATATTTTAAGAATTTGGGTTGCATCTTCAAATTATGCAGAAGATCTCAGAATTGATTATGCTATTTTAGATCAGCATTCAGATTCTTACAGAAAAATAAGAAATACGTTTAGATATTTATTAGGAAATATAAATGATGATTTTGAAAAAATTGATTTACAAAAAATTGATATAAAAAAATTACCGGAACTTGAGAGATTTATGTTTCATAAAATTTTTTTATTAGATAAAAATTTTAAAAAATATTTTGAAATTTACGATTTTCATAATTTATATAAAGAACTACTGAATTTTTGCACAGTAGATTTATCAGCTTTTTATTTTGATATTAGAAAAGACACTTTATATTGTGATGCTAAGGCCTCTGAGAAAAGAAAATCGACAATTTTAACTCTAAAAGTGATTCTTGAGTCTTTATTGAAATGGTTTGCTCCAATACTTTCGTTTACTACAGAGGAAATTTATAGATTAATTACTGATGGCAAAAAAAGTATACATTTAGAGAGATTTTTAGATTTTCCAAAAAAAATGCAAGATGACAAAATAAGTTTAAAATGGACAAATCTGATCAAGATTAGAGATATTTGTAATTTAAGTATTGAAAAAAAAAGAGCTGAGAAATTAATTGGATCAAGTTTAGAAGCATCTTTAAAAATTAAATTAAACTCAGAATATATGAAAATAGCAAAAGATACTGATTTTTCAGAATTGTGCATTACTTCATCAGCTATACTCTCAAATAATGAAAAATCTGAGATTGAGGTTGAGACTGTTAAAGCAGAGGGTAAAAAATGTCCAGTTTGTTGGAAGATTAGTAAAGAGCCGTGCGAAAGACATGGTTAAAATTTATTAATGTTAAAAAAAAATTTCTTATATTTTATCCTAGTAATTTTAATTTTTGGCTTAGATCGCTTAACTAAGATTTTTATCATCAAATATTCCGAACCACTTGGTGAACTAAACATTCCAGTTACATCTTTTATGAATTTTAATTTAATATGGAACGAAGGAATTGCTTTTGGTTTACTGTCATTTGAGGACAAATTTTTTTATAATATAATTTCAATTATAATAGCTTTTATAACTCTAATAATTATATGGTTAGCATACAAATCACAAGGAATTGAGAAAATAAGCTTTTTAATGATAGTAGGTGGTTCATTTGGTAATCTATTTGATAGAATTTACTACTCTTCTGTCCCAGACTTCATAGATATAAATATAAATAATTTTCATTGGTTTATATTTAATGTTGCTGATATATTTATTACTATTGGAGTATTTTTATTAATAATTTTAGAATTTGTTAAAAAAAAAACATCATGAAAAGATTTATTTTAATATTAATTGTATCGTTTTTATTTACCTCATGCCAGTCTACTAAAGATGCTTTCAGTCTTAAAAAAAAATCAGCAGCTGATGAATTTATGGTTGAAAAGAAAAACCCTCTAGTATTACCACCTGATTATGGCAAGTTGCCGGTTCCTGAAGATACTCAGAAATATGAAAATCAAATAGATGATGATGATATTAAAAATTTATTAAAGGGTGATTCAAAAAAATCTTCTGAAGGTACTAAAAGTTTAAAGTCAACATCAATAGAAAAATCAATTCTTGAAAAAATCGAATAATATTGATGCTCAGAAGACATATAGAATTTAAAAATTTTAACACAAGGGTCAAAAAATTAAAAAATAAAATACAAATTACAAAAATTTTCAAAAAACTGATTGGTGAAAAAAATGATGTTATTTTATCTTTAGACAAAAAATACAAAGATTCTTTTTCAAAAAAAATAACTCATAAATTAAAAAAAATAAAACCTGTTAAGATAATTGGAATGGGAGGATCTATACTTGGTGCAAAAGCGATATATAAATTTTTAAACCCAAAAAATAAAAATTTTGAGTTTGTTGATAATTTATCAAATGTTTTACCAAAAAATAATCATGGAAAAAAATTAGTATTGGTTATTTCAAAATCGGGAAATACTTTAGAGACTATTTCAAATACAAATATTTTTACAAATAAAAAAAATCAAAATGTATTTCTCACGGAAAATAAAAAAAATTATATAACTGAATTAGCAAAAAAATTAAAATCAGAAATTATTCATCACAATGATTTTATTGGAGGAAGGTACTCTGTACTTTCAGAGGTCGGCATGTTGCCAGCTCAATTAATGGGATTTAAAGTTAATAAATTTAGAAGGTTAAATCAATTAATTAAAAATAAGAAATTTATAAATTCATTGGTGATTAATACAACTAATATATTTGAATTAATTAATAAAAAAAAAACTAATTCAATAATCTTAAATTATGATGAAAGATCAAATGATTTATTTAATTGGTATCAGCAATTAGTTGCTGAAAGTTTAGGAAAAAAAGGCAAAGGGATTCTTCCAGTTATATCAACAATGCCCAAAGATAATCATAGTTTAATGCAATATTATTTGGACGGAAACAAAAATCATTTTTTTACTTTTTTCTTTGTCAAAGAAAAAAAATCAAAAAAAATAAATTACAAGGATCTTCTTGACTCACATTCATTTTTAGCAAACAAAAATTTAAATGATATCTCATATAGTCAATTTCTGGCTACTGAAAATATTTTTAGAAAAAAAGAAATTCCATTCCGAAGTTTTGTGATTAACAATAGAAATGAGCAAACATTAGGTGAACTGTTTACTTTTTTTATTCTTGAGACAATTATACTTGGTAGAGCGATGAAAATTGACCCATTTAGTCAGCCTGCTGTTGAACTTGTTAAAAAACAAACAAAAAAAATTTTAATTTCCAAATAAAATTTTTGATATTCCATAAACTCGATTTTCGATAATTTTTAGCTTTTCTGTAATCCTAATATTATCTTTTTTATGTCTATGTATAATTAAAATCCCATTTTTGCTAAGAATTTTTTTATTTAAAATAATTTCAATTATATCATTAATTCTTTTTTCTTTATAAGGTGGATCGATAAAAATTATATCAAAATTAAAATCAAAAACTTTATTTGAGGAAAAAAACTCAAAGAAGTCTTCCTCATAAACTTTCGTCTTTTTTATATCTAAAAAAAGATTAAGATTTTTTTGTAAAATTTTTATTGCCCCTCTATAATTTTCAAAAAAAACTACTTTCTTACAATTCCTTGACAAGCATTCTAGCCCGAATGAGCCAGTTCCAGAAAATAAGTCCAAAATCATGGATTTTTCAATATTTATATTAATTTTCTTAGAGTGATTAATCAGATTAAAAATTGACTCTTTTACCATATCTTTTAATGGCCTAGTATATTTGTCCTTAGGTAAAAAAAGTTTTTTACCTCTATAATTTCCTCCTATTATTCTCATTTATCTATAACTTTGTGACCAATATCTTTTCTATAAAATCCTTTTTTCCAACCAATTTTATTTATTAAACCTAAAATAATTTCCCTACATTCTTTAAAACTATTTGATTTACAAACAAAGTTAAGAACACGCCCACCATTTGAAATTATTTTTGAGTTTTTTATTTTTGTACCTGCATGAAATATATATTCATTCATTTTGAGATTAACCTTATCTAAATTTTTAATTTCTTGATTATTTTCATAAGTGCCCGGATAACCTCTTGAACATTGTACAATAGATAAACATTTCTCATTTGACCAACTTAAGTTTATTGCATCTAATTTTTGCTCAATGGTTGCCTTTATTACTTCAAAAAAATTTGTTTCAAGTCTTGGTAATATAGTTTGGCATTCTGGATCTCCCATTCTTACATTATATTCAATTAGATAAGGTTCATTATTTTTGATCATTAAACCTGCATATAAAAAACCTACAAAATTTGTTTTAAAATCTTCTCTTAAACCTTTTAATGTAGGCAAAATAATTTTATCTAAAATTTTTTTGTTCAATTCATCACTTTCTAAGCGAGATGGTGAGTAGGCTCCCATACCACCAGTATTAAGACCAATATCTCCTTCACCGACTCTTTTATGATCTTGTGCAGTACCAAACTGTTTAATATTTACCCCATCAGAAATAACAAAAAAACTCATCTCTTCGCCTGATAGAAATTCTTCAATCAACAACTCATTAGCTTTTCCAAATTTTCCATTAAATATTTCTTTGATTGCATACTCACCATCAATTTTATTCTCACAAATATAAACCCCTTTTCCAGCAGCAAGTCCATCTGCTTTAACTACAAGGGGAAATTTTGACTTATTTAAAAAATCAATCGATTTTTCAACATTCTTAAAAATACCGAAATTAGCTGTTGGAATATTAAATTTTTTACATAAATTTTTTGTAAATATTTTAGATCCTTCAAGCTTAGATGCAATTTGATTAGGACCGAATACATTCACTTTATTTTTTTTCAAAAAATCAACTACCCCATCAACCAAAGGTTTTTCAGGACCTACTATGATAATATCTATTTTTTTTTCATTAATGAATTGATTTAATGATTCAAAATCACTTATATTTAAATCTACATTTATAGCTATATCATGTGTTCCCGCATTTCCTGGAAAACAATAAATTTCATCAACTTTTTTAGACTTTTTGACAGCGTAACATATAGCGTGTTCTCTGCCACCACTACCAATTATTCCAACTTTCATATGAATGATGTATAACCTAAAAATGTTTAAAAAATTAGCTAAATTAAAATATTTACCAAATAATTTTGAAATTATAGATGATGGTGATCATGTGATTTGTGCAATTTCCGGTAAAAAAATTTCCTTAAATCAACTTAACTATTGGAATGTAGAGTTGCAGGAGGCTTATTTTTCTTTCAAAGAAGCTTCTGAAAAAAGGGAAAAAAGTAATTAGTTTATTTCCATCTATTGTGTGTCCAAATCCATTGTTCTGGATTTCTTTTTATCATGTTCTCAATAATTTCATTTAACTTTGAGGTAATCTTTTCAATCTGTTCATTTTTAAAAAAAGCAATTGGTTTAAAAACTTCCAATTTGAATTGATGTTTTCCCACTCTTTCAATGTAGATAGGCACTACATTACAATTAAATTTTTTTACAAATTGTGCAGGAATTGTAGTTGTAAAAGCTTTTCTATAAAAAAAATTACAACTAATACCTTCCGAAACTCTTTGGTCAATCATTAATGCTATTGAAGTACCATTTTTAAATAGCCTCAATATTTCTTTTGTTCCTGACATACCTTTTTTTATTTGCTTCTTACAAATATATTTTTTTCTTATCTTTTCCATAAGTGGATTTAAAAATTTGTTATTTAAAGGCCTATATATAGCTGCAATGTCGATACCAGATTTTTCAAGATGCATTGCCATTAATTCAAAATTATTAAAGTGTCCAGAAACAAAAATGACAGGATTTTTATTTTGTTTGATTTCGTCTAAATTGTTTTGGCCTATCACCTCAATGTTAGCTGAAAAATTATTTACATTTGTTCTAAATTTTTTAAGGTACATATATTCAGCTAAAATTCTTCCATAATTTCCCCACATCTTATTAATAATTATTTTTCTATCTTTTTCTGTGCTTCCAATTTTTGAAACTTCTAAATTTTTTTGAATTTTATTATTAGATCTGAATAATGGACCAAATTTTTTCCCAATAATTTCCCCAAAATTAGTACCGTTTTTGTATCCTAAAATTTTAAAAATAATGAAGAAAAAAATTATGAATAAAAATTCAAAAAAATATTTTATAATTTTCATAAGTAAGCTCTAATAATTTCTTTAAATTTGTGCTTATTGTCAATTTCTAAAATAACTTCCACATATTCACAATTTTTTTTTTGATCACTGTTTAATCTATAATAATCTTTTTCAGTAGTGATAACCTTAGTTGATTTATTTCTAATAATTTTTTCAAAATCTTCATTAGTATAATTATGATGATCAGGAAAAGAAAATGTTTCTTTAATATTTAAATTATTTTCTTTTAATAAATTAAAAAAATTCGAAGGATTTCCTATCCCAGCAAATGCAGTTATTTCACGATTATTCAGTTTTTCAATATTTTTAATTGTGTATTTTGAATAAAAAATATGTAATTTTTTACTTCCATTTATTTTAAAAAGTTTTTTTTCAAACTCTAAATTTTTATCACCATTAATCAGAATACAATCTGCTCTTAAAGTAGCATTAAGCGTTTCTCTTAAAGGCCCTGCGGGAAATACTAATCCATTGCCAATCATTTGATTAGAATTAAAACATAAAATAGTAAAATTTGGTTTAATTGAAAAATCTTGAAAACCATCATCTAAAATAGCAACATCATGATTCTCATAATGAGATAACAAAATACCTTTATACCTATCTTTATCGGTGTAAGTTTTTCCTGTAGCCTTTAACATTTCAATTTCATCAAATAAATAATCATAATATTTTTTAATAAATGCTGGATTTTTGCCAAAGGATTTAGTGATATTAAAAATTTCTCTAACCAAAGGTGTTTTGCCAGTCCCACCTAGGTAAATATTCCCTACACAAATTACAGGAATTGGAAGTTTTTTTTGGTCTCTGAAAATTGAGGGCAGTCTAATAATCCAAACAATTAACAAATATATTATTGAAAATGGCAATAATGAAATTGACCATAATGACACTTTTTGATTGTCCCAAAATTTTGGTTTTTTAAACTGCATTTTTTAAAAAAAGATTAATTTCTTTTTCAGTATTTTTCAGTATTTTTTTTCCAATAGAATTAATTTTATATTTAATAGTTTCATATGAACTATTTTTTTTTGATAAAAGAAAATCCAATTTTTTTTCAAAGTTTTTATTGGATCTAACCATAAAAGATATCTTATTTTTATTAAGGAATTCATAAATTTCTTTAAAATTTGCAACATTTTTACCATGTAAAATATTACAACCAAATCTTGCTGCTTCCAAAGGATTTTGACCTCCATGATTGATAATTGATCCCCCAAGGAATACATTTTTGCAAATATTATAGAAAGATTTTGTTTTACCATAAGAATTAACTAAATAGATATCAGTTTCTGAATTGATCGATGAAAATGGCTCATCCAAATGAATTTTCAAATTAAGATTATCAACCTTGCCTTTGTTATTTACAAGTATTTTATGAAGCAAATTTATTATTTCATTGAACTAATCAGATTAAAAAAGCCTATCGGTTTCATGCTTTTATTTTGGCCATGTGCATGGGGTTTAACAATTGCATACGATTTTTCCTCTGAAAAATTTACTTATTTATATTACCTCACTTTATTTTTAACCGGTGCAATTTTAATGAGATCTGCGGGTTGTATAGTCAATGATATTATAGATAGAAAATTTGACAGGGAAGTTTTTAGAACAAAAAATAGACCTATAGCATCTGGACAAATATCAATCAAATTGGGTTTATTTTATTCTGCTTGTTTATGCCTATCAGCTTTGGCAGTTTTGATACAATTTAATATTTTGACAATTATTCTTGCTTTAGGATCAATGCCGTTAGCATTCACATATCCTTTAATGAAAAGATATACTTACTGGCCTCAACTCTTTTTAGGTATTACTTTTAATTACGGATTGATATTAGGCTGGACATCAGTAAATAATGAAATCACATTAATACCTCTCATATTGTATTTAGGAGCCATATTTTGGACACTTGGATTTGACACTATATATGGTTTTCAGGATATTAAAGATGATGAAATTATAGGATTAAAGTCAACTTCAATAAAATTTAAATCCAATCCGTATAGATTTTTAAAAATATGTTATTCAATTTTTCTAGTAAGTTTACTTATTACAGGTTTTCTAATAAAACTAAATTTATTTTATTTTATATTATTAATAATTGTTGCTTTACAAATGTTTTACTTTCAACTTTATAAGTTAAATATAAAAAAAACTGATAGTTGTCTGAAAATTTTTAAATCTAATAATTTTTTAGGTTTATTGATTTTTATAAGTTTAATCATAGGAAAAACGTAAATGTCAGTCGACTTTAAAATTTTAAAAAGACTTTATAAAAGTTATACAAAAAAATATTTAAAAAAAATATTGGTCTCTCTTTTTTTTACAATCATTCTTGCAGGTAGTACTTCAGCAGTCGCATATTTGTTGGATCCAGCTATAGATCAATTGTTTATTAATCAAAATGATAAAATGCTTTTAATTATTCCAGGGTTAATAATTTTAGCTTTTGCAGCAAAAGGAAGCTCACTTTATCTTGCAAAGATTTTAATGATTGCAGTATCTCAAGACGTAAAAAGAGACATGCAAGTAGATATGTTTAATTCGATTGTAGTTGCAGATACAGGTTTAATAGACAAAAAACATTCAGGAAAATTCATAGCTAATTTAAATAATGATATAAATATGATTACAAATCTACTCAGCGTAGCAATCTTAAATCTTTTTAAAGATAGCTTTACTTTAATCGCTTTATTAGGTGTAATGTTTTATCAAAATTGGAAATTATCTTTAATAGCAATAATAATGATTCCATTAGCCAGTGGAGCAGCTAGAACTTTAGGAAAAAGAATGGGTAAAGTGACTATTGAGCAAATGGTCAAAGCTGGTGATTTTATGAGTTATTTAGTAGAGGTATTAAAAAATCATAGAATTATAAAAATTTTTCAAAATGAAAATTATGAAAAGGAAAGAGCACGTAAATTTCTCGAGGAACTAAAATTAAAAGGTCAAAAAATTGCTGAAATAATGGTAAGAGCCTCACCAATTATGGAATTTTTGACAGGCATTATGATTGCTTGTTTAGTTTATGTTGCTGCAATTCTAGTAGCTAAAGATGAACTAGAAGTAAGTAAATTTTTTTCTTTTCTTGCTGCAATGATGTTGGCTTACCAACCTGTTAGATCACTAGCTACAATTAATATTACAATTCAACAAGGGTTGGCAGGTGCAAAAAGAGTATTGCCAGTAATTGATGAAAAACCAGAGGTTAAAGATAAGGAAAATATCAAAGATTTGGATTTTAAAAAAGGCGATATAGATTTTGATAATGTGAACTTTAATTATTCAAATGAGGGAATAGTTCTAAAATCAATCAATTTAAATTTTCCAGGTGAAAAAATGACGGCCTTAGTAGGCTTGAGTGGGGCAGGAAAATCAACTATTTTGAATCTTATTCCAAGATTCTACAATGTACAGAGTGGAGATATAAAAATTGATCAACAATCAATTTATGAACATTCAATTTATTCTCTAAGAAAAGGAATCTCTCTCGTAAGCCAGGATACAACTTTGTTTGACGATACTGTTAAGAATAATATCTCTTACGCAAATTTAGATGCAACTGAAGAAGAAATAATTGAGGCTGCTCAACATTCATTTGCTGATGAATTCATTCAAAAACTTCCAGATCAATATAATACTTTGATTGGTGAAAACGGCGTGAGACTTTCCGGAGGGGAAAAACAGAGACTTTCAATTGCAAGGGCAATACTAAAAAAAAGCCCGATTATATTACTAGATGAAGCAACCTCATCTTTAGATGCTGAGACAGAAAGCAAAATTCAAAAAGCAATGAATTTTTTAAGAAAAGGAAGAACAACTATCGTCATAGCTCACAGATTATCTACAATATTAAATTCTGACAAAATTTATGTTATTGATCGTGGACAAGTTGTCGAGTCAGGAACTCACGACAATTTACTAAATTCATCTCAAATTTATAAAAATTTTTACGAAAAACAAATCAAAAAATAATAATGATTATATTTTATAGACTTGTGAGTGGTCTAATTTTAATTTTATCTCCAATAATATTAACAATAAGATTATTAAACAAAAAAGAGGATATCAAAAGATTTAAAGAAAAGTTTTGTTTTTTCTCTAAAAAAAAAAATCGAGGTAAACTTATTTGGTTTCATGGAGCTAGCGTTGGAGAGTTACAAAGTATAATACCTTTAGTAGAAAAATTAAATAAAAACAAAAAAATAAAACAAATTTTAATCACATCTAATACGTTAAGTTCATCTAAAATCATAAGCAAATTAAAACTAAAAAAAGTAATTCATCAGTTCTTTCCTATTGACGTAAATTTTCTATCTAAAAAATTTTTAAATTATTGGCAACCATCAGCAGCATTTTTCATAGACTCAGAAATTTGGCCAAATATGCTATTAAATTTAAAAAAAAATAAAACTCCGATTATTTTGTTGAATGGTAGAATTACAAAAAAAACGTATAAAAGATGGTTATTATTTCCAAATTTTGCAAATGTTTTATTTAAAAAATTTGACTTATGTTTAACTTCAAACATTGAGTCAAAAAAATATTTAACAGAGCTTGGAGCAAAAAAAATAAAATATATTGGAAATCTTAAATACTCTCAATCGGAACAAAAAATAGATACTTTAAAAAATAACGTAAGAATGTTTATAAAGTCTAAAAAAATTTGGTGTGCCTCAAGCACTCATAATAATGAGGAAATCATTTGTGGCTTGATACATAAAAAACTTAAAATTAAACATAAAAACTTGTTAACAATAATTATACCAAGACATATCCGAGAATGTAAATTTTAGAAATAAAAAATTAGATGAGTCAAATAGATCAGATAACCTAGGGATAGATATCACGACCTTTATTAATAAAAGAAAATCCTCAATTTCTTCATCAAATTTACAGAAAGAAAATCTTGATATCTTGATTGAAAAATGTGTTGAAACTACAAAACATACACCTGAAGATGAGTTTAATGCATTACCTGATAAAGATTTACTTGCTACTGAAATAAAAGACCTAAATTTATATGATGAAAGTCATTTTGAGAATGAAAAAAAAATAGAATATTTAAAACGATTAGAGGATTCAGCATCCAGCAATGATAAGATTATAAATACAGAGTCTAGTTTTTCAGAATATAAATCAAACTTTATTTTAGCTAATAGTCATGGTTTTAGTAAAGGGTATAAATCCTCATCATTTACAGCTTCAAGTGTTACAGTTGCTAAAGATGAAAAAAGTATGCAACGTGATTATGAGTTTTCTAGCAGATGCCACCTAAAAGATATTAAAAATGCTGAAGATCTAGGTATGATGGCGGCCGATCAAACAATAAGAAAACTAAATCCAAAAAAAATAGGAAGTAAAAAAATTAGTATTATTTTTGACAAAAGAATAGCAAAGGGACTTCTCAATACATTTGCTAGTGCGATATCCTCATCTGCAATTTCAAGAGGAACATCATTTTTAAAAGATAAAATTAATCAAAAAATATTCTCTAATAATATAAGTATTTTTGACAAGCCTGATTTGTTAAAAGGTGTTGGATCTCGAAACTTTGACTCAGAGGGAGTAAAAACAGATACGCTTAAGTTAGTGGATAATGGTTTGTTAAAGCATTACTTAATAGATACCTATAATGGTAAAAAACTTAATCTTAAATCAAATGGAAGATGTGGAGGCACAAGTAATCTTTATTTTGAAAATGGTAATATTGAATATAAAGATTTATTAAATTCTAGTCCAAAGAGCCTTTATATTACAGAGACCATAGGTCATGGGAGCAACATTGTTACAGGAGATTATTCAGTAGGCGCTACGGGCTTCTTGGTTGAAAATGGAAAAATTAATCACCCAATAAATGAAATTACTATAGCGGGAAATTTTAAAGATATGTTTCAAAATATAACTTTGGCTAATGATCTTGAATTTGAATACTCAACAAATTCCCCAACAATGTTAATTGAAGGAATGGTTGTTGCAGGTAAATAAAACTTACTTCACGTTCTTAAGTCGATACTCCCAATTACCCATTCTAGAGTAGGAAATTTTTAATATCATAAAATTTTTAGGATCATACCAAATATCAAAATCCAATCTTTTATCTTTTGGAAGATTTGTATCATTTGACTTTAATGTAAAGTGATCAACATTATGTGATTTGCCGTATTGATTAATAATTTCTTTTCCTACAAATGTAACAACTTGTTTTTTTATACTACCTGAGATTGGACTTATTTGGGTATATGATTGTAATATTTTATGATTCCACCAATTTCCAATTATATTCTCACTTGAAGCCTCACCACTATAAGAAGAACCATTGATGATAAATTTTTTTTTATTTTTATCAAAACTTAAGTTTACAAATTTTTCCTTATTATTTTGTAATGTTTTAGATCTGAAATAAGTTAATTGGTCTTTTAAATATTTCTCCTCACTATATCCCTCAATTTCAAAGATAGTTGCTCCTAAAATTTTAACAGAAAACTTTGTTTGATTTTTAACTATGGTTTCTTCAGCTTTTTTAGTGAAAAAATAGTTACTATAGCCTATCAATTTACCATTTCTGAATACTTCCATCTCAATTTTCTTAAATTTGTTGTAGTGGGCTATATGAGCTTGGGAAATGGTTGATAAAAATAAAAAAATTAAAATTGAAATAAATGTTTTCATTTGGCAATTACATTATTAGACTTTATCAATAATAGAAATAATTTACTAACAATGTTTTTAAAAATTAAAAAAATACCAAAGGTAAAATGGAGTTCTAAAAAACCTTATAATTTTAAACCAAAATTTTCAACTTTGTTTTTTTTATGCTTTGGTTTAACTTTATTTGGTGTGGGTGAGGGTTTATTAATTGTTTCCTTTACCGGCGCTTCTCCCTGGAGCGTTTTAGCACAAGGTATTTCTTTAAATGTTAATCTTAGTATAGGTACAATTACATTCATAATTAGTGTCGCTGTTTTAATTTTATGGATTCCACTTAATCAAAAACCAGGAATGGGAACAATTTTTAATGCGCTGATAATTGCACTAATGATTGACCTTTGTATTAGATTCGTGCCAACACCCTCCAGTTATTTTAATCAATTAATTTTAGCAATTATCTCTGTTGTTACAGTTGGAATAGGGGGCGGAATATACCTAGTATCTAACTTAGGGGCAGGCCCAAGGGACGGTTTAATGATCGGTATTCAAAAAAAAACAAATTTACCTATAGCTTTAGTAAGAGCAATATTAGAAATTTCAGTCGTTAGTATTGGTTGGTATCTAGGGGGTACGGTAGGAATTGGTACTTTGCTTTTTGCTTTTGGAATAGGTCCTTGTGTTGCCTTAGGATTGTATTTAGTTGATAGAATTTTTGATTAAGCTGCTGTCCCAGATTTTTCACTTTTTTTTCTTTCATGTGGATCAAGTATAGCTTTTCTTAATCGACAAGATTCAGGAGTTATTTCCAGAGCTTCATCAGTATTTAACATACTTAATTGTTCAGCAATTGACATTTTTCTGACTGGTGTAAGAACAACATTTTCATCAGTTCCTTGAGTTCTCATATTTGTTAATTTTTTACCTTTCATAACATTTATAATCATATCGCCAGGTTTCGGAGACAAGCCAACAATCATACCAGGATATACAGGATCGTTATGAGTTACAAACATCTCACCTCTTGCTTGTAGATTAAAAATTGCAAATGCAACAGCTTTACCTTTCTCCATAGAAATTAATGCACCATTTCTTCTACCTTCCATTTCTCCTTCAAAAGGACCATATGAATGAAAAATTCTATTTATTACCCCGTTTCCTTTTGTGAGTGTGAGAAATCGACTTGTGTAACCCATCAAGCCTCTTGTTGGCGCTTGAAAAATTAATCTTTTTTTATTTTTTCCAGTATCTTTAAGCTCAACTAATTTTCCTTTACGCCTGTTCATAGAATCAATAATTTTAGATGAAAACTCTTCATCAAGATCCATGGTAATTTCTTCTATAGGCTCAAGTTTATTACCATTTTTATCTTTTTTGTATAAAACTTTTGGTGGGCTTACTGTCATCTCAAAACCTTCTCTTCTCATTTGTGTCAGTAGTATTTCTAGCATTAATTCTCCTCTGCCACTGACAACAAAAGAATCATTTCCATCATTCTCAGTAAACGTTATGCCTACATTATTTTGTGCTTCTAGAACTAATCTATTTCTTATTTGAGTACTCGTAAGTTTTTTCCCCTCAGTTCCTGCTAAAGGTGACGTATTTACTGTTATTGTAATAGACATTGTTGGCGGATCTATTGGAGTTGCTTTTATGGCTTGATCTACTTCAAGATCGCAAATTGTATCGGCAACATTTGCTTTCTCTAATCCAGCAACAACAACAATATCACCAGCTTCACCAACCTCGATTGGAACTTTTTTTGTTCCTTCGTATCTAAAAATTTTAGTTAGTCGACCCTCATCGACTTTTTCACCTTTTAAATTTATTGCTTTTATTGTTTGGTTAGCTTTTGCAGTGCCTTGTGCAATTCGTCCTACTAAACTTCTTCCTAAAAAACTATCGGCGTAAAGGAGCGTAGAAAGCATTGCGAAGGGCTTTGTTTTATCTAATTCTGCTGGTTTAACATGTTGAATTATTAAATCTAATAAAGGATTAAGATTTTCCCGAGGACCCTCAATTTCTTTGTCAGCCCAACCAGATCGTCCACTGGCGTATAAAACAGGGAAATCTAATTGCTCTTCATTAGCTTCTAAACTTACAAATAAATCAAAAGTTTCATCTAATACTTCATTTGCTCTTTGATCAGCTTTATCTAGTTTGTTTATAACAACAATCGGCCTTAAACCTTGTTTAAGAGCTTTTGCTAATACAAACTTTGTTTGGGGCATAACTCCCTCTGCAGAGTCAATTAATAGTAAAGCACCATCAGCCATACTTAAAACTCTCTCAACTTCAGCAGCAAAATCTCTATGACCTGGCGTATCAATTATATTTATTCTTGAATTTTTCCAATTTATAGAAGCTGGCTTAGCAAGGATAGTTATTCCTCTCTCTTTTTCAAGTTCACCAGAATCCATTAATCTTTCATCAATAATTTCATTTTCTCTAAATGACCCACTTTGTTTCATTAAATTATCTATCAAAGTAGTTTTCCCGTGATCAACGTGGGCTATGATTGTAATATTTCTTATTTCTTGGCTCATAAATCCTCGCCGTTATACATTAAAAATATATTTTGAAAACTTAAAAAAATAACAAATATTGGTCCTTTTTAAGTCTTAATTTATGTTTAAACGAAATTTTTGTTAATTTATAAAAAATATTTAATTAAATTTAGATTTAAAAATTATGATTCGTAATATAATAAAATAAAGTGACGTAAAGAATTTTTTAAATTTTTAATGTGCTGTAGATTATAAAAAGATATATTAAATTTTATGATAGTTTCAAAAAAAAATAATTTTATTTTTCTAAAAACTGCAAAAACTGCCGGAAGTTCAATAGAATTTTATCTATCCCAGTTTTGTGGAAACGAAGATACTATTACTAGTTTAAGACCAAAAGAGGAAAAATTAAAAAAGAAATTTAATATTCTAAAAAAACAAAATAACGAATATAAAAAAAAAAAATTCACATTAAAAAACTTAAAAAAATTTAATTTTTCCAAAAAAATAGTTTTAAACGAACACTCTAGTCTTAAAATTTTAGAGGATAAAATTAAAATGAAACTAAATAATTATTATACGTTTGCTTTTGTGAGAAACCCATATCATTGGATAGTAAGTTATTTTTGGTGGTATATATATGACGAAAAAATTTTACATGTGAAAAATTTTAATAATCTTAAAAAGAAAGAAATAAATCTACTTTTTAAACTGTTCCTTCAATTAAAATGCTTGTATTTTTTTACTTGGATGCAAGATATTATTTCTAGTAATAAATATAAAGTTCATATTTATAAATACGAAAACCTTGAGAAAGATATTATCAAGCTTAAAAGTATCTTATCCTTAAATAATGAGAAAATAAAATTTGGTGAAATAAAGTTGAAAGAATTATCAATTAACTCAAAAATAAAGTATAAACTTAAATTTAGTCAAGAGGATATTAAATTAATTCAAAAAGAAGCGAAATTTTTTTTTAGTGAATATAATTATAGCAAAAAAGTTCCTAAGGTATATCTCGACAAAAAATAGGATAGTTAGTATCTGGCTTGAGAAAATTATTCCAATTTTTTATTTAATTGGAATTTTAATACTAGTATTACCTTTTTTTTTAAAAACTAATTTTAATAAAAAACAATTTTTCGCTAATTTTTTAATTTGGTTAGTTGTAATTTTTACAGTAATTTTAATGGTTTATTTTTTATTTTAATTAAAAAAAAAGGGCAGTAAAAACTGCCCTTTTTTATAAATATTGTTTCAGATTAGCTGGGGTTACATTCCCATTCCGCCCATTCCGCCCATGCCGCCCATGCCGCCCATTCCTCCAGGCATTGCACCAGCTCCAGCACTAGCATCTTTTTCTTCTGGTTTATCAGCTATCATTGCTTCAGTTGTTACTAATAATCCAGATATAGAAGCAGCATCTTGTAAGGCAGTTCTAACAACTTTTACTGGATCTATGATTCCTTTGGCAAACATGTCACAATACTCTTCGTTTTGAGCATCGTAACCGTGTGTTTTTTTATTTTGCTCTAATAATTTACCAACAACTACTGAGCCATCTACACCAGCATTTTTTGTGATTTGCCTAATTGGAGATTCTAACGCTTTTCTAACTAGATCAACACCTGCCTTTTGATCGTCACCTTTAGCTTTAACTTTGTTTAGGTCTTGTGCAGCATATAATAATGCACATCCTCCTCCAGTAACAATTCCTTCCTCTACGGCAGCTCTTGTAGCATTCAGAGCATCCTCAACTCTATCTTTTCTCTCTTTAACCTCAACCTCAGTTGCACCACCAACTTTAATTACTGCAACACCACCTGCTAACTTAGCAAGTCTCTCTTGAAGTTTCTCTTTATCATAATCAGAAGTTGTTTCATCAATTTGTTGTTTAATAGATGAGCATCTTGCCTCAATATCAGATTTTTTCCCACTCCCATTAACTATTGTACTATTATCTTTATCAACCTTAACTTTTTTACAAGAACCAAGATCATCAAGTTTTACATTTTCAAGTTTGATACCTAAATCCTCAGAAATAACTTGACCTCCAGTTAAAATAGCAATGTCCTCAAGCATGGCTTTTCTTCTATCACCAAAACCTGGGGCTTTAACTGCTACAACCTTTAAACCACCTCTTAATTTATTTACAACTAAAGTTGCTAATGCTTCACCTTCAACATCCTCAGAAATTATCATCAGTGGCCTCCCAGCTTGAACTACAGCTTCTAAAAGAGGAACCATTGTTTGTAAGTTAGTTAATTTTTTTTCATGTAAAAGAATTAAAGGATTTTCTAACTCTGTTGTCATCTTATCGCTGTTAGTAATAAAGTATGGAGACAAATATCCCCTATCAAACTGCATACCTTCAACAACATCTAATTCAGTTTCAATACCTTTATTCTCTTCAACTGTTATTACACCCTCATTTCCAACTTTTTGCATTGCCTTGGCTATCATAGTTCCAATCTCTTTATCACCATTGGCGGAGATTGTACCAACCTGAGCAATCTCATCACTATCTTTTACTTTTTTAGCAGAAGAAATTAGATTTTCTTTAACCACCTCAACAGCTGCATCTATACCACGTTTTACATCCATAGGATTCATTCCAGCGGTTACATACTTCACACCTTCTCTTACAATAGCTTGCGCTAATATAGTTGCTGTAGTAGTACCGTCTCCAGCTTCATCATTTGTTTTGCTGGCAACTTCTTTTACCATTTGAGCACCCATATTCTCAAATTTGTCGTCAAGATCTATCTCTTTTGCTACTGAAACTCCATCTTTAGTAATTCTTGGTGCACCATAAGATTTATCCATTACTACATTTCGTCCCTTTGGTCCTAAGGTAACTTTAACTGTGTCAGCTAAAATATTTACACCTCTTATCATTGCAGCTCGTGCTTCTGCATCAAATTTAACAACTTTTGCCATTTTTCTTCTCCTTTAAATTAAATTACTTGCTTGAAATACCCATAATGTCTGACTCTTTCATTATGCTGTACTCTTTACCATCAATTTTGACCTCAGTTCCTGACCATTTACCAAACAAAACTTTGTCACCAACTTTAACATCCATTGGAATTTTTTTTCCATCCTCAGTTTTAGCTCCACCTCCAACTGCAACAACTTTCCCCTCTTGAGGTTTTTCTTGTGCAGTATCCGGAATGATTATTCCACCAGAAGTTTTTTCACTGCTGTCTAAAACTTCAATTAAAACTCTATCGTGTAACGGTTTAAATTTCATAAAATTCTCCTTTAAATATGTTCTTCATATAGATATTTGGACTACTATTTCAAGATGGCCTTCAAAATTACTTGTTAAAATATGTAGGAAATATGGGGTTTAATGGTTTATAGATTGTTTTATGACTAAAAATTTAGATCAAGTAGGGTTAAGCTCTATTGCAGATAACTATGGTCTATTTTACATAGATTTGTGGGGAGTGGTTCATAATGGAATTTCTCTTCATAAAGAGGCAATCAAAGTGCTTGATAAATTATCAAAAATTAAAAAAGATTATGTTTTATTAACAAATGCTCCAAGACCAAGTGCTCCAGTGAAAATTTTCTTAAAAAAAATGGGTTTGGATGAAGAAATAAGCAACCATGTATTTACATCGGGAGAAGCAGCATTAAATTATTTAAAAAAACATTTTTTAAATCAAAAATTTTTTCATATAGGTCCACCAAGAGATTTTGATCTATTTAACGATTTTAAAGATATGAAATCTCAAGATTTAAATAAAATTAAATACATATTATGTACTGGATTATTTGATCAGCATAATGATGATTTAACATTTTATAAAAATCTCTTAGAAAATGAAATTGATAAAACAATGGTTTGTACTAACCCAGATCTTATTGTTGATAAAGGTAACAAAAGAGAATTGTGTGCTGGTTCTGTTGCCATGGTATTTGAAAAACTTGGTGGTAAAGTAATTTATTTCGGCAAACCTTATCCTGAAGTCTACAAACAATCGATAAACAAAAAAAATAAAAAAATACTTTGTATCGGGGACAACCTTAATACAGATATAAAAGGAGCAAATCTTTTAAATTATGATTCTTTATTAATAAGCAATGGTATTCATAAAAATGAAATTGAAAAGGAGGGGTTGGGACAAGTTTTAAAAAATTATGAAACACTTTGTAATTACACTCAATCATTTTTAAAATGGTAAAAAAAACAATTTTATATAAAAATTTTAATATAAAAAGAAAACATAAAAATTCAATTATCTTGATTGGAAATTTTGATGGAATCCATATTGGACATCAAAAATTATTCAATCTTGCTAAAAATTTTAAAAAGAAATATCGGCTAAGCATTGGAGTTTTAACTTTTGAACCAATGCCAAAAATGTTCTTCAATAAAAAAATAAAGAATTTCAGAATTTCAAATTTTGAGCAAAAATTTTACTTACTTAAAAAATTGGGTGTAGATTTTGTTATAAATAAAAAATTTGATTTAAGTTTTTCAAAAATCAAATCATTAGATTTTGTCAATAATATAATTTATAAAAAACTTAAATCAAAGTTTGTTTTTGTAAGCAATAATTTTAGATATGGAAATAAAAGAGAGGGTAATGTTTCACAATTGATTAAATTGCAAAATAAATATGGATATAAAATAATTAAATCAGAACCAAAAAAAATAAAAAAAAAAATTATCTCTTCAACTTTAATCAGAAAACTTCTTCAGAGTGGTGATCTTACAAATGCCAATAAATTTTTAAAAAAAAATTGGACTATTATTGGAAAAGTTGAAAAAGGAAGACAATTAGGAAAAAAAATAGGGTTTCCAACATGTAATTTAGATATTAAAGATTATGTTTTGGCTAAA
>CACORI010000018.1 GCA_902629585.1 uncultured Pelagibacteraceae bacterium | reverse complement strand
AACAAGTTCATTACTTGTTTCTTTAATCTCCTCTGATTTACCTTTCCAAGTAATTTGATTTGTTGGGGCTACTTCAGCCATTACATTTTCAAAGTAATTAATTGCTTCAGTTAAAGTATAATCTTCATTGATGTTTGCAGAAATAGTTATTGCTCTTTGTCTATTATATCTTGCGAGCTCTTTCGCTGAACCTTCTTCTTTAAAATTAACTAAATTTGCCAGAGATATAAGTTTTCCATTCGTTTCTGATCGTACAAATATTTTCGAAATTCCTTCTTTGTTTCTTCTATCAGATAAGTATTGTTGGACAATTATAGGATATTCTTTTCCTAATTTGTTAAATGTTGTTATTTTTTTTCCACCATAGAGAGTTTCAAGTGTTTCACCAATTGCTTTTGTTGATACCCCTAAATCTTTTGCTTTATATTTGTTGATTATTAATTTTATCTCAGGTTTATTTCTATTGTAGTCAGACTCAATTCTAGACAAACTTTTATTTGATCTAAGTTTTCTTATAACAACTTTTTGGACCTCCTCTAGTTCTTCATATGTGTTTCCATATATAACCATTTGCACAGGCTTGTTGTAACTAGATACTCTTATTGATTGGGGAGAAATTGGAAAAGCTATAGCTTGTGGTAAAGTTACGATTTTTCCAATAGCTTCTCGAAGAATAACTTGTTGCCCTTTCTTTCTTTTTTTCCAATCATCAAGAAGTGCTATAATAATAAAACTATTATACGAATTAGCTGAACTCCCAAATCCTGGAACCCTCATTATAAATCTTGAGTAAGGACTATTTTCAGCTTGTAATAATGGAATTAATCTTGCCTCTACTTTTTGAGCTTGCTCTTGAGTGTACTCAAAGGAACTGCCCTCATCAGTCATTCCGATTATTAAGTAAGCACCCCTATCCTCCATCGGTAAAAGTTCTTTTTTGGAAAAATCAAAAATTAAAAAAGAGGAAATAACTATAAATATTATAAAAATTGTTACAATTTTTGTTTTTTTTACTACAACATCCAAAGTTTCTTTATAAAAAACGGCAAAGCTTAAAAATACTTTTTCAAATTTTTGAGCAAAAAACTTTTTTGTAGTTTTTTTATTCAAAAATTTACTTGCCAACATAGGTGATAAGGTTAAAGCCACAAAAGAGGAAACAACTATAGAGAAAGATAGAGCAATTGCTGTTTCTTTAAACAATGTTCCAGAAATTCCTTCAATAAAAATTAATGGTAAAAAAACTGCTACTAAAATTAAAGTTGTAGCAATAATAGCAAATGAAATTTGTCTAGAGCCCTTATACGCTGCAACTAAAGGGGTTTCACCATTTTCAATTCTTCTATAAATAGCATCAGTCATAATAACTGAATCGTCAGTTATTATACCGATTGCTAAAATGAAGCTTAATAGTACAAAAATATTGATGGATAATCCAAAAATATACAATCCTAAAAAAGAAGCTATCAAACTTACCGGTAAAGCTATAGCTGGAACTACTACAGCTTTTAAATTACCTAAGAACAAGTAAATTATAATTACAACTAAAATGAATGCTATAATTAGTGTTTTGTAAACTTCTTCAATTGCTGCTTCAACATAATTAGCTCTATTAAAAGCTACACGTAGCTCTAAATTTTCAGGTAAAGATTTTTTTACTTCTTCAATTTTTTTTTTAATATCATTGGATAATTCAACTGTTGATGCTCCACTTCTTGCATATATTCCAATCCCTACCGTTTTAAGATTTAATTGATCTTTTGTTTGGGCCTTAAATAAAGTTTTTTCTGACACTGGGCCAAATTCAATATTAGCAACATCCGATAAAAGAATAATTTTATTACCTGTCTTTTTAATTGGTAATTGATTTATTGTGTCAATGTCATTGTATGATTTATCCAAATTTAGTGTTAGATCAATATTGTCAGCCTCAAGTGTACCAGCTGGCAATCTTATATTCTCACCTCTTAATGCCTTTTCTACTTCTTGAATTGTTAAATCATTCGCAGCTAGTTTAAGGGGATCGATCCAAACTCTTATACTTAATTCTCTTAATCCTCCAACTCTTATCCTTCCAACATTTTTAATACTTGAAAATTGGTCAATTAAGTATCTCTCAGCGTAATCACCTAGCTCTAAATCACTCCATGTAGATGAAGATAATGAGAGCCACATTGTAGTTGTAAACCCAGCTGCCCTTTTTAGTATTTGTGGTGGATCAGATTCTGCGGGAAGGTTGTCTACAACTCGAGCAACCCTCTCTCGAATATCGTTAGCTGCATTATCAAGGTCAATATTAGTGTCAAAAATTATATTTATAGTGCTTCTTCCATTTTCTGATTTAGAGTCAATATTTTTTATACCCTCAGCACCTCCGATTACATCTTCAACAACTTGTGTAACTTCCTGGTCGACTATTGCTGCAGCTGCAGAATTATAATTTATTTGAACTTGAACAACTGGTGGCTGAATTCCATTTGGTAGCTCCCTAACTGGCAATTTCCAAAAAACAAATAAACCAAAAACAATGAGAATTAATGACATCACCCAAGAGACTGTTGGTCTTTTAATACTTAATTCGCTTATAAACATTTATTTTTTAATAGGTTGTATTTTGCCTCTTGGTCTCACTTTTTTTAAGCCCTCTGCTACAATGATATCTCCACTATTTAATCCTGATATTATTTCGATTTTTCTATTACTTCTTAAACCAGTTGTTACTTCCGTCTTATTTGCAATATTTTTATCTGAAATCTTATAAACATAGGATTTATCTCCCTCAACCATCACACTTGTATCAGGAACACTTAAAGAGTCTCTTAAATTAAACTTAACACTAACCTCTAAAAGAGACCCTGAAATTAACTCTAAGTTTTCATTTTTTACTTTTATTCTTGATAAAATACTTCTTGTGTCAGCATTTATTCTGCTTGAAACAAAATCTATTTCACCTTGAAAAATTTTATCTTTATAGCTAGAAATTTTTACGTCCACAGGCAACCCCTTTTTAATTACTGCAGAATAATTTTCTGGAATCTTAATGTCTGAGTAAATAATTGAATTATCATCAAGTGTAATTATAAATATATTGTCTGAAATAAGTATATCTTCAGTCAATCCAGTATACCCTAGTACCCCACTAAATGGTGCTGTAATATTTCCACTTTTTAATTTTATCAATGTGTCACCTTTTTTAACAAAATTTTTTAATACTAAATCCTCCAAAAGATCATCTTTTTTGATTTTAAAAGTTTCTGATTTTTTTGATAATGCAGTTCCAAATGTTTCTATTTTTTCAGAAAATTCTTTCTCCACAACTTCTGTTACCATAATTCCTGGTGGCGGAGTTTTACTAAATTTCTTTTTGAAATGATTTCCAATCATCATTCTTCCAACTATAACAGTCGCTATGACAAGAAAAAATATCAAGAGTATCGTAACAATTTTTGTAGATCTTTTCATATTAAATTAAATTAATCCGTATTCCGCCCAAGAGCCATCATAAATACAAGGCTGATATTTATCATTTATTAGAGAATAAGCTAGTGCCAAAACACACGCAGTAACTCCAGAACCACATGTAAAAACAATATTTTTTTGATCTAAGTTCTCTATACAAGAATTGAAAAGATTTTTGAGTTCTTCTTTACTTTTAAATGTGTTATTTTTATTCAAACATTGATTAAAAGGTATACAGTAAGAGTTTTTAATGTTCCCGCTTCTTAAACCTTTACGTGGCTCTGGAATCTTTCCATCAAATCTTTCTTTACTTCTAGCATCAATAACATTGAAATTTTGATCACTTATATTTTTATCAATACATTCTTTATTCTTCACTAAATCTTTTTTTTCTAAAGCTTTATAAATAGATAACCCTTCATTTGTTACTTTATCTGAAATATCTCTTTTTTCATCAATCCATTTTTTGAGGCCACCATTTAAGACATGAACTAAATTTGGATCATGACCAAAATAAATAAAATTAAACCAACAGCGACATGAACTTATAACATCTGAATTATCATAAATTACTATTTTATCATTTTGACTTATCCCCATTTTTGATATTATTTTTTCCCATTCATCAATTTCGACTATCATATGTGGAAGATCTGTGTTCTTTTTTGAATTTTTGTCTAAATCGAAAAAAATTGAATTGGGAATATGTTGTTTTTTATATTCTTCAAAACCATTCCTATTTGTTTGAGGCATATGCCATGAACAATCAATAATTTTTACTTGATCAATATTTTTATGCAACCAATCTGTTTCAACTAATGACATTTTATCTTTTTTCAAGATATTTTTGATGATATTCTTCTGCAGGACAATAATTTTTCAATAAAGATATTTTAGTTACAACTTTTCCTGAAAGTTTTTCATTAAGATTTTTTAGTGTTTTTTCTGCAATTATTTTTTGTTTATCGTTCAGATAAAATATCTCACTTCTATATTGGGTACCAAAATCAGGTCCTTGAGAGTTTAAGGTTGTTGGATCATGTATTTCAAAAAAAATATTAAGTATTTTTTCATATGATATTACTTTTTCATCAAAGTCGAGCTTAACAACTTCTGCATGATTTGTATTACCTGTGCAAACTTCTTTATAAGTTGTAGTTTGGCTATCACCACCACAATATCCAACTTCAGTTTTAATAATACCATCGATTTTACTAAATTTAATTTCTGGTCCCCAAAAACATCCAAGAGCTAAAACTGCTATTTCCATTGATTATGAATTAAATTAAACTACAAATTATTCATATGTTAAGTAAAAATCAATTGGGTTTTTTGTACATGTTTATGTCCATTTGTGCATTTTCTTTGATGGATGTAATAGTAAAGTGGTCTGTTGATTATCCGATAGGTCAGGTACTCTTTTTCAGAGGGTTTTTTGGAATAATATTTTATTTTTTTGTAATACCTAAAGAAAGACTTCATGATTTTTATAAAACAAAAAGACCTGGTCTTCATTTTTTGAGATGTATTTCAGGATTAGTTGCTTTAATTGCAATTTTCATAGCGTTAAGAAAACTCCCTTTAGCAACTGTTGTAAGTATTTCTTTTGCTGCTCCAATATTTACAACAATTTTCTCAATTTTTCTTTTAAGTGAAAGAGTAGGAATTTTTAGATGGTTAGCTGTTATAATTGGTTTTTTGGGAATTTTAATTATTACAGAGCCTGGCATTACTCAATTAAACATTTATTATATCTTTCCAATTATATTTTGTTTAGGTCTTTCATATGTTGCTATAGCTATAAGACAATTATCTTCTACAGAACCTGTATGGTTAATTTCTTTTTATTTTTCTCTTTCTATAACTTTACTAAGCTTTCTAACCATTCCACAGGGCTGGGTTATGCCAAGTATAAGTCATTTTATTATTTTGTCTTTAATTGGTATTTTTGGAGGAGTTGCTAATTTATGGCTTAGTCAATCTTATAAATATTCTGAAGTTTCTTTAGTTACTCCTTTAAAATATTTAGCTTTAGTATTTGCAATAATTTTTGGTTATTTTATTTGGGGTGAAATACCAACCATTAAAACATTGGTAGGTGCTTTTTTAGTGATTGTCTCAACTCTAATTATTTTTAGAAGAGAAATTTATAATAAAAAGATAATTACGTCAAAACCAGTTAATGACTAAATCTCCAAAATATTGGAATAAAGCAAAAAAATATCTTTCAAAAAAAGATAAAACTATGAAAAATTTAATTAAATCATACAAAAGCCCTACCGAAAAAATTTTAACTTCAAGGAAAGATATTTTTTTTTCATTATGTAAAAGTATTATTGGTCAACAAATTAGTGTTGCAGCAGCGGAGTCAGTTTTTTTGAAATTTAAAAAAAAATGCAATAATAGAATAAATGCGAAAACAGTATCAAAAATAAGATTTTCTCAACTTAAAGCATGTGGTTTAAGTCGGCAAAAGGTTTTAGGTATTAAAAGTTTGTCAAAACAATTCTTGGACAAATCTTTTAAACCAAAGAGTATTTCTTATATGAATGATGAGGAAGCGATAATTTATTTATCTAAGTTAAGACAAATAGGAAGATGGTCAGCAGAAATGATATTATTGTTTACTTACAATAGATCAAATATATGGCCAGTTCAGGATATAGGCCTTTTAAGAGCCATTTCAAAAAATTATAATAAAAGCTACTTACCACCAAAAAAATTTGTTGAATTACTTCAAAAAAAATTTTCACCATACTGTTCCGTAGCTACTTGGTATTTATGGAGAAGTATTGATCCTGAGCCTATTCAGTATTAAAACCCTCAACAATTTGCATGTGTCTATTAGTGGTATTTTTAGCTAAAGACCATCCTAATTGATACTTCTCAGAGTTATGACACTCAATTGCTTTTGCAAAGCTTGGAAATTCCCAAACAACAACTCTAAGAATTTCATCACCATTAAAAGTTTTATTTTCTCCACCTCTGACTAGAGGTACTCCACCAAAACTTTTAATAATTGGCGTAACTGTTTCTGCATATTTCTTTAAGTTATCCGCATTTTCAATCTTAGTGTATAAGCTTATCCAATATCCTTTTTTCATTAATCAATCCATTTTTTGTATTTGTTAGTATTATTATTGATATAAGAAGGTAATTTTTTTAAGTTATATTTTTTTAATTTACTTCCCTTACCAATTTTTTGAGATCTCTTATCAAGATTTAAATCATAAATTGCAATCTTATTTTTTATCAGTTTCTTGATCTCTTTATTCGTAATTGGATTAACTTCAAATTCCCGGTGATGAAGGTAAGACCGCAACTTAAATCTAATTTGTTCAGCACTTTTAATATTTGTAAAGTGCCAACCACCATTTCTTATTATCTTTATATTTGAAAATTTTTTATCAGAGAAAAAAGTATCCAACCTATAAAAGGGATATTTTTTATCTTTAATATTTCTAAGCCATTGAGGACTTTTTAAATATTTTTTTTTACATGACTTTGTACCGATCCAATTAAAATTTGGCAATTTTAAATTAAATTTATAATAAAACATATCTTGACTAAAAAAAATAAGTTTATTTTTTTCAGCCTTAAAATTTACCTTCTCTAAATTAGGAATTTCATCTACATCAGAAATTAAAATCATATCTTCTTTATTTGCTTTAGATAGGCCCTTGAGTATAAAATTTCTTTGACTATTTTCTCTAAATACTGCATTAAAAATATATTTTGTATTTATAACATTTTCGTTATCACTTTTTTTTATTGATTTAATTTGATGAGGTATTTCATCATGAATAATATAAATAATTTTTTTTTGAAACTTCAGAAATTTATTTATATTGAATTTTAATTTTCTTTTTTCACCTTTATGATTATATTTACTTTCAACAATTACAAAATAATCTACAAACTTATTAAGTATATTAAGCCTTAAATCTAAAATTAACTCCTCATCAAAATACATGAAACAATCGAATATTTTCATGTAAATCTTCTTTTAATCTCATCTAGTCTAAACATGGCAATTTTTATCACTTGTGATTTAGCCTCAATAAATTCTGCTTCGTAGTCATTGTTTAACCTTTTTTTAAAGTTATTAAGTATTTCTATTTTACTTTTTCCTTTAACAGCAATTATAAAAGGAAATTTAAATTTTTTTTTATAATCATTATTAAGTCTTTTAAACTCATTTAACTCTGCTTCGGTACATGAATTAAGTTGAGCTTCAGTTTGTTCTTTTAATGAAAAATCAGAGAGAGTTTTTTCCATTGCTAACTCTGGATGTAAATTTAATATTTTAATGATTTTTTCATTTGTACAATTTCTGTAAAGATTTAGCATTTTATCGATCAGATCGTCGATATTTTCAAAAGGCTTTTGTTTAAAAACTTTAATTGCAATCCATTCTGATTTCTCAAAAACATTTCCAAAAATTGAATTGAATTCATTCTCAGATAAAGAATTTAGTTGCTTTGTAAATTTCATTACATCTTTCAGTAAATGTTTTAATATATTTATTATGTAGTTTTTGTATAGTAGTTAAAATAAGTTATGACTAAATTAACAACGCATGTCTTAGATGTTTATTCTGGTAAACCTGGAAATGGAATTAAAGTTGAATTATATTTTATTGAAGGACAAAAGAGAGAAAAAATAAATTCATTAGTCTTAAATAATGATGGCAGATCTGATCAACCATTAGCTGAAAATGAAAAATTTCAAAGTGGAAAATATGAGCTTGTTTTCCAAATAGGAGAGTATTTTAAAAATGTAGTTGAGGAAAAAGAGTTCCCATTTCTAGATGAGGTAATTGTCCGGTTTGGTATTTCAAATAGTAAAGAAAAATATCATATACCTTTACTAGTTTCACCATGGAGCTATTCAACTTACAGAGGAAGTTAATGATTTCTAATACGATACAATTCGTCCACAATAATAAAATTTTTAAAATAAAAAACCCTGACCCAAATAAAACAATTTTGGATTTCATAAGAAATGATTTAAAAAAAACAGGAACCAAAGAGGGTTGTGCTGAAGGTGGTTGTGGAGCATGCACGGTTGTACTTGGAGAATTAAAAGAAAAAAAAATAATCTATAAATCAATAAATTCTTGTATAAGTTTTTTACCTATAATAGATCAGAAACAATTAATTTTAATTGAAAACTTATCTGTTCAAAAAAATAAATTGCACCCAATACAGAATGCTATGGTAAAATTTCATGGATCTCAATGTGGATTCTGTACTCCTGGTTTTGTTATGTCTATGTTTGCAATGTATAAGAATTTTTCCAATTTTAATGATGAAACAATAAATGAAACCCTATCAGGAAATTTATGTCGATGTACTGGTTATAGACCAATTATTGATGCCGCTAAAAGTTTAAATTCAAAAAATCACGATGATCATTTTAAAAAAAATGAGAAAAAAATTGTAAATTTACTTAAACAGATAAAAGAGAGAGATATTGAAATTTCATATAAAGATAGAAAATATTTCGCTCCAAAATCTCTTAGCAATTTAAAAAAAATTATAAAAGAAAATCATAACACTAAATTTTTAAACGGGGGTACAGATTTATCTTTAGAGGTAACGAAAGAAAGAGGTGACATTAAAAAAATTATTTCGCTCAATTCAGTAAAAGAATTAAAATTTGTAAAAATAACAAAAAATTTTATCGAAGTAGGTTCTGGTGTATCACTTTATGAATTTCAAAATTTAATTAAATCATATTATTCTGATTTTTATAACATTCTGAAAAGATATGGATCTGTTCAGATTCGTAACGTTGGTACTTTAGGTGGAAATATAGTTACAGCTTCCCCAATAGGGGATTCTCTTCCTTTATTACTGAGTTTAGATAGTAAAATTAAAATACAAACGCTTAAAAAAATTATAACAATTCCTTTAAATGAGTTTTTTTTATCATATAGAAAAACAAAACTCAAAAAAAGAGAATTTTTATATTCAATAAAAATACCTATCAATAAACAAAATCATTTTAAAGCATATAAAATTTCAAGAAGATTTGACGATGATATATCCTCTGTATGTGCCTCATTTAATTTTTTAATTAAAAAAAATGTTATTGTAAAAGCTAATATTGCCTATGGAGGAATGTCTGAAATTCCTAAAAGAGCTTATACAATTGAAAAAGCACTTATAAATTCTACTTTTTCTGAGGAAACTTTTTTTAAGGCAAAAAATTTAATAGACAAAGATTTTTCACCAATTGATGATATGCGAGCAAGTAAAAATTACCGGGTAGATGTAGCAAAAAATTTAATTATGAAATTTTTTTATGAAGTGAGTAATAAAAAAAACTTGAGGGTAAATTCGTGAAAAGTAATCATATATTTAGCAGAAATTTATCACACGATAGTGGAAATAAACATGTTTCTGGTTTAGCAGAATATACAGATGATATTAACGAACCCTTAAATACACTTTATGGCGCTATAGGATGGAGCAAAAAGGCTCATGCAAAAATTAAAAAAATTGATCTTAATGATGTAATTAAAAGTGAAGGTGTAAACGCAATTGTAACACATTTGGATATACCAGGACGAAATGATGTTGGTCCTGTTTTTGACGGAGACCCTATATTCCCAGTATCAAAAGTTGAGTATTATGGCCAACCACTATTTGCAGTGGCAGCAACTTCTACTGAGCTGGCTAGAAAAGCAGTACTTAAGGCAAAAATTGTTTATCAAGAGTTAAAACCAATTATTTCAATTGATGAAGCTTTGGATAAAAATAATCTATTATTTAAACCACGAATTATAAAAAAAGGTGATCCTGTAAAAAAAATTGCAAAATCAAAAAATAGACTCACTGGAAAATTTACTACTGGTAGCCAAGAACACTTCTATTTAGAAGGTCAAGTAGCATTGGTTATTCCTAGAGAAGATAACAATTTTCTAGTTTACAGCTCAACTCAGCATCCTTCTGAAACCCAACAAATTATTTCCAAAATGTTAAATCAAAAAAGTAATTCAGTTGATGTTATGGTGAGAAGAATAGGAGGTGGCTTCGGAGGGAAAGAAACTAATTTTATAACTTCAGCAATTTGTTCTTTATTATCTCATAAAACAAAAAAACCTATTAAGCTTAGATTAGATAGAGACGACGACATGATAATTACTGGAAAAAGACATGACTTTTTTTCAGATTATGAAGTTGGTTTTAATGATGATGGTCGAATAAACGGTTTAAAATTAAAACTTGCATCAAGATGTGGAATGTCTCCTGATTTATCCCTTGCAATAAATGAACGAGCTTTATTACATATAGATAATGCATATTTTTTAAAAGATATTGAGGTAAAAAATTATCTATGTAAAACTAACACAGCATCTTCCACTGCTTTTAGAGGATTTGGTGGAAATCAAGGGATGATGGCTATTGAAAACATTTTGGATAATATTTCTAGATATCTCAAAAAAGATCCAGCTGATGTGAGAAAAATAAATTTTTATGGAAAAAAAAACAAAAATATTACTCACTATGGGATGAAAATAAAAGATAATGTAATTAATGAGTTATTTGAGGAATTAAAATCAAAATCAGATTATAAAAATAGAGTAAAAAAAATAGATAATTACAATAAAAAAAATAAATTTAGAAAAAAAGGTATTGCCATAACTCCAGTAAAGTTTGGAATTTCATTTACAACAATCCACCTGAATCAGGCTGGAGCATTAGTACATATTTATACTGATGGAAGTGTTCATATGAACCATGGCGGTATTGAAATGGGTCAAGGTACTCATACAAAAATTGCGCAATTAGTATCACATGCACTTGGTTTACCCTATGAAAGAGTGCAAATTTCTGCAACAAACACTTCAAAGGTTCCAAATACCTCCGCTAGCGCTGCCTCTTCTACCACAGACCTTAATGGTGCTGCCACTTTAAATGCTGTCTCAAAAATAAAGTCAAATTTAAATAACTTTATAAAAAAGAAATATAAAATTTTCTCTAAGATTGAACCTACATATAAAAATGGAAATATATTAATTGGTAATAGAGTTTTTGATTTTAACTACATAGTAAAAGAAGCTTATTTAAATAGGGTTTCTCTTTCATCATCAGGATTTTATTCAACTCCAAAGATAAATTTTAATAAAAAAACTTTTAAAGGCAGACCATTTTATTACTTTTGTTATGGATCAGCAGTAACTGAGGTTACAATCGATACTTTAACTGGAGAGAGTACATTAGACAGAGTTGACATATTACAAGATGCTGGGAATGCAATTAATCCAGCTCTTGAATATGGGCAGATAGAAGGTGGCTTTGTTCAAGGTCAAGGATGGCTTACAATGGAAGAAGTTGTTTGGGAAAAAGATGGTAAAATTAAAACTTATTCTCCTTCAACATATAAAATTCCAGCTGTGACTGATATCCCAAAAATATTTAATGTAGAAATTTTTAAAGATGGATTGAATATAGAAAAAGTTGTTAATAAAGCAAAAACAACTGGTGAACCTCCTTTAATGTTGGCTATGAGTGTATTTTTTGCAATTAAAGATGCGATTGCTTCGATATCTAATCACAAAAGGATACCTGAATTAGATGCACCAGCAACTGCAGAAAAAATATTGTTGAGTATAAAAAAGTTAAAAAATATAATTTAGATTATGACTAATAATTCAAAATTTATGTTAAAGGCTATTGAGCTTTCAATAAAAAGTGCAAAATTAAAAGGTGGCCCATTTGGATGTGTTATTGTAAAAAATAATCAAATAATTGCTGAGGGGAATAATCAGGTTACATCTAATAATGACCCAACGGCTCATGCAGAGATTGTAGCTATAAGAAATGCTTGTCAAAAACTAGGAAATTTTTTTTTGAAAGGATGTGATCTTTATACAAGTTGTGAGCCTTGCCCAATGTGTTTGTCAGCAATTTATTGGTCTCATATAGATAACATTTTTTATGCCAATACTAGAAAGGATGCAGCAGATATAGATTTTGATGACTCGTTAATATATTCGGAAATAAATAAAGATATAGATAAAAGAATTATTAACATGAATCAAATCAATAGAGAAGAGGCATTAGAAGCATTTAAAATTTGGCAAAATAAAGAGGATAAAATAAAATATTAAATGGAAGCACTAGCTTATGCATTAAAGTGGTCAGAAGCGATTTTAAGATGGGGACATGTACTTTTTGCAATTTTATGGGTTGGAAATAGTTTTTTATTTAATTATTTAGATAATAAGCTAAATAAAAATATTTCTTCAAAAGACATTGATGGTGAAGGTTATTTAATGCATTCAGGTTTTTTCTATAAATTATCTAGATTAAAAATCTCACCAGACAAATCTTACCTAAATCAACTTGTAATTTTTAAATGGCAAAGTTATTTAACATTTATAACAGGAATGTTACTTTTAGCTGTTTTGTATTATTATAATTCTGGGATTTTAATGGTTGATAAAAGAGTACTGGTTTTATCACCGATTTTAGCAGTTAGTTACTCGATTTTATCTTTGGTTTTTTCTTGGATAATTTATGACTCAATTTGTAAATCGAATTTAATTAATAATAATTTTTTATTTTTAACACTAATGTTAATTTTATTAGGTTTAATATCTTTTGGTCTGACAAAAATTTTTGGAGCAAAGTTTGCTTTTTTGAGTGTTGGATTAATAATTGGCACAAATATGTTTGCTAATGTTTTTACTGTTATAATTCCCAATCAAATGAATATAATCAATAGTAGTAAAAAAAATCAAAAATTTGATATGAGTCTATCTTTAGCCGCAAAACAAAGGTCGATACATAACAATTATTCTACATTTTTAGTGCTATTTATAATGCTTTCAGGTCACTATAGTTTTATAGTTTATCATAAATATAATTGGCTAATTTTATGTTTAATTGGAGTTATCTCAGCCTTAGGAAGGCATTATTTTAACCTAAGAGGAAGAAATATTAATAAACCAAGTATTCTGTTTACTTCAATATTTGCTTTGATAATACTGGCTTCAGTAATATTTTTGTTCAAAAGTTAATTTATAGATTCAATGTCAGACAAATTAATTGTTAATTGGGAAAATTATAATAATACAGTTGAAAAATTAGCTATTCAAATTGAGAGAAGCAAATATAAGCCGACAATTTTAATTGGTATTATGAGAGGTGCGGCCCCAATGATAGATGTCCTTAGCAGAATTTTTAAATTAAAATGTGCCTACCTCGCAGTAGAATCATATAGTGGTAAAGGAGTGGAGGATGAACAAGGAGATATTGTATTTTCAAGGGAGATGAGCTCAATAGCTCCCAACATGGGTGGAAGAATTTTACTTTGTGATGATTTATCAGATACAGGAATTACTTTTAACAAAAGTATAGACTGGTTAAAAAAATATGAACCAATAAAGGGTAAGATTGAAGATATAAAAACGGCCACTCTCTGGAAAAAAAAAAAATCTACATTTGAACCTGATTTTTGTGCAGTTAAATTAGATGCTGACCCGTGGATTGTGCAGCCATTTGAAATTTATGAAGAAATAAGGATTGAAGAAATAATCAAAAAACACCAAAAATAAAAAAAAGGGCGGCAAACAAAAGCCGCCCAAATTTTTGAATTTTCTCTTTTAAGCTACTAAGAAACTTACAATACTAAGAGCAGCTATAACCCAAATAGCTGGACTAGTACTATCAAATTTTCCAGTACAAAGTTTTACTGCAGCATAAGCAACAAAGGCTAACGCAATTCCATTTGAGATAGAATATGTAAATGGCATTGCAATCATTGCAAGAACTGCTGGTCCCGACTCTGCTATATCATCCCACTCAATATCTGTAATATTTCTTACAAATAATGTTGCTATGTATATCAAAGCAGCTCCATCGATCTCTTTTGGTAAAGACGTTGCTAATGGACTAAAGAATAAACAAGCCAAAAACAAGACACCAATCACTAGGGACGTCATTCCTGTTCTTCCACCTGCTTTTACTCCAGCTGCACTTTCGACATAAGTAGTAACTGTAGAAGTACCTAGAACAGATCCAACAACTGTAGAAGCACTGTCTGACAACATAGCTTTGTTAATATCTTTTATTTTACCATCAGGACCAATTTTTCCAGATACATTAGCTACACTTGTTAGTGTTCCTGCGGTATCAAAAAAGTCGATAAAAAACAAAGTAAAAATTACAGTCACCATTGAAGCGCTTAAAGCAGCACCTAAATCAAATGTCATCAAGTGTGTCATAGGTGGTGGGGAAGAAACAACCCCATTAAATTTACCTAATCCAGTTACCCAAGCAATTGCGCTAAAAAGAATTATTCCAATAATGATATTTCCTTTTATGTTCATTTTTTCCATAACTATCATTGAAATAAATGCCCCAGCTCCCAAAAGCAGAAGAGGATTAGAAACATCACCAAGTTGCACAAGCGTTACTGGATTATCAGCAGTAAGTCCCATAATTTCAAAACCAATTATTGCTAAAAATAATCCTATTCCAGCACCAATTCCTAATTTTAAACTTTTTGGAATTGAATTAATTAACCAAGCTCTTAAAGGGGTTAATGAAATTATTAAGAAGACTACACCTGCAACCAAAACAGCACCAAGCGCTTCAGCGGGAGTGTATTCCATTCCTAAGCAAACACCATACGCGATAAATGCATTTATCCCCATTCCTGGTGCAAGTCCAACTGGCCAAGTTTTAGCGTAAAATGCAGCAATAAAACATGCTAATGCTGCCGCAAGAGCTGTTGCTGTAAAAACACCACCAAAATCAAAACCACCGTCGGAGAGTATGACAGGATTTAAAAACATTATGTAAGCCATTGTCAAGAAGGTCGACACTCCTGCAATGACTTCAGTTTTAAAATCTGTCTTATGTTTTTTGTAGTTAAAGTAATTATCTAACATTAGACCTCCATTTTTTAACTACAGTAGATGATTCTAATTAAAAAATCTTTATTTTGAATTTGTTCAATCCCCACGAATTGCACTATTTTGATTAAATTTACAACTCTGAGGTTAGTCGATCATCATAATTTCATGATATAAAATGGATATGAAATTTAAAAACTTAATTATTTTAATATCAATTTTTTTTGTTTTAACAGGATGTCAGACAATTAAAAAAAAGTCTGATTCTATAGCAGAAAAAGAAAATCAAAAATATGGAAAATTTGTTGGCAATAATATTGATGAATTAAATATTGAATTAGGAAAACCTACAGATAGTTTTTTGAATGAAACAGGTAATAATGTTTTTGTATACAAGTCGAAAAAATATGGAATTTCATGTGAAAGAAAGTTTGAAGTAAATCAAAAAAATATTATCGTTAGTTTTTCTTCAAGTGGATGTATTTAACAAATGTATGCTAAATAAATCTTGTGGGGGAAATCCCCCACAAGTAATTTAATAAATTATTTTATTTCAATTATCTTTTTCTTTTTATGTTCTGGAACAACTCTTTCACAAGAAATTGTTAACAGACCATCTTTAAGCTCAGCACCATTCACTTTGACATCATCTGCAATTGTAAATGATCTTGCAAATTGTCTCTGAGATATTCCTTTATGAATTATCTCTCCATCGTCATTTTTGTCGTCAGACTTATTAACTTGTCTCGTTTTTACAGTTAAAATCTTATCCTCAAACTCTACTTCAACATCTTTTTTGTTGAAACCAGCTAATGCAACTTCTATTGCATATTTATCACTGCCAGTTTTTCTGATGTTATATGGTGGGTAGTTTGATTGCATAGTCAAAGAACCATTACCAAGCATATTTTCGAATTGGTCAAACATGTCGTCAAAACCAATTGAAAAAGGTCTTAGTGTGTTAAATATAGATAAATCTTTACTTGTCATAATATCCTCCTTTGTTAAGCAAGTTTATTTATTGTTAGCCCCATTAGGCGACCAACAACACTTATATGGGGGTTATTTGTTTTTTTTCAAGATATCAAATATTAATTTTTTCGGAGATC
The DNA here is from genome assembly GCA_902629585.1 of uncultured Pelagibacteraceae bacterium. Lineage (GTDB taxonomy): Bacteria > Pseudomonadota > Alphaproteobacteria > Pelagibacterales > Pelagibacteraceae > Pelagibacter. The sequence continues at coordinate 5,629 of CACORI010000018.1, read as the reverse complement.
TTTAAAATAAACGCGTAGTCAAAAGCTATTTCTTCAATGGCGCCATCTCTACCCGACTTACCTCCGTGACCTGCATTCATTTCAGTTTTTAACAAAAGCAAGTTGTTATCTGTTTTCAATTCTCTAAGTTTTGCTGTAAATTTTGCTGGCTCATCAAACAATACTCTATTGTCACTTAAGCTTGTTGTAATTAACATGTGAGGGTAATCCATTTTTTTAATATTGTTATATGGAGCATAGGAGTAGATATAATCAAAATGATCTTTTTTATCTTTTGCATTACCGAATTCATCAAATTCTCCAACAGTTAAGGGCAAAGAATGGTCCAAGTTAGTTGTTAAAGAGTCAACAAATGGAACAGCCATAACAATTCCAAGAAATAATTCTGGTGATTGATTTACTACCGCTCCCATTAATAAACCACCAGCTGAGCCACCCATACCAATAATTTTCCCTTCTGATGTATATTTTTTATCAATTAAAAATTTTGCAGCATATATATAATCTTCAAATGTATTTTTTTTGTTAAGAAGTTTTCCCTCTTTCCACCATTTCATTCCTTTTTCCATTCCACCTCTAATATGTGCGGTTACCCAAATAATATTTCTGTCAATTAAACTCAATCTAGTTGAGGAAAAATCTGGAGTCATTGAACTTCCATATGATCCATAACCATATAAAAGTAAATTTGCTGACCCGTCAATTTTTGTCTTTTTATGTCTAGTTATTGTAATTGGAACTAATCTTCCATCATGAGACGGACACTCTAACCTTTCGACTATATAGTCATCTGGATTATGACCAGATGGGATTTCTTGCTCTTTAACTAGTTTTTTTTCTTTTGTCTCTAAATTATATAAATAGGTCTTACCTGGTGTTTTAGGTGATGAGTATGACAAGTAAACCAAGTTAGTATTTTTATCTCTTTGAATTAATGAAACACTAGGCACAATCACTGTTTCATCAGTAAATTTTAATTCTTCCTCAATCCCTGTTTGTTTATTTCTTACAAATAATTTTCCTAAAGCATTTGACTTTTCCCCTCTGATAATCCAATTTTTTAAAAATATTAACCCTCCAATTAAAACTTCATCTTTTGCAGCTATATAAATTTCCCATTTTTGATTAGATAGATCATCACATCTTTCAATTTTGAAATCTTCTGCACTTTCATTTGTATGACAATAAAAATAATCATCCCAAGAGTTTATAGAATAAATTATACCCTTTTTTCTCTTTTTTATTAATTTTGGCTTTGGATTTTTTTCTGAAACCTCAAAATAGTATTGTTCCGATGTATTATGATCTGATGTTGTTATAAAAAAATATTTTTCATCTGAACTCAAATTGATACCTACAGTAAATGCTTTACTTTTTTCCTCAAAAATTAATTCATCATCTTTGACTGATGATCCAATTTTGTGTCTAAATATTTTTCTTGGCCTATGAAATTCATCAAGTTTTGAATAAAAAAAATATCTGTCATCTAAACTAAAAGTAATGCCTCCACTCGTTTCTTCTATTTTTTCAGTGACTAATTTTCCTGAAGAAATATCTCTTATGTAAATTGTATAATATTCAGAACCTTTTAAATCTAAAGAATAACCTAAAAGTTTGTCATTGTAACTCACCTCTAGGTCTCCAACACCAAAATATTCAGTTTTTAATTTTTCTTTTTCCTCATCACCATTCCAAATTTCTTCTACTCTGTTACCTCTAATTTTTTTTCTTAACTTTATTGAGTAATTCCCAGTTGTTGTTGTTTTAGTCCAGTATTCAAATTCTTTATCTTTAAATTTTAATGATTCATCATCTAATTTTATTCTACCCTTAATTTCATCAAATAAAATTTTTTGGTATTTTTTCGTATCTTTTAAATTATGTTCTGTATAATTGTTTTCTTCTTCAAGATATTTCCTTACATCTGGAAGTAGTTTGGAACTATCTTTTAAAACTTCAAGAATATTATCTTGGTGTATCCAACTATAATTATCCTCCCAAGTTGTATTGTGACAAGATTTTAACTCTGGTTTCTTATTAAGTTGTGGTACTTTCATCAAGATACAAATATATGAATATAATAATTTATACAGTAGTTATATTAGTCATTTTTTATCTACTACTACGTTTTATTACTAAAATTTCCTCTAAAAAAATATCAAAAGGTCTAAGATTTCTAATTATATTGGGATTGATTGCTTTAGCGATTTTGTTTGCTGTTGGTGGAAAATTTCTATTAACTTTACCCCTAACTTTAGCAAGCTTAGCTTTATTGAAATTAAAAGGTTTGTCTATTTTTCAATTAATTTCTCTCTTCAGGCTTATTCAAACTTTAAGAAGATCTGGTAGATTTTCTTTTAATCAGACAGGCTCTAACAATGTTTCATCAATCTCTGTTTCAGAGGCGTATAAAATTTTAAACTTAGATATGAATAAAAAAATCACTAAAGAGGACGTAAATAAAGCATATATTAAAATACAAAAAAAGATCCATCCTGATATTTCTCCTGAAACTTCAAGGTTATCCTCAATTGTAAATGAAGCTAAAGATATTGTACTAAACGATATTTCTTAACTAGTAATTTCTATGAATTTCTCAAAAATTTTTTGTGGATCTATTTTTTCATTACCTAAAGTATTGTGTGTTACTGTTTTTTCTCCTTCTGGAATTATTGGAAACATTTTTGTACTATAATTTCCATAAATCAAAGGAGTATCAGCCATCAGAGTAATTGTTTTAATTCCTAAAGCCGAGGATAAATGACTAAAACTCGAGTCGTTACAAATGGATATATTACAATTCTTAATTAATGGTAAAATTTCACTAATGGTTAAATCATCTAAACGAGTACATAAATTCTTAAATTTAGACTGCAAAATTTCATTTAATATTTCCTGTTCTTCATTTGCCTTACCAGTTGCAAGAAAAAATTTACAATTTTTTATATTTGATATTTTTTCAATTACATTTAAGAAAGTCTTTGCAGGAATTCTCTTTGTTGGTCCAGAGCCACCTATGCCTAATAGAATATTTGTAGTGTCTTTGGCTATTTGAAATTCTTTTGCTGCTTTGGAAATTGACACATTATCGATTTGTACTTCAGGATCTTCATTAACATCTAAATCGAAATTTGATTTTAGAAATTTTTTTGGGACTTCAGTTATATGTTGTTTGTTTTTTGTCAATAGTGGATATTGGTAAATTTTTGGAATGCCAGATATTCTTGCAATTACATTAAATCTAAGAGATGAATTAAAGATAAAAATTTTATCAAACTTATGTTTTTTTAAATCCTTAGCTAAATTAAAAATACCAAAAAAACCATCATGTCTATTATTAGTTTTATTATCTCTTTCGAGGATAATAATTTTATCTATATAGTTTGTTTGGTGTAAATATTGATTAGCTTTAGAGTTTTCTTTTACCAATATACTTATTGGTGAATTAAATTTTTTGGATAAAGCCTTAATAAATGGTAGGAAAATTATGGTATCCCCAATACCCATTCTGCTCTGAACTGCTAAAATTTTCATATAGTATTTATAAACTTTACTGAGTATATTTTTATATAAATTTTTATTATGACAAAAATAAGTGGAATTTTTGCTGCCTCAATGTCAGTGCTTAACAATGATTTAAGCTTAAATGTTGAAAAAACAATAATGCATGCTGAGAAACTTATCGATAAAGGTTGTCATGGTACGGTAATATTTGGTAGCACAGGTCAGTCTCAATTAATTCCTATTTCAGAAAAAATTGACTTACTTAATAATCTCTCGAGAAGCAAATATCAAGACAAGCATATTGTTGGTACAGGTTTAAACTCTTTAGGTGAAACAATAAATTTTATGAAGATTGCAATTTCATTGAACTTAAATAAATTTTTAATTATGCCACCCGCGTATTACAGTTATGGTGATACAGAAGTTTTAGATTTTTATTCTAGAATAATTAATTCTGTGCCAGATTGTAAAATTATTCTATATAATTTTGAGAAACTAAGTGGCTATAAATTTAGTTTAAATTGTGTAGAGGCACTTGTAAATGAATTTCCAAATCAAATAATTGGAGTTAAGGATAGCTCTTACAATTTGTATGAAAATTTAAAACTTAAAAATTTTTCAATTTTACCTGGTTCAGAAATTAAATTGTTAAAAGGTTTGGAATTAGGATGCTCTGGCGTAATAACTGCAACATGCAACGTTACAGCAGAATTATCTAGGCAAGTTTATGATGATTTCTTTGCAGGAAAAAAACAATTACATAATGATAAATTATGTGAAGTGAGAAGCACTTTTGATAAATATAGTCTAATTTCTGGTTTACATACTTACTGTGCTCAAAATGATGAAATATATAAAAATATTTTACCACCACTAAGTCTTTTAAATCGAAATGATGAGGAAGAATTAATGAATAGATTAAAAGATTTAAAATTTTATAATAAATCAATCATGGCGGCATAAAATGCAATTAGCAAGATTTCTTAATAAAGTTTTTAAAAAAGGTGGTTTTGTATTAACTGATGCTAATTCTAAAGATTATATTATTGGACAACCAGAGAACAACCCTATTAAATTAAAAATTTTAAATAAAAATCTTCATTATAAATTATTATTCCATCCTGATTTATATTTTGGTGAGGCATATACTAATGGTGAAATTATAATTGAAAACGGCACACTCACAGATTTTTTAGATCTTGCCTTAATGAATTTCGGAAGGGGAGAATTAAATTTTTTCAGTTATTTAATTAACAGATTAAGAGGATCATATAGATATCTAACTAACTTCAATTTTATTAAAAAATCCAAAATGAATGTATCTCATCATTATGATATTAAAGACGACTTGTATGACTTATTCTTAGATCCTAAGAGACAATATTCTTGTGCGTATTTTAAAAATGAAAATGACAGCTTAGAAACAGCTCAAAATAATAAAATTCAACATATAATTAAAAAATTAAATATAAAACCTAATCAAAAAGTTTTAGATATTGGCTGTGGCTGGGGTTCACTTGCCATCGATGTAGCTAAAAGTGCTCAATGTGAAGTAACAGGTATTACTTTATCAGAGAACCAACTTAATTATTGTAACCAAAAAGCTAGAGAACTTAATTTAGAGAACCAAGTAAAATTTAAACTAATGGATTATAGAGAGTTAAATGAAGAATTCGATAGAATAGTAAGTGTTGGTATGTTTGAACATGTTGGAAGGAAATTCTATAAGAAATTTTTCAAAAAAATCGAAAAAATCTTGAAAGATGATGGGGTTTCACTAATACACACCATTGGATCTGTTAATCCACCAAGAGATCCTCATCCATGGATTACGAAATATATTTTTCCTGGTGGTTATACTCCAAGTTTAAGTGAAGTAACCAACCCTATTGAAAAAGCTGGCTTAATTGTAACAGATATTGAGGTTTTAAGGCTTCATTATGCACACACGTTGAGACATTGGAAAGAAAATTGCTTAAAAAATAAAGATAAAATTATCCAAATGTTTGATGAAAAATTTTTTAGAATGTGGGAGTTTTATCTTGCTGGTTGTGAAATGGCATTTAAGTGGGGAGATCAAGTTGTATATCAATTTCAGCTTTCTAAAAATTATGGATCAACACCA
>CACORI010000017.1 GCA_902629585.1 uncultured Pelagibacteraceae bacterium | reverse complement strand
CTTCAACATTAATCATTTTGATTACTGTAAGCTTTGACAATCTTTGAGACTAATGGATGTCTTACTACATCAGAATGATCAAAATTTACTACTGAAATTTCACTTAAATGTGATAAAATTTTTTTTGATCTCTCGAGTCCAGACATATTTTTATTTGGTAAGTCAATTTGGGAAGGGTCACCATTGACAACTATCTTTGAGTTTTCTCCAATTCTTGTTAAGAACATTTTTATTTGTGTATCTGTTGCATTTTGTGCTTCATCCAGAATAGCAAATGAATTCTTTAGAGTTCTTCCTCTCATAAAAGCTAGGGGTGCGATTTCAATATCACCGATCTCTATCATTCTTTGAATTTTTTCAAAATGAAATAAATCATAAAGAGAATCGTATAATGGTCTTAAATAAGGGTCTACTTTTTCTTTCATGTCTCCAGGCAAGAAACCTAATCTTTCACCCGCTTCTACTGCTGGTCTAGATAAAATAATTCTTTCAATTTTTTTTTCTAACAACATTGTTAAACCAATTGCTACTGCTAAAAAAGTCTTACCTGTACCAGCTGGACCAGCTGAAATAACTATATCACTCTGCCTTAAAGCTCTAACATACTCTTTTTGTTTTTCTGATCTTGGAATAATAGATTTTTTTGGAGTTTTAATAATATCGGTTATATTTTGCTTTTTTACTTTCTCATCTATCATAAATTTATCAATTGAGGACAATATATCTTTATTCTCTATACTTCCATTATTAACAAATTGATTTGCTAAAAATTGAATGGCATTTTTTACTAATTCGTTATTATTAGTTGAAGATTTGATTAAAATTGAATTTCCCCTTGAATGTAAACTTACACTAGTTAGTTTCTCTAATTCTTTAAGATTTTTGTTAAACTCACCTACAACTCCCATTAATAAATCATTATCATGAAAAATAACACTTAGTGAATTATTATCCGAATATACAAATTTCAAATTAGTATCAAAATTTTTTTTTGTATTTATTTTCAATTTTTATGCCACTTTCTGATGAGTTAAATCAGTTAAAGTTCCAAATAATGTATTTTGATTACTTTTTAAAACTTTCACTTTAACGACTTTTCCAATCAAATTGTCGTATCCATCAAATAAAACCGAAGTCATGTGCTCTGATCTACCAAAGAGTTTAGTATTATCACCATTTCGAGCTTCTACAAGTACACTTACAATTTGATTTTCTAAAGATTTATTCTTTTCTATTTGATTTTTAAATAGTGCTTTTTGAATAGTTTGAAGTCTAAATAATGACTGCATTTTGTCTAAGGTTTTCAATTTTGATGCTACAGTTCCAGGACGAGGACTATAGATAAAAGAAAAAGAATTTATGAATTTAATCTCTTTAACTAGTTTTAAGGTATCTTCAAAATCTTGTTCTGTTTCTCCCGGATATGCAATTATAAAATCGCTAGAAAATTCAATATTTGAGTTTGTCATTTTTAGTTTTTTTAATATGTTTAAATATGTTTTAATATTATGTTTTCTATTCATAAGTCCTAAAACTTTATCTGAGCCACTCTGGACCGGAAGATGAACAAGTGGCATTATTTTTTTTGAAACTTTATAAACCTCTATCAAGTCGTCTGTCATGTCATTTGGATGAGAGGTCGTATAACGAATTCTATTTATCCCTGGTAATTTTTCAATTTCTAATATTAAATCAGATAATCTTAATCCATCAAAATTATAAGCATTAACATTTTGACCCAAAAGAGTTATTTCTTTAGTACCGTTATCAACTAAATTTTTAGCTTCTTTTAATATTTGATAGAAGGGCCTTGAATATTCAGGACCTCTCGTAAAAGGCACAACGCAAAAATTACAAAATTTATCGCATCCTTCTTGTATGGTTAAAAAAGAAGATATTTTGTTTGAATCATTTTTAATTTTGCTCAAATATTCAAATTTCGATACCGTATCAAATTCTGTTTCTTCTATTTTTTGATTTTTATCAAGATAATTTAAAATCGTATCATTAATTTTATGATATGATTGTGGACCTATTATTAAATCAACATACGGTTCTCTTTTTAATATTTCCTCATTTTCTGCTTGGGCTACACATCCGGTGATAATCACAAGTGGTTTTTTTTTTAATCTAAAAATTTTTTTTACTCTTCCTATCTCATGGTAAACTTTTTCTTTAGCCTTATCTCGGATATGACAAGTATTTAATAAATAACAATCTGCTTCCTCATATACATTTGTCTTTACATAACCAATTTGTTTTACAGTATCATAAATTCGATTAGAGTCATATTCGTTCATTTGACAACCAAATGTTTTAATAAATATTTTTTGATTCATTAATTTATTGAGATTTTTTTTTTACACCATAAAGCTCTAACTTATGATCAACTAATGTGTAGCCATATTTCGCTGCTATCTTTTCTTGAAGCTGATTAATTTCATCATCAACAAATTCTATAATTTCACCAGTTTTAATATCTATCAAATGATTGTGGTCATCATTCAGTTCATATCTAGCCTTGCCTGTTTTAAAATCGTGCTTAGTTAGTATGCCAGCCTCTTCGAACAATTTTACAGTTCGATACACAGTAGCAATACTTATCTTAGGATCAATTTTTGAAACTCTGTTATACAATTCATCAACATCTGGGTGGTCTGACTCTCCATACGCTTCCTTTGATTCTAAAATTACACGAGCAATAGTTCTTCTTTGATCTGTTAATTTAAGACCCTTTTTTTGAAACTTTTCCTCTATTTTATCTGACATATTTTAAATTTAATCTTAATAAATAGGATTAATCAAATTTTTTTCAATTTTATATTTTTCGCACAAATTAGGGATATTTTCATATTTCTCAACACTATCTTTATCAAAATCTTCAAAGCTAAAGCAATAATAGTCAATTTTTTTTGCTAAGTAAATTGCTTTTACCACTGCTAAAGAATTTCTGATCCCAGCAAAACTGCCAGGTCCACGATTAACATATAATTTTGAAATATTTTCAATTTTTAAATTATTTTGGGACAAGAATTCCCTTATAAATATTACTATTTTTTCATAATTAGTTTTACTATTTTCGTGACTAACACTATAAATATTTTTATCTCTAATGAGCATAAAAAATATTTTTTTATCAGCGGCGTCTATAATTAAAATATTCATATTACTCTTTTATTTATCAATTAATTCTAAAGCAGAAGAAAATAATATCAAACTATATTCTAAAGACGAGGGTATTTTATCATTAATGTATCATCGATTTAATGAGAATAAATATCCATCTACAAATATTCAAATGGATATTTTTTACAAACAAATAAAACTCATTCAAGATTCAGATTATAAATTTCTAAACCCAAATGATCTAGATGAGAAATTTAATAAAGTAAAAAAAAAGAAAGAAATTCTTTTGACTATAGATGACGCATTTTCATCTTTTTATAACAATGCGTGGCCGTTTTTAAAAAAAAATAAAATTCCATTTGTTTTATTTGTTTCAACTGAACCAGTAGGTAGAAATGGGTATATGAATTGGGATCAAATTAAAGAAATTGAAAAAGAGAGTTTTACGTCAATTGGGCATCACTCACATTCACATAATTATTTGATCGATAAAAGTAATACAGAATTTTTGTCAGATATGGAGAAGGCTAATATAATATTTTTAAATCAGATTGGTTATATTCCCACTTTGTTTTCATATCCATTTGGAGAATATTCAGAATTTATGAGAAACTATGCATCCAAAAATTTCAAATATGCGTTTGGGCAACATTCAGGCGTAATAGACTTAAATAAAGAAAAATTTCAGTTACCAAGATTTCCAATTAATGAAAATTACGGGGAATTAGATAGATTTAGATCTATCATAAATACTTTTCCATTAGAATATAAAAAACTTTTACCCCTTGAAAAACAAATTGGAGAAAAAAATAATCCTCCTAACTTTCAAGTAGAATTTTTTAAAGAACAAACTAATATAAAAAATATTTCTTGTTTTTCAAATGAGGGAGATGTTTGGAAAAAATCTGAAACTAAAATAAAAGATAATATTTTGACTATTCAATTTAGAGAAGCTTTTAAACCTAGGAGAGGAAGGATTAATTGTTCATTAAATGAAAATGGAAAATGGAGATGGTTTGGAACTCAATTTGTCGTTAAATAAATTTAGATAAGACTTTCAAGCTCTATACTTGATGGTAGAAGTTTAGCATCATCAAAGTCCTTCAAATTATTTTGAGTTATAATTTTTTTTAGAACTTCAACATATTGATTTCCTGTTTCTGCATATTCGTTAAGATACTTAGAGAGAATAATACTATCCAGAGGTTTGCCCAAATCTCTTAGTTGGGCTCTTGCTAGCCTAAATTCTTTATATGATGAATGTGTATTTAAGTTTCTCTGATATGCTCTTACTGATGCTTGAAGAATATTGAACTTCATCACCTTGTGTCCCTCATCTTTATCTGCTTCTTTAGGCTTAAGACCTTCACCAGACCAAGTCCATTGACCATATAATGCATTTCCTTCTTGTGCAAACCTTGAGGTGCCCCATCCAGTCTCTTTTGCAGCTTGAGCTAATGCTAATGAAACAGGTATTTCATCCATTCTAATTTTTAAAATCGACAAATCTTTTGAAGGTATTCCGTATTGTTTGTATTTGTTATTTAACCATTTTTTCTCAAGATTAGTATTGTTGCTTTTATTTATAATTCCAAAAAGTCTAGCCCTGTCTAACTTTATATTATTATTTTCCTTTAAAATTAGAGGTAATACAATTTGTATAAATAACTCTTTTCTTTTCTTTGTATTTTCTATCATTTTAATTTCTGTCGGGAGAAGCGTTAAAGCGATAGGCTTTACCAATTTATTTTTTCTAATGTCATCTAATTTATAATCTGTATCTTCGTATAATTGTTTAATAGTTGATGCATCCAATCTTACCGTATCAGTTTCTTTTTCATTTAAACTGTAAATATCAACTAGCAAATCTCTTTCATCATATGTCTGATTTAAATTTTCACTACTTTTTTTATCTAACGTATAAGCTAAAATTACTTTTGAATTATTTTTAAACTCTTTTGTATTCAATATTTTTTCATCTGTAAATTTTATGACTATCGGTAAAGAATAAAAAATCAAAATTAAAATAAAACTACTCAAAAAAGTTCTTGCAAAAGAGCCAAAATTATTATCATCAATTGCATTTAAGATTTTAATACTATTTTTTTTTAATTTTTTTCTCATAGTTAAATAGCGATTACCTCTTTAACTTCAGGGATATAATGACATAAAAGATTTTGCACTCCCTGTTTTAAAGTCATTGTGGAGCTAGGACATCCTGAACAACTGCCCTGCAATTGAACCATTACAATTCCATTTTTAAATTCTTTAAATTTAATATCACCGCCATCTTTTGCAACAGCTGGTCTAATTTTTTGGTCTAATATTTTTACAATTTTTTTTTCAATTTCTCCGAGATTTACATCGTTTTCAAACGGGCTTCTATCAATTACAAACTCTTTGCCACTAGAGTAAAAATCATTTATTAAAGAAATAACAATATGCTTAATTTCATCCCAAGTAATTTCGTCATATTTGTTTATTGAAATAAAATCCTTACTTAAGAAAATTCCTTCAACACCATTAACTGACATTAGATTTCTGATTAGCTCATTTTTAACATTATCTTTTTTTGTGATTTCAAAAGAGCCACCGTTAGATACTGGTTTGCCTGGCAAGAATTTTAAAGAATTTGGATTTGGTGTTACTTCAGTTTGAACAAACATACATTATATATAGTCAATAATTTTAAAATTGAAACTTGTTTAGGATATTTTATAAAAAACCTATAATTTCTTGCATTTTTTTAAGTTTATTCGATGAAATATCGTCAGCTTTTTTTTGACCATCTAAAAGAATTTGATCTAAATATTTTTTGTCATTATTTAGTTTTTTGATTTCAATTGAAATTTTGTCAATCTTCTCAACCAATACTTGAGAAAGTCTTTCTTTAAATTCAGAAAAATTTTTGCCACTAAATTCATTTATTGATTGTTCTAATGTAAAATTTGTTAAACTTGAATATATTCCTAAGAGATTTTTTGCTTCAGGTCTTGTATCTAGTTCTTTTAAACTATTTGGTAATGGCAATGGGTCAGTTTTTGCTTTTTTTATTTTGTTGATGATCAAGTCTTTATTGTCAGTTAAATTTACTCTGCTTAAATCTGATAAATCAGATTTACTCATTTTTTTTGTTCCATCTTTTAAACTCATTATTCTTGAAAATTCTTTTTGAATAAGTGGTTCTGGAGCTTTTAAAAAATCATCTACAGCATAATCGTTATTAAACTTTTGAGCTATATCTCTGCATAATTCTAAATGTTGCTTTTGATCTTCTCCAACTGGTACGTGAGTTGCATCATATAGTAGAATATCTGCGGCCATTAATATTGGATATGAATAAAGTCCAATGCTTGCTTTCTCTTTATCTTTTCCAGCTTTTTCTTTAAATTGTGTCATTCTGTTCAGCCATCCCATTCGTGCTACACAACTTAACAACCAAGCAGCCTCTGAATGCGCAGAAACAGTTGATTGATTAAAAATGATACTTTTTTCTGGGTCAATTCCACAAGCAATGAAGGTTGCTACTGTTTCTCTGATATTATCTCTTAGTTCTTTTGGGTCTTGTTTTATGGTAATAGCATGTAAATCTACTACACAAAAAATACATTCATTTTTGTCGTCATTATTTAATTCAACAAAATTTTTAATAGCCCCCAAATAGTTACCTAAGTGTAAGTTTCCTGTTGGTTGCACCCCTGAAAATATTTTTTTTTTCATTTTAATACTTTAATTTAATATCCTTTAATTTGAAAGCCTTGATGAAATAACACACAATTAAATAAAATAATAATCCTAAAATAACAGATAAAATTAAATATAAAGATTTAAACAAATTTTGAAATACCATTTCATTTTGAAAAAAGTTTAATAGAAAGTTGAAAAATAAGCCCATTAGTATCGATGCAATTATTATTTTAATAAACTTCATAAAAAACATTTTGTCGAAATAAAACAATTTTTGGTTTTTTAAGAAAAAAAATAATAATATTGAATTAAACCAAGATGAAATAGATGTTGCTATAGGAATTATTATAAACCCTATTTTATTAAAATAATAAATACTTATAAGAGCATTTAACATTACAGAAATCAGTGAAATATAAAATGGTGTTTTTGTATCATGATTTGCAAAGAAAAAACTTGAAAAGACTTTTATTAATGCAAATGCCGGCAAACCTAATGCAAAATAATATAAAGCTAAACTTGAGTTGTACACTGAAGTTTCATTAAAAGAACCATACCCAAATAAAGCCGAAACAATTTGGTCAGATCCAATAATTAAAGCAGTAGTTGCTGGGAGACTTAGAAATAAGCTCAATTCGAGGGCTTTATTTTGTATAAATATAATCTTATTTTTTTTTTTAGATTGAACATATTTTGAAAGTTGTGGAAGAATTACAACACCTATTGCAATTCCAGCTATTGCTAAGTTGATTTGATAAATTCGATCTGCATAATACAGATAAGAAACTGCACTAGCTTGAAATGACGCAATTATTGTTCCAACTAAAATATTAATTTGAGTAACTCCAGAAGAAAAAATACTTGGTAAAAGTTTTTTAAAAAAAAACTTTACTTTATTATTAGCTTTAAATTTGAAATTTAAATTAAGCGAATAGTACTTTGATACATATTTATAAAGGAATAATAATTGCAAAAAACCAGCTAATGAAACACCACAAGATAAATAATAAACAAGATAATCTCCTAAAAATTTTGAAAAAAACAATACTAATATCAAAACAATATTTAATATGATTGGAGCAGCAGCCGAAGCGGCAAATTTATTATGAGAATTTAAAATTGCAGAAAAAAAAGATGCTAAACAAATAAAAAATAAAAATGGAAAAGTAATCCTTGTTAAATTTATTGCTACTCCCATTTTTTCTATGTCACCAACAAATCCTGGAGCAATAAGTGAAACAAATGCTGGCATAAAAATTTCAATTATGATTATAAAAAATAACAATCCTAAGAACAAAAGATTGAAAATCTCATTAGCAAACTTATCTGATTTTTTTTTTCCTTTAATAATTTCTGATGAATAGCTTGGAACAAATGCAGCATTAAATGTACCTTCAGCGAACAATCTTCTAAAAGTATTAGGTATTCTAAATGCTATAAAAAAAGCATCAGCTAACATTCCTGTTCCTAGGAAAATTGCTATCAACATATCTCTCAAATAACCAAGCAATCTACTTATGATCGTAAAAAAACCAAATGTACCTGTTGACTTAAGTAAGTTCATAAATCATATTAGTCTTAATATTACCCCAATTGTAGACTTATTGTTATCAGAAATGAAAAAAACAAAAATTGATCATTATACGGATAAAGAAGCTTTAGATTTTCATAAAGACAAAAAACCTGGCAAGATTGAGATAATTTCCTCAAAAAATATGACAACCAAGCGAGATCTCGCTTTAGCTTATTCTCCAGGTGTAGCTGCTCCAGTAAAAATGATTAGTGAAAACCATGATGCAGTATATGACTATACCAGCAAAGGAAATTTAGTTGCAGTCATTAGTAACGGTTCAGCAATTTTGGGAATGGGAAATTTAGGTGCCCTAGCTTCAAAACCTGTTATGGAAGGTAAGGCAGTTTTATTTAAAAGATTCGCAGACATTGACTCAATAGATTTAGAGATTGATAGTAGAGATGCTGACGAAATTATTAAATCTATCAAGAATTTTGCACCGACTTTTGGGGGAATTAATCTAGAGGATATAGCTGCACCAGATTGTTTTGTAATAGAAAAAAAACTTAAAAAAATACTTGATATTCCAGTTTTTCATGACGACCAGCATGGAACAGCAATAATTACTACTGCCGCTTTAATAAATGCAGTCGACGTAAGTGGCAAATCATTAAAAAAAATTAAAATTGTAGTTAATGGCGCTGGTGCATCAGCACAAGCATGCACAGAATTATTTATAAAATTTGGAGTACCCTCAAAAAATATTGTTATGCTTGATAGGAAGGGGGTAATTTATAAAGGAAGACCTGAGAAAATAGACCAATGGAAAGCAAGATTTGCTGTAAATACAAAATTGAGAACACTCAAGGATGCAATTAAAGGAGCAGATGTTTTTTTAGGCCTATCAGCAAAAGGAGTTTTAAAAAAGGAAATGGTTAAATCCATGGCTAAAAATCCAATAATATTTGCTTGTGCAAATCCTGATCCAGAGATAACCCCAGAAGAAGTTACTGAAATTAGAGAAGATGCTATTATTGCAACTGGAAGATCAGATTATCCAAACCAAGTAAATAATCTAATTGGATTTCCATATATTTTTAGAGGTGCATTAGATGTTAGATCAAAAACAATCAATGAAGAGATGAAAGTAGCTGCTGCGGAGGCAATAGCAAAACTTGCTAAGGAAGAGGTACCAGACGAAGTTGTTGCTGCGATGGGTGGTGAAAGACCTTATTACGGAAAAGACTATATTATTCCATCTACTTTTGATCCAAGATTAATTAGTGTAATACCTGCAGCCGTTGCAAAAGCTGCTATGGATAGTGGAGTAGCAAGGAAAAAAATAATAGATTTTGAAATTTATAAAGAACAACTTAAGCAAAGACTTGATCCAACAGTAACTATCATGCAAGGTATAAACTCTTTTATTAAAAAAAATCAAAAGAAAATTGTTTTTGCAGATGGTGAAGATGAAAATACTTTAAAAGCAGCAATAGCCTTTAAAAATTCTAAATTAGGTATTCCGATTCTAATTGGAAAAGAAAGTAAAATAAAAGAACAAATCAAAAAAATTGGTTATGATGAAAGTTTTGATATTGAGATAGTAAACTCAAAAGATACAAAAAAAAGAAACCGTTATGTTCAGCATCTTTTTCACAAACTCCAAAGAGAACAAGGCTTTCTTGAGAGGGATTGTGATAGATTAGTTAGAAACGATCGAGTTATTTGGGCAGCTTGTATGGTTGCCACTGGAGATGCGGATGGCGCAGTAACAGGAAATACTAGACGTTTTGGAGCATCCCTTGAAAAAATAAAACAAGTTGTCGATGTAAGATCTGGAGAAATAATGTTTGGACTAAATATGATTGTCCATAAAGGAAAAACTATTTTTATAGGTGACACGAGTGTTCATGAGTATCCAACATCAGAACAAATGGCTGAAATTGCTATTTCAACCGCTAGAGTGGTAAGATTATTTGGATTTGATCCTAAAGTAGCCTTTGTTTCTCATTCTACTTTTGGTCAACCTCTTACAAGTAGAACAAAACATATTAGAAATGCAGTAGAAATTTTAAAGGAAAGAAAAGTAGATTTCCAATTTGATGGTGATATGCAGCCGGATGTAGCACTTAATAAAGAATACAAAAACCTATATCCATTTTCTAGAATTGTAGGCAACGCAAATATATTAATCATGCCAGGTCAGCATAGTGCTGCTATATCTTATAAAATAATGAAAACTCTTGGTGATACAAAAGTAATTGGCCCACTCCTAATAGGATTAGGTTTGCCAATTGAAATTGCTCCACTTAGAACATCCACATCAGAAATACTTAACTTAGCTTCAATAGCAGCCTATTCAGCAGAAATTATTGATTATAAGGCATAACTAATCTTTTTTAATTCTTAAATCAGCAACTAGAATAATACTTGCAATAACATCTTCAACATCCAGAATTTCTTTTGCCTCTCTTATAACCTCATCCTTTTCATCTTTTGTCATAGCAATTCCATAAATATAAATTTTCTTTTTGTATGTATCTATATCATAGTTCACTGCTTTTACTTTTTTATTAAAAACGAGAGCAGTTCGGAGCTGTGAAGTAATTAAAATATCTTTTGCTGATTGTTTAAAATTAAATTCTTGTTTAATTTTAATGTCATTTCTTACAGATCTTGCACCACTTGTCTCCCATGCCATTTTTGTAATTCTAAGCTTTTCTTCAGGATTATCTACTTTTCCTGTTAAAAATATGCGCCCGTCTAAAACTTTAGATTTAACTGACAACAAGTATTTTTTATCTTCTAGAAGAATTCTCGCGGATAAATTCTTTTGCATAATTGAATCATCTACCTGAGTTCCAACTGTTCTAGGATCAAAAGCAATACTTACACCTGTTCCAAAAATTCCCTTAGAACCAACGCCAGTGCAACCTGTTAAAAATAATAAAATTGAAAATATGATTATAATTTTATTTATCATTATCAATACTTAAACAATATTTGTAAATTTCTTTCTTTGGTACATTACTTACCTCATGCACCACTTCAGAGATTTCTTTTGTTGAGAGTTTATTCATCATTTTCCTTATAATGTTTTTATCTGATTCACTAAGAATATGAGAAGTTTTTTTCAAAATTTTTTTTTCAGAAATCACCAATGTTAATTCACCTTTTGGCTCATTTTTGAAAATATTTAAGTCATTTACTGAGCTTCTTATATATTCTTCATAATATTTTGAAATTTCTCTACAAATTAAAATTTTTCTATCAATAAAATTTTCTTTAATTAAAGGAATAAATTTATTAATTTTTTTTGGAGATACAAAAAAAACTATAGTATAATTTATTTCAGACAGAAATTTTAAATCATTTAAAAAGTTCTTTTTTTTTTCAGGAAAGAAACCATAAAAAAAATATTTATCAGAAAACCCACTTGCAGCAATAGCTGTTGTAACAGCAGATGCACCTGGTAAAGAAATAATTTCGATTTTGTATTTTAAACACTCATTTATCAGTAAAGTCCCAGGATCTGCTATGGTTGGTGTACCTGCATCAGATATCAGAGAAATTATTAATCCTTGATTTAATAAATTTATTATTTTGGATAAATTCTGTTTCTCATTAAATTTATGGTTAGAAATTAATTTTTTTTTTATTTGAAATTCGTTTAATAAAATTTTTGAAACCCTTGTATCTTCACAAAGAATGTAATCTGAACTTTTTAAAACTTCCAGTGACCTAATTGTAATATCGCCTAAGTTACCAATTGGAGTTGGCACTAAATATAAGCCTTTTTTTAATCTATTTTTATCAGATATAGGGTTTACCATAATTAAAACAGTATTAGATTATAATATCATTAAATGATTAAAATTATTAAAATTCTTTTTTTTGTATCGTTATATTTTCTAATATTTAATGGACAAACATACTCAGAAGAAACTAAAATAAAAATCGGATTATTAGTACCTCTTACGGGAGAAAATGCTGAATTAGGAAAACAAATTTTAAATTCTACTAGACTCGCAATAAAAGATATTAACTCAAAGCAGATAGAAATTTTTCCAAAAGATACTCGCTCAGATCCCAAAAAAACACTACGTTCTGCAATTGAGCTTGAACAAATGGGTATTAACATTGTTATCGGTCCAGTCTTTTACAAAAATATTTCATTCCTTAATGAAGTAAAAAATATAACTTTTCTATCATTAACTAATAAAACTTTAGAAATACCAAGTAATGTTGTAACTACCGGGATTAATTCGACATCACAATTAAATACAATTAAAAAATTCATTGAGCTTAACAATATTGAAAAAACTATTTTTCTTATTCCAAATCTTAGCTATGACCTAGAAATAAAAAATGGGATAAAAAACTCAAAAATAAAATCTTATAAAGAATACTTTTATGATATCGAGCCAACTAAATTAACTAAGCAAATAGAGAAAATTACGAATTATGAAATTAGAAAGCAAAATTTATTTGATGAAATAACAAGACTTGAAAAATCTGATGATCCAAACAAAGAAAAAAAAATTGAGGTTCTCAAAAAAAAATACACTATAGGTAAATTAAATTTTGATTCTATTATAATCGCAGATTTTAATGAGAGTCTTAAAAGTGTTGTAACTTCACTTTTATATACAGATGTGTCCCCCAAAGAAAAATATTTCATAACTTTTAACCAGTGGTTTGATAATAGTTTGCTAACCGAGACTATTTCTCAACCAATTTATTACCCATCAATTAATAAAAAGAATTTGGATAATTTTGAGATCAAATTTAAAAAGCAATTTAACCAAATGCCAAATCATTTATCTTTATTAAGCTACGATCTTGTTGGATTAATATATTATCTTTCACTTAAGAATGATCCTGCTGAAATAAACAAATCTTTTAAAACAAAGAATTCATTTAAAGGTAAAATTGGAATTTTTGACATTGAAAATAACAAAGTTAATCATAGATTGAACTTTTATGAGGTGAATAATAGTACCCTCAAAGAAATTTTTTGATTTTTTTGAATGCCTGATGTCTATGGTCAATTTTAAACTTTTTATATGGGCTCATTTCTCCAAAAGTTTTTTTATATTTATTTGGGATAAAAATTGGGTCATAACCGAAACCGTTTTTTCCTTTAGGTTTAGAAGATATCGTTCCCTCAACTTTACCTGTTGCGACTGCAATTTTTTTATTTAATAAACATATTGATAGCACACAAATAAATCTAGCTTTAATCTTTCTCTTTTTCCAATTTTTATCTTTTTTATTTAATTCTTTATAAACTTTTTTGATAGCTTTAGAAAAATTATTATTTTTTCCACCCCACCTAGCTGAATAAATTCCTGGCATTTTATCTAACAAATCTATTTCCAATCCAGAATCGTCAGCAAGACAAACTAATTTAGTTTTATTTGAAAAAAATTTTGATTTAATAAGAGAATTTTCTTCAAAAGTAGATCCATTTTCTCTGGGGCTTTTTAATTTAAATTGGGAAGTTGATTTTGTTTTTACAGATTTTGGTAGTAATTGCCTAATTTCTTTTAATTTTCCCCTATTATTAGTGCCGATTAGAAGAGTGAATTTTTTTTTCATATAAATCTAGCAATTTTTAAATTTCTTACCATATAAAGCTCTATGGAGAAAGATTTAGAACAAAATCAAGAAGAAAATCTAAATACACAGAGTCAAAACCAAGATACAACAGCGGTCAAGGATTCTGAAAAAAATATTGATAGAGCTGATAAAGAATCTAACACTGAAAAAAATGGTGAAAATGAAAAACTTTCACCTGACGAGAAAATAAAAGAACTCGAAGATAAATTGGTGAGATCATTTGCAGAAATGGAAAATCAAAGAAGAAGGTTTGAAAAAGAAAAAGAAGATGCGTTTGATTATGGAGGCTTTTCTTTTGCAAGAGAAACTTTGAATTTAATTGATAATCTTGAAAGGTCAAAACAAGTTTTAGAAAATGACGAGACTTTAAAAAATACTGAGGCTTTAAAAAAATCTTTAGAACATTTGGAAATAATTTCTAAAGATATTATTTCAATTTTTGCAAAAAATAATATCACTCCAATAGATTCGTTAAATAAAAAGTTAGATCCAAATCTTCACCAAGCGATGATGGAGATTGAAGATGATCAAAAAGATGTGGGAACAATTGTTCAAGAAATACAAAAAGGTTTCATGTTTAAGGATAGGTTATTGAGACCCTCATTGGTTGGGGTATCAAAGAAGGCTAAAGACAAAAACGATGCGAAAAATCAAGAAAATAATGAAAATAATGAGAACAAATAATGAATAGACTAACTTGTAGAATAAAATTTAGCACCTATATGAGGTAATGAATTAAAAATATGAGCAAAATTATTGGAATAGATCTAGGTACTACAAATTCATGTGTGGCGATCATGGAAGGTACACAAGCTAAGGTATTAGAAAATGCTGAGGGAGCAAGAACAACTCCATCAGTTGTGGCTTTTACTGAAGATGGAGAAAAATTAATTGGCCAACCGGCTAAACGACAAGCTGTCACAAATCCTGAAAATACAATTTTTGCAGTTAAAAGATTGATTGGAAGAAATTTTAATGATCAAACTGTAAAAAAAGATGTGGAAGCTGCACCATTTAAAATAATTAATTCTGAAAAAGGTGACGCTTGGATTGAAGCTAAAAACCAAAAATACTCACCTTCTCAAATTTCTGCTTTTATTTTACAAAAAATGAAAGAGACAGCAGAAAAATATTTAGGACAAACAGTATCTAAAGCAGTAATAACTGTCCCAGCATATTTTAATGACGCACAAAGACAAGCAACTAAAGATGCTGGAAAAATTGCTGGTCTTGAAGTTTTAAGAATAATTAATGAACCTACGGCTGCATCTCTTGCATATGGTTTAGATAAAAAACAAAACAAAAAAATTGCTGTCTATGACTTGGGTGGTGGAACATTTGATGTCTCAATACTAGAATTAGGAGATGGTGTTTTTGAAGTCAAGTCTACTAATGGTGATACATTTTTAGGTGGTGAAGATTTTGACAACGCTGTTGTAGAATATTTAGTTTCAGAATTTAAAAAAGATAATGGTATTGATCTTAAAACTGATAAATTAGCCCTTCAAAGATTAAAAGAGGCTGCAGAAAAAGCTAAAATTGAGTTATCCTCAGCAGAACAAACAGATATTAATTTACCATTTATTACTGCAGATAAGACTGGTCCAAAACATATAAATATTAAAATGACAAGAGCAAAACTAGAAGCTTTGGTCGAAGATTTAATTTCAAGAACTATGCCACCATGTAAAACTGCCTTAAAAGATGCTGGAATTACAGCTAGTGAAATTGAGGAAGTTGTAATGGTTGGTGGTATGACAAGAATGCCAAAAGTAGTCGAAGAAGTAAAAAATTTCTTTGGTAAAGCTCCAAATAAAAGTGTAAACCCAGATGAAGTTGTTGCGATGGGTGCAGCAATTCAAGCTGGTGTTTTACAAGGAGATGTAAAAGATGTGCTTCTTCTTGATGTAACACCATTATCACTTGGGATAGAAACTTTAGGTGGTGTTTCTACAAAATTAATAGAAAAAAATACGACAATACCGACTAAAAAAAGTCAGGTTTTTTCTACAGCTGAAGACAATCAACCTGCTGTTTCAATAAGAGTCCTTCAAGGTGAGAGAGAAATGGCATCAGATAACAAAGTTTTAGGAAATTTTGAGTTAGTTGGAATTGCTCCAGCTCCGAGGGGAGTTCCTCAAATTGAGGTTACTTTTGATATTGACGCTAACGGAATAGTAAACGTATCAGCTAAAGACAAAGGAACTGGGAAAGAACAAAAAATTCAAATTCAAGCCTCTGGTGGATTAAGTGATGAAGAAATTGAAAAAATGGTTAAAGATGCTGAAGCTAACAAAGAAAGTGATAAGAAGAAAAGAGAAGCTGTTGATGTAAGAAATCAAGCAGACACTCTAATTCATTCAACAGACAAAAATCTTAAAGAACATGGATCTAAAGTTTCAGAGGAAGAAAAAAAATCTATTGAGGATGCATCAGCATCACTTAAAGAAGCTCTTAAAGGTGAAGATATCGAAGATATTAAAAAGAAAACCGAGGCATTAGTCCAATCTTCTATGAAACTTGGTGAGGCAATTTATAAATCACAACAAAACACAAAACCAGACTCTTCAAAAGATACTGGTGGAGATGATAAAGGAAAAAAAGACGATAATGTTGTTGATGCGGATTTTGAAGAAGTAAAAGACGAGAACAAAGAAAAAAGCGCTTAACTGACATCTATTTGTCCAGGTTGTATACATGGCTAAAAGAGATTATTACGATGTCTTAGGCGTAAATAAAAACGCAAGCCCTGAAGAACTTAAATCAGCATACAGAAAATTAGCAGTCAAATACCATCCTGATAAAAATCCAGGTAATAAAGATGCTGAAGATAAATTTAAAGAGGCAAGTGAAGCTTATGGTGTTCTCTCAGATAAATCTAAAAAAGAAAATTATGACAACTTCGGTCATGCTGCATTTGAAAATGGTGCTGGTGGACGTGGAGGATTTGGCGGATTTGGTGGTTTTAGTGGTGCTGACTTCTCAGATATTTTTGAAGATTTTTTTGGAGATTTTGGTGGAGGTGGTCGTTCAAGAGGGAGAAATTCTAAAAATAGAGGTTCTGATCTAAGATATGATTTATCTATATCTTTAGAAGAAGCATATTTAGGAAAAAAGCAAAATATACAATTTGCTACTTCAGAAAAATGTACCACTTGCAATGGAAATGGATCTAAACCAGGATCCAGTCCTGATAGATGTAGTTATTGTGGTGGCAATGGAAGAGTAAGATCCAATCAAGGCTTTTTTACTGTTCAACAGACCTGTCCGCAATGCTCTGGAAGTGGAGAAGAAATAACCAATCCTTGTTCAGAATGTAATGGTCAGGGAAATAGACAAATTTCAAAAAAAATATCTGTAACTATTCCAAAAGGAGTTGATGACGGAACAAGAATTAGATTAGCGGGGAAAGGTGAAGCAGGGATAAGAGGCGGCGCAACTGGAGATTTATATTTATTTATAAACGTAAAATCTCACGAACTTTTTAAAAGATCTGATGTAAATTTATTTTTTGAATTTCCAATTTCGATTGCCGATGCAGCTCTAGGTAGTACAATAGAAATACCAACAATCGACGGAAAAAAAGCTAAAATAAAGATCCCAGGCGGTACACAAGATGGTAAACAATTTAGACTTAGAGGTAAAGGAATGCCATTTATGCGGAGAGGTGATTTTGGAGATCTATATGTTCAGGTAAAGACGGAAGTTCCAGTTTACTTAAATAAAGAGCAAAAGGAACTCTTAGAAAGATTCCGAAAAATAGAGAATGAAAAATCCAATCCAAGTATTAAAAAATTCTTTGAAAAAGCAAGAAGTTTCTGGAAAAATTAAGATTACTATTGAAAAAAAACAACGCTAGTTTAATTAACTAAAATGATTATTTGGATCGCTTCTTATCCTAAAAGTGGTAATACCTGGATAAGGTCTTTTCTAACAGCTTACTATTTTTGTGAAGATGGAATATTTGATATTAATAAATTAAATTATATTCAAGATTATCCAAATAAACAATTTTTTAAAAATGAGGTTAAAGAAGGAGAAATCCACAATCATTGGGATGAATCCCAAAGAGAAATATTGGCTGAAAAGAAGATTAAATTTTTAAAAACTCATAATTCTTTAATCACAGCTTTTGGAAATGAATTTACTAAACCAAAATATTCGCTTGGTGTTATTTATATTATTAGAGATCCTAGAAATGTTATTACTTCAGTTAAAAATCACAATGATTTTGAAACTTATGATAAAGCATTAGAATTCATGCAAAATGAAAATACGATAATATCGGATTATAAACATTTAAATAATCATGCCAAAACAAATATAATAAATTCCTGGAGAATTAATTATCAATCTTGGTTAAGTAATAACAGATTTAGAAGAATTACAATTAAATATGAAGATTTAATAGAGAAAACTGATCAAACATTAAGGGATTTGATTATTTTTGTTAATACAATTTGTAAATTTAATAATGGTGTAGATATGAAAAAATTTAATAATGCTGTTCAATCGACTACCTTTGACAAATTACAAAATTTAGAGAATACCGGTAAATTTTCAGAAAGTGTGTATTCGGATAAAACCAAAGAGAAAATTAAATTTTTTTATTTAGGTCCCAAAAATAATTGGAGAGAAAAACTAAGTAAAAATTTAATCGAAAAAATGAATGATTACTACAAAGATGACTTAAGAAAATTAAATTATGAAATCTAGATTGATAAAATTAACAATTACAGGGTGTTTAGGACGTATGGGCCAACAGCTCATAAAAGCTTCCAACAAAAATAAAGGTTTTTCTATAAATAGTTTAACGGAATATAAAAAAATCAACAAAAAAATTTCAGGAGTGAGACCTCAGCAAAATACAGAGAGTGCTTTTAAAAACACAGATGTAATAATTGATTTTACAGTACCCAAATGTACGCTAGAAGTTTTAAAAATAGCGACAAAACTAAGAAAAAAAATTGTAATAGGAACTACAGGTTTTACAAAAAAAGAAGAAAAAATAATTAAGAATTACTCAAAGAAAATTCCAATTTTGAAAGCTGGAAATATGAGTTTGGGTATTAATTTATTAATGTATCTTGCGGAAATTACATCAAGGTCACTTGGAAATAAATATTTAAGTAAGATTAATGAAATGCACCATAAACATAAGAAAGATTATCCATCTGGCACAGCTTTAATGTTAGGAAAAGGTATTGCTGTTGGTAAAAATAAGAAATTTTCCAATATGATTGGAAGAAAATTTTTAAACATGAAAAACTTTCCCTATGGTAAAAAAATAAATTTTAACTCAATTAGAAAAGGTGAAATTATCGGTGAACATGAAATATTATTTTCAAGCGGCAAAGAAATAATTAAACTGAATCATGAAGCATTTGATAGGTCATTATATTCGGAAGGAGCGCTTTCTGCAGCTAACTGGATAGTCAATAAAAAGCCAGGTCTTTATTCAATGAGAGATTTAATGAACTTTGAGTAATGAATGAAATTCAGAGAGCAAAAGTGGTACTTAGAATACTTGATAAGACTTACCCAAACATTCGAGTACCTTTAAAAAGCAGAAATGTATTTACTTTATTAATTTCTGTTCTTCTTTCAGCACAATGTACTGATGTTAATGTGAATAACGTAACAAAAAATATTTATCCGAAATATTATAAACCAGAGCATTTTGTCAAACTAGGTAGAAAAAAAATTGAAAAATTAATAAGAAAAATTGGTATCTTTAGAATTAAAGCTAAAAGTATTTATAATTTGTCAAAAATATTAATTAAAAAATACAAAGGAAAAGTGCCAAAAACATTTGAGCAATTAGAACAATTGCCAGGGGTAGGTCATAAAACTGCTGGAGTTGTTATGTCTCAAGGATTTGGGCAGCCTGCTTTTCCAATTGATACACATATTCACAGACTTTCTCAAAGATGGGGTTTAACTAATGGAAAAAATGTTATCCAAACTGAGAGAGATTTAAAAAGATTATTTCCAAAAAAAAATTGGAATAAACTTCATCTACAAATTATTTATTATGGAAGAGAGTATTGTAAAGCAAGAGAATGTTACGGAATTAGTTGTAAAATTTGTACTACTTGTTATCCTAAGAGAAAAAAACCCTTTAAAGCAAAAAAACCATAATGAAAATTTTAGGAATTGGGAATGCGATTGTTGACGTTCTTTGTAAAGTTTCAGATGAATTTTTAATCAAACATTCATTAACAAAGAGTACTATGAAATTGATTGATGAGGAAGAATTTATAAAATTACTTTCGTCACTAACTATTGAGCAAACAATTTCAGGTGGTTCAGTCGCTAATTCAATAGTAGGTTTATCTCAATTGGGAAATAAAGTAGGTTTTTTAGGTAAAGTGAATGATGATGAATTGGGTCAAAAATACGTTGATGGTTTAAAAAAAGAGAAAGTAGAATATTTATATCATAAAAAAAAAGAGGTAATTCCAACTGGATCTTGTCTAATTCTGATTACACCTGACTCAGAAAGAACAATGTGTACTTTTTTAGGAACTTCAGGAAAAATAAGCGAAAATGACATTGATATAGAACAAATTAAAAATTCAGAATTTCTTTTTTTAGAAGGTTATTTGTGGGACGAAGGTGACCCTAAGAAAGCTTTTGACGTAGCTATAAATTCTGCAAAAAAAGTAGCTATGTCTTTGTCAGATGTATTTTGTGTAGAAAGGCATAAACCTCACTTTTTAGAATTAGTAAAAAATCGATTAGATATTATATTTGCTAATGAACAAGAAATTTTATCTTTAATTGACGTTAAGTCAATTGATGAAGCTGTTTCTTTTGCAAAAGAAATAAAAAAAAATGTAATAATTACGAGAGGCGAGAAGGGAGCAATAGGAATTGATATAAATCAAGTGTTTGAATGTAATGCAAATTCTAATTTAAAAATAAAAGATTTGACTGGAGCAGGTGATTTATTCGCTGCAGGTTATTTGCACGGTCTTTTAAATAACTTTTCTCTAAAAGAGAGTTTAATAAAGGGAACAGAATTATCATCAAAGATAATACAGAAAATTGGTGCAAGACTTTAGCTAATTATTTAATAAAATAACCATTATTTTCATATAAGATAAACTCATCATCATCGAAAGCATCTTTTATTTTTTTTCTTAATCTATAAATGTGTGTTTCTACTGTGTGAGTCTCTAGATTTGATGAATATGACCACACCTTTTTTTGTATTTCTTTAATGCCAACATTCCTTTTCTGAAAAATAAAAATTATTAAGTTAATTTCCCTTTCAGTTAAACTTGTACTCTTGTTATATAAAGAAATTTTTCTTGAATTTAAATCAAGTTTATAATTTCCAATTTTGAAATCTGACTGATTTAAAAACTCATTTTTTAGAAAGTTTATATTTATTAATTCAATAAATTTTTCTAATTTTAAAGGTATTTGTTCTAATACCAAGCAATTTTCTAAATTTTTGTGTTTTTGTGATGTTACAATCAAATAATTTGATTTTTTTTCAAACTTCTTTGAATCTAACTCACTAATATTTAGGTTTGTAATCTTAAAATTAAAATTTGATTTTATTTCATTTAATATTTCAAATAAAGTTTGATATTCATATATAAATAAATTTTTTGAATTCATATTTTTAAAAATATGCGAATAATCGTTAAAAATAAAGAAACTCTTTTGTATGATACATTTCATTTTAGGTGTTCTATTGGAAAAAAAGGATTTAGTAAGAATAAAAAAGAAGGAGACAATAAGACTCCACAGGGCATTTTTCAACTAGGAAAAATTTTTTATCGGGGTGATAGAATTAAAAAACCTATTTCAAGTTTAAAATCTATGGTGATTAAAAAAAATATGGGTTGGTGTGATGACCCTAATAGTAAATATTATAATAAATTAATTAAATTAAAAAAAGAAAATATAAATATAAAACATGAAAAGCTATTTCGTAAAGACAACAAATATGACATCTTTATTTTAATAAAATACAACTTTAGTAAAGTGATTAAAAATAAAGGTAGTGCAATATTTTTACATCTTACAAAAAACTATTTACCTACAAAAGGATGTATTGCCCTTAAAAAAAAAGATTTTTTAATTTTATGCAAGTTAATTAAAAAAAATACAAAGATTAAAATTAACTAGATCTTTTACCAAAAACACCAGTCCCGATTCTTAAGAATGTTGCCTCATAATTTAATGCCTCTAAGTAATCATTCGTCATACCCATGCTAATTTCTTTTAACCCAATTTTCTTATTAAGTTCTAATAATTTTTTAAAGTAAAACTCTGGTTTCTCATTTTGAGGAGGGATACACATTGTTCCAATGATATCTAAGTTTAATAAGCGACAATCTTTATAAAAATTTTCTAGTTCAGACGGTTCTATTCCTGATTTTTGTTTCTCATCACCTAGGTTTATTTGAATAAAAATTTTTATCTTTTTATTTTTTTTTTTAATTTCTTCAGAGAGTTTATTCGCTAATTTCATGTTATCTAAAGAATGGATATAATCAAATATTTCTATTGCAAATTTAACTTTGTTTGTTTGTAGCTTTCCAAGCATATGTAATTTAGCATTTTCATAATTCTTTTTTATTTCTTTCCATTTTTCTAAAGCTTCTTGAACTT
>CACORI010000016.1 GCA_902629585.1 uncultured Pelagibacteraceae bacterium | reverse complement strand
TTGTGCTTCTAAAGAAGGAAAGGTACTAAACTTAATCCTATTTTTAAAATGTGACAAACCAATTAAATTATTTAATAAATCTAAATTATTTATTGGACCATTATGTTTCAAAAGACCTTCTAGTGTTTCTATTGAAAGATTGAGACCTTTAAATTTTAAATATTTGTTTTCTAAAAACATTACAATCCTTAATGTTTGAAGGTTGTGATCAAAACCTCCGTATTGACTCATGCATTCATTTAATGATTCTTCTCCAGCATGCCCAAATGGGGTATGCCCCAGATCATGAGCAAGACTTAATGTTTCAGCTAAATCTTCATTTAGATTCAAATATCTTGCTATTGATCTCGCGATCTGAGCAACTTCTATAGAATGTGTTATTCTAGTGCGATAATGGTCACCTTCAGTATTAACGAAAACTTGAGTTTTATGTTTAAGTCTTCGAAATGAGGCGCAATGAATAATACGATCCCTGTCCCTTTGAAAGGGAGTTCTATATTTAGATAAAGATTCTTTAAAAACTCTACCTTTACTTTTAAATAATCCAAGCTTTGAGTATTTTTTCATCCTTTAAAATTAAATTTTTAGCATTATATTACTAATATCAGTGATCATATATGATGAAAGAAATTAAATTTACCAATAAAGCATTAAAACAAATCGGTGATTTATTATCTAAAAAAGATAAAGGTTCATTTTTTAGAATCGCTATAAAAGGTGGCGGATGTTCTGGTTTTCAATATGAATTTACTATTGATAAAGAAAAAGCTGAAGATGATTTAGAATACGACAATATACTGATTGATAAAACATCGGCGGATCTTTTAAAAGGATCAGAAATCGATTATGTTTCAGAATTAATTGGTGAGCAATTTAGGATAACAAATCCACAAACTAAATCATCCTGTGGTTGTGGTGTTTCTTTTTCTCTTTAATGATTATTTCTTCCTGGAATGTAAATTCTGTGCGAGCTCGAATTGAAAATATAAAAAGTTATCTTTTAAAATATAAACCAGATATTCTTATGGTACAGGAAATTAAAACTGAGGATGTAAATTTTCCTTATGATGATTTTTCAGCAATGGATTATAAAAGTTATGTTTTTGGTCAAAAAAGTTACAATGGAGTTGCTATTATTTCTAAAGGCAATCTCAAAAATATCAGAACTGACTTAATAAAAGATAAATTAAAACAGTCTAGAATAATTTCTGC
Source organism: uncultured Pelagibacteraceae bacterium (assembly GCA_902629585.1). Taxonomy (GTDB): domain Bacteria; phylum Pseudomonadota; class Alphaproteobacteria; order Pelagibacterales; family Pelagibacteraceae; genus Pelagibacter. The sequence continues at coordinate 21,440 of CACORI010000016.1, read as the reverse complement.
AGAAATTGAATATAAAAAAAAAATTCTACAACTGATTAATATTTATACACCAAATGGGAACCCAGTTGATACAGAAAAATATGATTACAAAAAAAATTGGATGGATCAATTAATTAAACAATTAAAAACATTATCAAAAAGAAATTCAAATATAATTTTAGCAGGTGATTTTAATGTAATACCAGCAGCAGAAGATGTTTATAATCCAAAAAGTTTTGAGGATGATGCTTTATATAGATTAGAAATAAGAAAAAAGTTTAGAGAGATGCTTAATATAGGATTTAACGATGTCTATAGACACTTTAATGAAACAAAAGAAGGTTATACTTTTTGGGACTACATGAGGGGGGCTTGGCAAAAAAACAATGGTATGAGAATTGATCACTTCTTAGTCTCCAATTCTTTAATTGATCAAGTTAAAGGTATAAATATTAACAAAGATCCAAGAGGTCGTGAAAAACCATCTGACCATACACCGATTGAAATAACTTTAGCTTAAAGATTTTATTTTATTTACTAGCTCTTTATTAATATTTCTAGGACCTTTATCTAATCTATTTTTGTGCCTTCTTTCACCTGGAAGTCTTACTTCTCCCATTGATTTCATTTTATCAAAAAATTCATCTGCATGTTTTTGCCAGTTAGTTCCAGCAGTTTTATCTGGAGATATTGCTAAAATAAATTCACCACCACTTGGTGGACCTCCATCATTATTATCTTTAGCTGCTGTTTCAAAACTAAAATTATCACCAACTAAAGCACCAGCCATTAACTCAACCATCATTGCTATTGCTGAACCTTTGTAGCCACCAAAAGGAAGTAAAACACCTCCATCTGCTATTGCGCCTGGATCAGTTGTCTCTTTGCCATCTTTAGTTAAACCAGTTCCAAGTGGAACCTTGTGACCTTCTCTTTTAGCAACTTGGACTTCACCCATTGCCATTGATGCTGTTGCCATATCATAAACCACTGGAGTTTTTCCAGGTCGAGGCCACGCAAATGAAATTGGATTCGTTCCAAACAATGGTTTGATTGCTCCAGCAGGTGCTACTGCAGGCTTATATGATGTACAAGCGAAAGCAACTAATCCTTCTTCTGCTAATTTTTCTGTTTCAGGCCACATCGCCGCCATGTGATGAGAATTATTTATTGCAAGCACTGCTACACCATTTTCTTTTGCAGCTTTTGCTAATTCAGGCAAACCTTTATTTAAAACAACAGGTGCTAAACAATTATTTCCTTGAACTTTAACTACTGATGGAGAAATTTTTTTAACTTCTGGTTTTCCTTTACCATTAATTTTTCCACTTCTTAATCCACTTACATATGCTGGTAACCTAAATAAACCATGAGATAAAGACCCATCCCTCTCTGCATTTCTAATTAAGTCAGATAGAATAGATGCTGTTTCATCATCACATCCATTGGCTAATAAAGTCTTTTTACCTAAATCAAAAATCTCATCTAATGTAAGGGAAACCGTACTCATCCCAATATTAGATATTATTTATGACTAAAGATCAATTTTTATTTAACAACCTTTAAAAGATTTTGACATGTTGCTAATTAAATCAAAATAAAGATCTTTGCCTGGATTAAGAGTTGCTCCTAATGGATCTATGACCCCCGTTGCAACATTAGTATCTTTTGCTACGGCCTTTATAATATCAGGATTGAATTGTGGCTCTGAAAAAACACAGCTTACTTTATCATGCTCTATTATTTCTCTTATATCAGCTAACTGTTCAGCACCAGGCATTACATCAGTATTTACGGTAAATGCGCCAAGAATATTAATTCCAAATCTTTTTTCAAAGTATTGATATGCATCATGAAATACTATCGATTTAAAATCTTTGTTTAATTCAGATTTTACTTTCTTAGTAAGTTTATCTAAATCTTTGTGAGCTTCATTTAAATTTGCTTTATATTTAGCTTCATTTTTTTGATCATTTTCAATCAAATGTTCTGCCATTTCACTTAAAATCACTTTTGCATTCATTGGATCCAACCAAATATGTGGATCATACTCACCATGTGCATGTCCTTCATGGCCATGTTCATCGTGGCCATCTTCCTTATGCTCATCGTCATGTCCGTGTTCACCATGACCATGTTCTTTATCTTTTTTGTCATGGCCATGATCGTCATGATCGTCCTCTTTTTTTGCATGATCATCGTGATTATCCTCTTTATGACCATGATCATGTTCTTCAAAAATATTTCTTTCTCTAAATTTAAGTTTAGTTAAACCTTTTATTTCTATTAACTCAATTTTCTCGGCTTTTTTTGCAACAGATTTTAATGGTTTTATTAAAAAATTTTCCAAATCCTCACCAACCCAGAATATAAGATCAGCATTTTGTAACATTTTTGCATGAGATGGTTTTAAAGCAAAACCGTGAGGAGAAGCATAGCCATCTACTATTAAATCAGGTTTAGCGACTCCATCCATTAAATAACTAGCTAATGAATGAATTGGTTTGATTGAAGTAACTACTTTAATTTCAGCATTTGCTGGTACAAAAATAGTTAAGAATGATAGTATTGATAAGATAAATGGTAATTTTTTAATATTTTTCATATGTTGTATATTTAAATTGTTATAATATAACGCTATGTAATAATATAACATTTATTAGTCAAGGAATAAAATGAGCTCAGACCAAAATATACTTGTGAAATTAAATAAAGCTGGTTTTAGTTTAAATAATAAATGGCTTGTAAAAGGAGTATCACTTCAAGTTGAAAAAGGTAAAATAGTTACTCTTATTGGTCCAAATGGATCAGGAAAAAGTACGACAGCTAAGATTGCTTTAGGTATTTACAAAAAGATTGATGGTTCAGTTGAAAAATACACAAATAAAGTTGGGTATGTACCACAGAAAATTTCAATTGATTGGACATTGCCGCTAAGAGTAAATGATTTCATGTTATTAACTGAAAGTCTTGATAAAGAAACTATTGATGAAGCTCTATCTCTGACTGGTGTTATTCACCTTAAAGATAAAAATTTAGGTGACTTATCTGGTGGTGAATTCCAAAGAGTATTACTTGCAAGAGCTATTTCAAAAAAACCAGAGTTATTGGTACTAGATGAACCTGTGCAAGGTGTAGATTTTACTGGTGAAATCGCTTTATACGAACTAATTAAGAAAATTTCTGATGAATTAAACTGTGGGATCTTATTAATATCTCATGACTTACATACTGTAATGAGTGCTACAGATCATGTGGTTTGTTTAAACGGTCATGTATGTTGCTCAGGTTCTCCAATGGATGTTGCAAAAAATAATGAGTATAAAGCTTTATTTGGTGAACAAGCTTCTCAAATTTTATCAAGATATGAGCACAGACACGATCATGTTCATACAAGTGAAGGTGAAATAAAGAAAAACTAAATGTTAGATGATTTTTTTATAAGAGCTTTAATAGCAGGTATTGGAGTTGCAATTGTAACGGGACCTCTTGGATGTTTTGTTATATGGAGAAGACTTTCATATTTTGGTGATACCCTATCCCACTCTGCATTACTTGGTGTTACACTAGCTTATTCAATGGAATTCAACATAGCGTTCTCGGTATTTATTATCTCTTCTTTAATAGCCTTAACTTTAATACAACTTCAAAAAAGAACAAATCTACCAGGTGATGCTTTACTTGGACTTTTAGCCCACTCATCACTGGCGGTAGGACTGGTGGTTATAGGTTTTTTATCATTTATTAGATTTGATATTATGGGACTATTATTTGGAGATATATTAGCTGTCACTGTTGATGATCTTTTTATTATATGGATCGGAGGAGCATTAATCCTCTTAGTTTTAAAATTAATTTGGAAACCTTTGTTTGCATCAACAGTTAATTATGAACTAGCTGAAGCAGAAGGATTAAATCCTGATAGAGCAAAAGCTATATTTACAATATTAATGGCAGCAATCATTGCTATATCAATAAAAATGGTTGGCTTATTATTAATAACTGGAATGCTAATTATACCTGCCGCTATGGCTAGAAATATTTCATCAAGTCCTCAAAGAATGGTGATGTATTCAATTATAGGTGGATTATTATCTGTGATTTTAGGATTGTTTTCCTCATTAGAATTTAATACTGCTTCTGGACCATCGATTATAGCAGCTTCTTTATTTCTATTTATTTTGTCACTGCTAAACATAAAACAATCGATTAAATTGAAAAATTAAGAGGAATCAATAGAATGAACAAAATGCAAAATCTTTCAAAAAATCAGCAAATCATTTTTGATTTAATTGACAAATCACCTGAACCAATGAAAGCTTATTCAATACTACATAATGTTCAAAAAAAAGGTATTAAAGCTCCGTTACAAGTCTATAGAGCACTAGATAAGTTGGTTGAAATAGGAAAAATTCATAAAATTGAAAGTCGAAATGCCTTTATTGCCTGTCACAATTCAAGTTGCATGGTATCAAAAGCCACTGCGTTTTCTATCTGTGAGATCTGTGAAAAAGTAACAGAAATTAGCAGTTCAAGTCTTTCTAAATACTTAACTAATTTCAAAGACAAAGATGGTATGAAATATAGTAAATACAATCTTGAGTTTTTTGGATTATGTAAAAAGTGTAGATAAGTTATTATCTAAAATCTAAATAAAACGAGCTGAAAGGAAAACGTATGTTTATAAAAAAGTATCTTAAATGGATTAGTACATTTCTAGTTTTAGTTGGTATTCTATTAACAAACCTAAATATTTATCCTTTAAATATATACTTTCACGGATTAGGGGTTGTTGGATGGACTATAGCTGGATTCATTAGTAAGGATAAAGCGATATTAACTAATTTTGGATTACAGGTACCATTATTTTTCATTGGTATTTATAAGGTTGTATTTTAATTATAAAGTAGACTTTGGTTTTAATTAGTTTATTCATTGACGAATCTACTCTTTAATTCTCAAATCAATTAACTTTTATATAGATTTATTTTCTGTCTCAGATTACATACTCCTTAAGTCATGAATCGATAGGAACCGAAAACAATAATATTAAGGAGATAAAAAATGGAAATGACTTTAATTTACACGGTTATAGGGTTTGCCCTTGCCGGTTATAGCGTAATCGCTAACGACTCAATTCAAACATTAGGTACATTTATAGCTTCAAAAAAGAAGTGGTTTAAATGGTATGTACTTGCAGGATCAGCCTCGAGTGTAATGATTTTAGCTTTAGCGTGGGGATGGTATTCATATGATGGTGATATTTCATATGGAAGATTAACTAGAATACCTTATCAAGAAATTCAATGGTATCATGCAGTAGCGCCTGCAATACTCTTGTTATTAACAAGAGTTGGTATACCTGTATCCACAACCTTTTTAGTTCTTTCAGCGTTTGCTTCAACAGTTGTACTTGAAAAAATGTTGTTAAAAAGTGTAGTTGGATATGGTTTAGCAGCAATGGTCGCTTATATTGCTTGGATTGTTGTATCAAAATTTATCAATGAAAAATTAGATGAAGTTGATGAAAAGTATATAGGCTTTTGGAGAAACTCAGTATGGGTCACTTCAGGTTGGCTATGGTGGGTTTGGTTATCTCATGACGTAGCAAATATTGCCGTATATCTTCCAAGACAACTAGATATAACAATTCTTTTAACTGTAATGGCATATTTCACGGCTTTATTATTTTACATCTTCTACATTCAAGGTGGACGGATACAAACTGTAGTTTTGGAAAAAACTGGAACTAGATATGCAAGATCAGCTACAATTATCAATATAATTTATGCTGCTGTTTTATTCTACTTTAAGGAACTAAACGACTTACCAATGTCAACAACATGGGTATTCGTTGGTTTGTTATGTGGAAGAGAACTTGCAATTTCAACAATGAACAAAGATTATAAGTTTAAGTATGTTTTTCCATTAATTGGTAAAGACTTTCTTAAAATGATCTTTGGATTAAGTGTTTCAGTTGGAATTGTTTTAGGAATTCATTACATTATTATTCCAAATAATTGGTTTTAAACAAATCTATATAGTCGTGTATATTTTAATATGCACGGCTATTAAGTTATTTTAAGAACTTACTTTTCCTAAATAATTTACCAGAATAACGCCTATAATTATTAGAATTATACCTACAGTTCCATAAATATTTGGCAATTGATTATATTTTAAAATACCAAAAATCGTTACTGCTGTAATTGTTAAACCGCCATAAGTAGCATAAGCAAAACCTACTGGGATCATCATCATAACTTTAGATAAACAAAAAATACAAAGAATAATTGATATTATACAAAATATAGTTGGCATTAAATTTGTAAAACCGTTTGTGGTCTTTAAAAAACTATTTGAGGCAATACCTGATATCACTGCAAAAAACAAATATAGATATCCTGAAATTTTAAAAGTGATCATTGTTATATGATCTTCATAATCATATAATAATCAATAAAATAAATTACTTAATTTTAGATCTAATAAATGCAGATAGATGATCTATAATAAAAATTGTCACAAATATTAGAATTATAATCGCAGAAACTCTTTCATATTCAAACATTCTAAATGATGATTGTAACTCATAGCCTATGCCACCAGCTCCAACAATTCCTAGCATAGTAGCCATTCTAACATTTCTATCTAAGATGTATAAATTGTTTGCAACGAAAGATGGCAAGATCTGAGGTATGACACCAAATGAAATAATTTGACTTTTAGTTGCGCCAGATGATTTAAGAGCATCTATTGGTCCTTTGTTTATATGTTCAATATCTTCAGCATAAAATTTTGCTAAAAATCCCATCGTGTGTAAACCTAATGCAAGTACACCAGGCATTGCACCAAATCCAATTGCAATAACTAAAATCATTGCAATAATAAATTCAGGAATTGCTCTAAAGAATATAACTATAGTTTTGCAGATTAGATAAACAAAATAATTAGGAGCTAAATTTCTTGCTGAAAATAATCCAAGTGGAATTGATAAAACTATGGCAATAAAAGTACCAAGAAAAGCAATTTCAATTGTTTCAAACATTGCATAAACTAACTCATTTAAATTACTAAAATCAGGAGGCAACATCCTTGATAAGATATCTCCAAAATATTTTGAAGAATCTGTAACTAATTTAATAAAATCAATCTCTAAATCATTTACAACAAATACTAAAACAAAAGAAAATATCGCTATAGTGACAAGGGTTTTCCAAGACCACTGGGGTTTTAGATAAGTCGCAAGATCTTTATCTTTATTATCAACTTTAAGTTTTATAACGTTTCGTTTCATATTATACGTATATTTTCTCTAAATTAGATTTGTTAATATTTTCAGATTTTTCATCAAATATAATCTTACCATCAAGAAGTCCTACTAATCTATCTGAGTATTTTTTTGCTAAATCGACTTGATGAAGGTTACAAAGAATAGTAGTACCAAATTCTTTATTAATTTTTTTAAGAAGAGATAAAATTAAATTAGCAGCTTTAGGATCTAGACTGGCAACTGGTTCATCTGCCAATAATAATAATGGTCTTTTAATTATAGCTCTTGCTATTCCAACTCTTTGTCTTTGACCTCCTGATAATTCATCAGATCTGTTATAAGATTTTTCAAGTAAACCTACCGTTTCTAAAGATTTTAAAGCTTCAATTTTTTGATCTTTTGTAAATAGATAAAATAAAGATAGAAATTTATTACTTGAGTTTAAAAGACCTGTTAAAACATTGTTAATTGCTGATAAATTGTTTACTAAATTAAATTCTTGAAAAATCATTCCTGTTTTTCTTTGTACTTCAAAAATAGAATTATTATCTACAAGTTTATTATCTAAATATATTTCTCCTCCACTTGAGTTTTCTAGCCCATTAATTGTTCTTAACAATGTTGTTTTACCTGAGCCACTAGGTCCCAAAATACTAACAAATTCTCCTTTATTAATTTTTAAATTAACACCTTTTAAAGCGGGGCTTCCATTTTCAAATGTTTTTTTAAGATCATTAATTTCTAGCATAATATTTTTTTTAACTTTTATTTTTATTTAATAATTCAATAACTTCTCTCAAAACATTGTAGTCAGAATCTTTAACTTCCATATAGTGAGACATCTTTCCACCATATCCCCCTATCTCTCCATGATTATGGGCTTCTAGGACAGCTTTTTTAATTTTTTTTCTATCTTCCTTTGGAATTATTGTTGAGTATGCTAATGGCGGCGGAGGAACTCTGTCAGACTTATGTATAATTCTTACATCTTCTTTTTTAAAAGTTCCATCTTCCAATCTTGCCTCAAAATTTCTAGAGCTCATGCCACAAACATCAGATTGATTATTTAATACTGCTAATAAACATGCATCATGACTTCCAGCATAAAAAACATTTTGAAAGTGCTCTTTGTTTTTAATTGAAAGATTAATTTTACTTAATTCTACTTGAGGTATTAAATCACCACTTGTAGAGCCAATAGTATTTAAAGATAAAATTTTACCTTTCACATCTTTAAATTCTTTTAACATACTATCTTTTTTGACGACAAAATAAGTATAATAACCAGCATCCTTTTCACCTGGTCTAACTCCCGCTGCAAAAGCTTCAGCATTAGCAATCTCAGCTGCTTTTACATAAGTTTTACCTCCGTACCATGCTATATGGGCTCTACCAGCTCTCATTGCCTCAACAGCTGCATTATAATCAGTTACTTTAATTGTATCGATATTAAACCCTGTAAGTTTTTCAGTGATTGCAATTAAATTTTTATAATCACTTTCATCACCTTTTTCACTTGCAGGAACAAACACCATTTTATAAGTTTTCGTTTCTGCATTTAAATTTCCAGTCAAGAAAACCAGAAACACAGTAAGTAGTAGTTTTCGAATCATAATTTGCCTTTTAGTACCATTAACTCTGTTCGCTTACAAGTTAATTATTGTTATACAGGTATGGCTAAATCAATGGTATGAATATTAAGTTTTTGTAAATTTTTTATTAAATCCGAGTAAGGCTTTTTTGTAGTCTTCTACAGTATCTATTTCTTTCCAACCACTTTCGATAATTACACAATGAACTTTAATACCTATATCAACAAGTTCTTGGATTAAATCAGTTAGATAAGCTTTTTGAAAAATTTTAGCCCTTTGAAAAGGTTTATTCCAATAAATTTTTTTTAATCGGTTGAAATGTTGTTTGAATAAATCTGCACCACGATTAGATAATTTTATCATACCTATAAACTCACCATGGACTTCTTCCTTACCTGTATTAATTTTACCAATTTTTTCAACTTCATTATTTGAGTTAAATATTACATTTTCAGCTTCAGATATAGGGTGATCTTTACGTCCTACATAATATCCTCTCCAGTCAATATCAACTACCACTGAAATATCATGGACTGAGTCAAGGGCCCTTTGTACGACAGATGGATCAAACAAAATATCAGAATAAGAAATTATTATGTTTCCATTAATGACTTTTTCAGCGTAAAAAATTGAGTTTAAAACATTATTGTTCTCATAATCAGTGTTTTCAAAATATTTTATACCTTTGTAATTAATTTTTTCTTTTTTATATCCTCTTATTATTGAAATATCTTTTATCCCACACTTTTTATAAGAATCAAGCTGACGTTGAAGAAGAGTTTTTCCACCAAAGTCTAACATACACTTTGGAAGATTTTTTGTATGTTTTTTTAATCTACTTCCCAATCCAGCAGCGATAATTAATGCTTTAGAATTATTTTTATTTAATGAATCTTCAATTTCTTCAATCTGATTTTCATTAAGATTATTTTCTTTAATAGATCTAATTAATGAAATAATTCTTGGGTTATTTTCAATGTATTCACTAATATCTGGTGCTACATTACCTTTTGATATTCCAGCCAAATCATTAAGATCATTAATATTAATTTTTAAAAGTTTAGATAATTTCTTGATTACTTCCTGTTTAGGCGCTGTTCGTTTTTCTTTTTCTATATCATTTAAATATGAAGCAGCTATACCTATTTTGCTAGCCAATTCTCTTTGCCCAATTCCACTTTCAATTCTTAATTCACGAATAAAAGCACCAAAATTTTTTTTTAAATTCTTTTTAATAACCATAATAAAATATTATTCTTATACTCTACCATATATATCCTTATATCTAACAATGTCAGTTTCTTTCAGAATTGAGCCGATCTGGGCTTCTATAATTTTAACTGGTTTTTTATAAGGGTTTTCAATTCTATGTTTCGATCCCAATGGAATATAAATAGTATCATCAGGTTTTTTAATAAATGATTTATTATTTAGAGTAATTTTAGGTTTACCATGAGTTACAACCCAATGTTCTGCTCTGTGATGATGTTTTTGAAGACTTAAAATACCTTTAGGTTTAACGTATAATTCTTTAATTAAAAATCCTTTACCATTGAATAAATTGACATACCGGCCCCAAGGTCTATAGAAAACATTTTTCTTTTTAAAGTATCTTTGCTTAGTTCTTCCATACATTTTACAAATTTCTTTCCAAGATCCCAAATCTGACCAAGGAATGTCTAGTTTAATAGCATTAATTTCTCTTGTTTTTTCCAATATTGCATAATCAAACGATTTAGCTTGTATTTTTATAAACGCTTTTTTGTTTAAATAGTAAACATTGTTTTTAAATTTTGCTTTAGATACGGCTATATTACAGGCTCGATAAGTACTTGGTTGATATTTTTTAAAATTATTAATTATAGAATCTTTTCTTAAAAATAACATTCCAGAATTCCAATAGCCTTTTTTATTTATAATTCGTTTTGCCTTAGATAAATTAGGTTTTTCTATAAACTTTGAAACTCTATTAATATTACCGTTTATTTTTTTTGTGTAAAAATAACCATATTCGCTAGATGGTATAGTTGGTTTAATACCAAAAATAAAAACATTATTTTTTGTTAAATTTTTTTGATTTTTTTTAATTACCTTATTAAGCTTACTAATATTTTCTATTAAATGATCTGCGGCTAAAAACATTAATGGTTGTTCATCAGAAATATCCTTTAGTAAAGCAGCACTTAAAATAGCAGGCGCTGTATTTTTTTTAGCCGGCTCCAAAACTATCTTAAATTTCCCAATTTTATGTCTTTTAAGGTGTCTTTTGACTTGTTTTAAGTATTTTGAATTTGTGCTTATAATAGGAGTATCAAACATAGATATTTTAACTCTCTCAAGGGTTTTATCTAATAAAGTCCAGTTACCGAAATCAATAAATTGTTTTGCTTGGTAATTTTTTGAATTAGTCCAAAGTCTTGTTCCTTCACCACCACATAAAATAACAGGGCGAATTTTCATTAAATTTTTGAATAATCCTTAACTTCTTCTTTTTTACCAGGATGAGTTGGAGCACCTAAATATGCTGGTCCAACTGTTTGTGCGTATTTCCATAGTGTTCCTGATCCAAAATCAGATTTTCTAGCTCTCCACTTTTTCTTTCTTGAGATTAATTGAGCTTTACTCAGCCGAACATTAATTGTTCCCTTCTTAGCATCAATGTCAATTATATCTCCATTTCTTAAAAGAGCTATAGGTCCTCCTAGGGCAGCTTCTGGTCCTACATGACCAACGCAAAATCCTCTTGTCGCTCCTGAGAACCTTCCATCAGTTATTAAGGCAACTTTTTCACCTTTACCCTGTCCATAAATAGCTCCAGTTGTTGAAAGCATTTCTCTCATACCAGGTCCACCTACAGGTCCTTCATATCTAATGATTATTACATCACCATCTTTATATTTTCTACTTTGAACAGCTCTCATTGCGCTCTCCTCATTATCAAAACATCTAGCTCTTCCAGTAAATTGTAATTTTTTTAAACCTGCAATTTTAACTATTCCTCCCTCTGGAGCTAAATTTCCTTTTAGCCCTACAACGCCACCATCGGGTGATAAAGGTTTATCATATGCTCTTAAGACTTTTTGTTTTGGATTAAATTTTATATTTTTTAAATTCTCTTTCATTGTTTTGCCTGTAACTGTCATACAATCACCATGAATATAGCCTCCATCAAAAAGTGTTTTTAGTAACATCGGCACACCTCCTGCTAACCACATATCTTTAGCAACATATTTCCCACCTGGTTTTAAATCTGCAAGATAAGGAGTTCTTTTGAAAATTTTTGCTACATCCATTAAATCAAATTTAATACCAGCTTCATTAGCAATTGCTGGCAGGTGTAAACCAGCATTAGTTGATCCACCCGTAGCAGCCACAATTGTTGCAGCATTTTCTAATGCTTTCTTAGTAACAATGTCCCTAGGCTTAATTTTTTTGGCTAATAATTCCATCACCATTTTACCACTAGCTTTAGCATATTTATCTCTTTCTTCATAAGGAGCAGGCGTTCCTGCTGAATAAGGTAATGCTAATCCAATTGCCTCTGAAACACATGCCATTGTATTTGCTGTAAATTGTCCTCCACATGCTCCTGCACTTGGGCATGCAACTAATTCTAATTTTCTTAATTCTTTTGAAGAAATTTTTCCTGATGAATGTTTTCCAACAGCTTCAAATACATCGACTACAGTCACATCCTTACCTTTATATCTTCCCGGAAGTATTGAGCCACCATAAATAAATACACTTGGAACATTTAATCTAACCATAGACATCATTAGTCCTGGTAAAGATTTATCACAACCGGCAATACCAACCAGCGCATCATAACAATGCCCTCTAACTGTGAGTTCGGCTGAGTCAGCTATAACCTCTCTTGAAATTAATGAAGATTTCATTCCTTCATGTCCCATTGCAATACCATCAGTAACTGTGATCGTACAAAATTCTCTTGGTGTGCCACCAGAGGCTCTAACACCTTTTTTAACAGATTGGGCCTGTCTCATTAACGCTATATTACATGGGGCTGCTTCATTCCATGTAGAAACAACTCCTACAAATGGTTTTGATACGTCTTTTTCTGTTTCACCCATTGCATAATAAAAAGACCTATGAGGAGCTCTATCAGGTCCTAAAGATGTATGTCTACTTGGTAGTTTTTTTTTATTAAATTTCCGCATCATAAATTTTCAATTATTAAAGATATTTTTTTGATATCGTTGTTTAAGTTACTATAGTTAGTTTTTTCTTGTTCAACAATATTTTTTGGTGCTCTTTTTATGAATCCTTTATTAGACAATTTTTGAGATATTTTCAGTATTTCATCTCTATATTGCTTTTGCCTTCTCACTAATTTCTCTTTAATTAAGTTTAAATCAACATTTTCATCAAAATAAATCTTAAATATATCTCCAGAAATAATTAATGTTGCTGAAGGTTTTTCTTGATCGGTTTCATAAAAATTATCTATACGACCTAATTTTTTTAGGATTATTTCATTATTCTTTATTAAACTTCTATTTTTTTTTGTGATTTTATTGATTGATATACTAATAAAAGCTCCAGGACTTATATTTAGTTCATTTTTAAATGACCTTAATTCAGATATAATCTTAATAATCTCACTAACATCATTAATAGATTGATTTTTATTTGCTTTACCAGATGGCCAATTTGTGTACATAAGAAAATTCTTATCAGCGTTATCAAATTTATTTTTTAACCATATTTTTTCAGTTACAAACGGAATAAAAGGATGAAGAATAACTAGTAATTGCTTAAATATGTATGCAGATACCTCTTTTACCTCTTTTTTAGCTTTTTCATTGTCAGAAAACAAAATTGTCTTTGAAAGTTCGATATACCAATCACAATAAGAATGCCAAGCAAATTGATATCCGTTTTTAGCAGCCTCATCAAATCGATAATCTTTAAGATTTTTTTCAATTTTATCTTTTGTTTTTAAAAGTTCAGAATAAATCCATTTGTTAATATTAAGAGTTATTTGCGGAGTTTTATAAATTTTAGTAAAATCACATTTATTCGTAATTAAAAAATTATTAGCATTCCATAACTTATTCAAAAAATTTCTATAACCTTTAACTCTATCCTCAGAAAGTTTTACATCAGTTCCAGGTGATGCCATTGAAAGAAGAGTAAATCTTAAAGCATCTGCACTATATTTTTTTATAATGTCTAACGGATCAATTACATTACCTTTTGACTTTGACATTTTTTGCCCCTTCTCATCTCTTACTAAAGCATGAACATAAATGTCTTTAAATGGCTCTTTATTTAAAAATTCCATACCAAACATAATCATTCTTGCTACCCAAAAAAATATAATATCGAAACCAGTAACTAGAACAGTTGTTGGGTAAAACTTTTTAACAAAATCTTTTTTGTCAGGCCATCCAAGAGTTGCAAAAGGCCATAATCCTGATGAAAACCATGTGTCCAAAACATCTGGATCCCTTTCAAGTTGAGTCTCTTTTTTGTAAAATTTTTTTGCTTGTTTTTTTGCTTCAGCTTCATTTGTTGCAACAAATATTTTTTTATCAGGCCCATACCATGCTGGTATTTGATGGCCCCACCAAAGTTGCCTCGAAATGCACCAAGGTTCAATATTGTTCATCCATTGAAAATATGTCTTTGACCAATTTGCTGGAAAGAAATTTGTTTTTTTAGATTTAACTATTTTTTTTGCTTTAATCGATAATTTTTTAGCGTTTACAAACCATTGCTCTGTTAAGAAAGGTTCAATCACAGAATTCGATCTATCACCATACGGTACTTTATTTTTTATACTTTCTTCCTTAACAAAAAAATTTTTTTCTTTTAACTCGATTAATATTTTTTTACGTGCTTCAAATCTATCTAAACCAATGTATGAATTAGGTGCGTTTTCATTTATTTTACCTTCTTCTGTAAAAATATTTATAATTTCTAGTTTGTTTCTCTGACCTACTTCATAATCATTAAAATCATGAGCAGGAGTAATTTTTAATGCTCCGGTTCCTTGTTCTGGATCAGCATAATTGTCTTTTATGATTTTAATTTTTCTTTTAACAATTGGTATTGTTGCAATTTTACCTACATATCCTTTATATCTTTTGTCTTTTGGATTAACGGCTATAGCAGTGTCTCCTAACATAGTTTCTGGTCTTGTAGTTGCAATAGTAATAAATTTATCTGAATTATCTAAAGGATATCTTATGTAATAAATCTTAGAATTCATTTCTCTTTGATCTACCTCTAAGTCTGATATAGCAGTTTTAAGAACAGTGTCCCAATTTACTAATTTTTTGGCTTTAAAAATCAATTTCTTTTTATGCAACTCAACAAAAACTTTAATTACAGATTTGGATAAATTTTCATCCATTGTAAATGCGTTTCTTGACCAATCACAGGAACACCCTAATTTCTTAAGTTGATTTATTATTATATCGCCATATTGATTTTTCCACTCCCAAACTTTTGTAATAAATTTTTCTCTACCTAGATCATTTTTGTTAAGATTTTCTGTTTCAATTTTTTTTTCAACAAGAGCTTGAGTTGCGATACCTGCATGGTCTGTGCCTGGTTGCCATAGAGTTTCATAATTATTCATTCGATAATAACGAACTAAAAGATCTTGTATTGAATTATTTAAAGCATGCCCCATATGTAAACTTCCTGTCACATTTGGTGGAGGTATAACTATTGAAAATTTTTTCGAATTTTTTTTGGGTTTAAATAACTCATTCTTTTCCCAATAAGAATAAATATTATCCTCTACTTCAGAATGTATATATTTATCACTATTCATGGACTTGTTTAGTTTATAATTTAATAATCTAAATTAACAATGATCAAATTAGATAGTTATTTAATAGACTAATTAAAAAAAGTTTATATAAAACTTCTTATAGCTATTTAACCAAAAAATATGGCAACGTGGCGGAATGGTTACGCAGAGGATTGCAAATCCTTGTATCCCGGTTCGATTCCGGGCGTTGCCTCCAAAAAAAATCTTGTTTTAGTTTTAAAAAAAAGTAAGTTGAGTTCTTTAATATTCCTCGGTAGCTCAGTTGGTAGAGCAGTTGACTGTTAATCAATTGGTCGCAGGTTCGAGTCCTGCCCGAGGAGCCAAGATTTACACTGCCTTCGATATAGAGCTGTTTGACAATTGTAAAAGTTTATTAAATTTTATTTTTTGATCAGGATTTAACTCTGAATAAAGTTTTGTTAAAAAATTATAATTAACATTCATATGGCCTTCTTGAGATTTCTCAAGATTTACTAGATATTCAGAAAAATCTTCAAAAAAATAATTAATTGGAACTTTTAAGTAATTTGATAATTGGAGTAACCTCAAAGAACTTACTCCGTTAGTCCCCTTTTCATATTTTTGAATCTGTTGAAATGTTACGTTAATTGCTTTTGCTACTTTTGTTTGTGTAAGACCAAGTGCTAATCTTCTTAATTTAAGTTTATTACCTAAATGTTTATTAAAATTATCTTCCATTAAGACCCCTCTTAATTTTTATTAAAAACTTATTGAACTAGTTTTTGATACCTACTGCAACAATAAATTTATTTATTTTTGTTGAAAAAAGGAGATTTATTGGAAATATGTCAAGCATTTCTTCAGCACTTATCAAAAAAAAATTTCTTGAAAAAGGTATTTTTATAGTATCTGACTTAAGAATAGTTTGGTTCTATCACTCTTTGGGTTGGCAAAAAATTCCTTTGTATCTGCTTTTTCTACAATCATCCCCTCATCCATAAAAATCATTTGATCTGCAACTTCCTTGGCAAAACCCATTTCATGGGTAACTACTATCATTGTCATTCCTTGTTTTGCTAAATTTACCATGACATCCAACACTTCTTTAATCATTTCTGGGTCCAATGCTGATGTTGGTTCATCAAAAAGCATTATTTTTGGCTTCATGCATAAAGCTCTTGCTATAGCTACTCTTTGTTGCTGACCGCCAGATAATTGACCAGGATATTTTTGTGCTTGATCAAGGATTTGTACTCTTTCTAAATGTTCTAAAGCTAAATCTTCAGCCTCTTTTTTAGGTAATTTTTTTACCCAGATTGGTGCAAGTGTGCAATTATCTAAAATTGACAAATGAGGAAATAAATTAAATTGTTGAAATACCATTCCAACTTCTGCTCTAATTTGCTCTATATTTTTTGTATCTTCTGTTAATTCTGTTCCATCGACTATAATATTTCCCTCTTGGTGTTCCTCTAATCTATTAATACATCTTATCAAAGTTGATTTACCAGAACCAGAAGGACCACAAACTACAATTTTTTCTTTTGGTTTAACTTCTAAATTAATTCCTTTTAAAACTTGAAAATCACCAAACCATTTATTCATGTTATTTATTTGGATAATGCTATCAGACATTGTGTTTATCTATCAGTTTTATATTTTTGTTCTAAATTATAACTATATTTACTCATTGCATAACAAATAATCCAGAAAATTATTGCTGCAAAAACATAACCTTCCATAGCAAAACCCAACCATTCTGGGTTAGTTTTAGCTAAATTAAGCATTCCCACTATTTCTAATAAACCAACAACAAAAATTAATGGTGTGTCTTTTACTAAAGCTAGAAATGTATTAGCAATACCAGGTATAACTAGTTTTAAGGCTTGAGGTAAAATTACAAATATGTGCATTTTCCAATAACCCATTCCTAAAGATTTTGCAGCTTCATACTGACCTCTGGGTAAAGCTTGTAACCCACCTCTAATAACTTCGGCAACGTAAGCAGCTTCAAAAAGTGAAATTGCTATTATTGCTCTAACTAGTTTATCAATGAAAAAATCCTCGGGTAGAAACATTGGAAACATAACAGCAGACATGAATAGTACAGTGATTAGTGGAACACCTCGCCAAAATTCGATGAAACCAACTGAAATATACCTTATTAATGGAAATCCAGATCTTCTTCCAAGTGCAAATGCCATACCAATTGGAAAACAAAAAATTAAACAGAAAAATGAAATTATAAAGGTTAAAGATAAGCCGCCCCAAGCACCTGTTTCTACCCAGTTCAAACCCTCTAATTTTCCTAATTCAATTAATTCTTCGTAAAAAATGAAGTATTTTAATAAAATATACAAACCAAAAGGAACTATAAGAAAGTAATAAAATTTAAACTTATTAGGAATAAAAAAACCAACAATTATAGACAAAATTGCAGCAATTATTCCGTATGAAAAGTCAAAAAATACTGGACCTCCTGAAATAAAGAAAAAGATAAATAAAAAAGCAATAAAAGGATAAATTACAACATAATAAAGTGTTAGGTACTTTTTAAATCTATCTGTTGCAAAATATCCGACTGAACCCAATAAGGCTAAGGCTATAAAAGATAAATTAATTCTCCATTGTTCTGCGTTGGGATACATTCCATACATAAATCTTCTCATCCAAACTTTTATATAAGTCCAGCAAGCTCCCGAACCTGTACAAACATCTTTTGAGTCTCCAGCAAAACTAGCATCAACATAAAACCAGCTTAATATAGGAGGAATTGATTTTATAATTATGAAAATAATTAATAAGGATAAGACAGCGTTAAAATTATTTGTATTAATGTTTTTATTTAGAAGATCTAAGTGTTTATTACCACTTAATTCTATTCTGATAAAGTAAAGGCCGATAAAACCTAAGATAAGAGGTAATAAAAAACTTAAAAAACCAGGTAAAAAATTTGTGATATTCAAATTGAAAAATGAGTTTAAAGAAACATCTAAAACGCTAATAAAAAACAAAAAAGATCCTAAATATAAAAAAGTATTTAAGTTAGTTTTGTCTGGCTTTAAAAAATTTATTTTAGACATTATTTTTCCGTTATTGCTATTTTCTTATTATACCAATTCATAAGTATTGAAATTGAAACACTTAAAGACAAGTACGTAAACATTGTGATTGATACAATTTCAATAGCTTTACCAGTTTGCATCAATGCTGTTCCTGCAAAAACCAATACTAAATCAGGATAAGCAATCGCAGCTGCTAAGGAAGAGTTTTTTGTTAAATTCAAATATTGATTAGTAGTTGGAGGTATTATTATTCTAAGAGCTTGAGGCATTACCACTAATTTAAGAACTTGATTAGGAGTTAAACCAATTGATGCAGCTGCCTCTTTTTGGCCTTTACCAACCCCTTGAATACCAGCTCTTACACATTCAGCTATGAAAGTAGCTGTATATAAAGATAAAGATAACGTTAAGGCGATTAATTCAGGTGGTAAACTCACACCTCCTTCATAAATAAATGATGTAGTAGCTAATTGCTTTAAAACTGGAACTTCAAAAGATAGTCTTACTCCTCCAAATAAAAAACTTAAAAGAGGTAAAATTAAAATTAAGCCTAAAGAGATTAATAAAACAGGTATTTGTTTACCATGTGTCTCTTGAACTTTTTTTGCATGCGTTCGAATAACAATTATTGCAATAATGGCAGCTACTAGAGAATAAAAAAATATATTAAAATTTTGCCATATAAACGCAGGTACGAATAAACCTTTTATTGTTAAGTATGTTACTCCAAACATTGGTTCAGCATCTTGCGGGAGTGGCAAAGCTCTTAATGCAGCGAAGTACCAAAAAAATATTTGTAAAAGTAACGGGATATTTCTAAAAAACTCAACATAAAATGCTGCAAATTGATTAATTAAATAATTTGGAGACAATCGGGCTATTCCAACTATCACACCTAGTATCGTTGCAAAAATAATTCCAATAACAGAAACTAATATAGTATTTAATAGGCCAACCAAATAAGCTCTAAAATATGAATGAGACCCATCATATTCAATTAAAGAAAATTGAACATCAAATGATGACTCTTGAGATAAAAATCCATAACCAAAATCAATGCCTCTATTTTCCATATTCACTTGAGCATTATAGGTAAAAAAACCAAATACTAAGACCACAGCTAATACTGTAACTAATTGAGGAACTATATCTTTGAGTTTAAAATTCACAGTGGGAATAATATATGATTTATAAAAAAAAGGGCTAGAAAAATCTAGCCCTTTTTAATTTAATTTATTACTTAAATTATCTTGATGGTGGAACGTATAAAATACCACCTTTAGTCCATAACTCATTTGGACCTCTGTCTGGTAAAATACCAGTGTCAGCTATATTTCTCTTATAGCTTTCACCATAGTTTCCAACTTGTTTGATAATTCTTAAGTTCCACTCATTATCTAAACCGAATGCTGCACCCATTTCACCTTCAGCACCAACAAGTCTTTTGATTTGAGGGTTATCTGAAGTTTTCATCATGTCAGCATTTGCAGAAGTAATTCCGTACTCTTCAGCTTCGATCATAGTGTTCAAAGACCATCTTACGATATCTTCCCAAACTGAATCACCTTGTCTTACAACTGGTCCTAAAGGTTCTTTAGAAATAGTTTCTGGTAAAACAATGTGTTCATCAGGATTTTTCATCTTAGTTCTTTGAGCAGCTAAACCAGATTTATCAGTAGTATATGTATCACATCTACCTGCATCATAAGCAGCTACAACTTCATCAGCTTTTTCAAAAGCAACTGGCTCATAAGAAATTCCTCTTGAATTAAAGAAGTCTCTCATATTAAGCTCAGTTGTCGTACCAATGTTTGTACAAGCTGAAATACCATTTTTAAATTGGTCTACTGAAGTAATTCCTGAACTTTTTCTTACCATGAAACCTTGTCCATCATAAAAGTTCACGCCTACAAAAGTAAGTCCAATATCGGCATCTCTAGAAAGAGTCCAAGTTGTGTTTCTAGATAAGATATCAATCTCACCAGAAGTTAAAGCTGTAAATCTCTCCTTAGCACTTAGTGGTGTAAACTTAACTTTATTTGCATCACCTAATACTGCAGCAGCTACCGCTCTACATACATCAACGTCAACACCAGTCCAATTTCCTGCAGCATCAGCATTAGAAAATCCTGGAAGACCTTGAGATACTCCACATCTTACAAAACCTTTCTTTTGAGTGTTTTTAAGTGTTTTAGATTTTTTAGCAGCCATAGACTCTGTTGTAAAAGTGAACAACACAGCAACCATAGCAACTAAAGAAGTTAATTGTTTTAAGTATTTAAACATTATTCTTCCTATTGTTTATTTATTTGTTAACAAATAATTCAAAATAACTTTTGAATATCCTTAATTTAAGCATGTAAGAAAAAACTCTTCAAGAGAAATTTAATTAAAACGGGGCAATGTACGAATTGTAGTCAAGTGATATTTTGTATTAAAAATTGCAGAAATATTGAGATAATGGCGCGCCCTGGAGGATTCGAACCTCCGACCCTCGGTTTAGAAAACCGATGCTCTATCCAGCTGAGCTAAGGGCGCAAAATTTTAATACATATACAATAAATATCTAGTCTTTAAAAAGGAATTTTTTAGAAATAATCAATACTGTTAATAGTTCAATTCTACCAATTATCATAAAAAGCATCAAACAATACAACTTAAAAAATTTAACGGAAATATATCTAAAACAGCTCAATTTGTGGGTATGGAGAGAAGTGCACTTCATAGAAAATTAAAAGGCTTAGGAATTAAAGAATTTAATTAAA
>CACORI010000015.1 GCA_902629585.1 uncultured Pelagibacteraceae bacterium | reverse complement strand
AATGATCAATTTGAAATAAAGATTGATGAAAGTTCGGGAAGAAAATTTTTAATTCCTACTGCAGAAGTCATATTAACAAATATGGTTAAAGATAAAATTTTAAATTTAGATGAACTACCAATAAGATTGGTTGCTTCTACACCATGTTTTAGAAAAGAAGCGGGGAGTTATGGAAAAGACACAAGAGGTATGATTAGACAACATCAATTTTATAAAGTTGAAATGGTTAGTATTGTGGAAAAAGAAAAATGTTTAGATGAATTGGAAAGAATGACAAATTGTGCCACAGATATTTTAGATGATCTAAAACTTCCTTATAGAAAAATGATTTTATGCACAGGTGATATGGGTTTTAGTGCTGAAAAGACTTATGATATTGAAGTTTGGATTCCATCAGAGAAAAAATATAGAGAAATTTCATCATGTTCTTCCTGTTCAACTTTCCAGGCTGTCAGAATGAAAACGAGATATAGGAACTCTAATAAAGAAATACTTCATGTTGGCACCCTTAATGGAAGTGGATTAGCTATAGGCAGAACTTTGATTGCTATACTAGAAAATTATCAACAAAATGACGGTTCGGTAATTATACCTGAAATTTTACGTCCCTATTTGAATAATTTAGAAAAAATCTTACCTATTTAAAGTTGTTTTAATTTAATAGATAGTATAAAAAATCAGCTTTAATAAGGAGTTTTATGGAAGGATCAGGAATAGGTCAATTTATACCTCTAATTTTAATCTTTGTTATTTTTTATTTTTTCTTAATAAGACCTCAACAAAAGAAAGTAAAAGAGCATAAAGCAATGGTTGAGGGATTAAAAAAAGGCGACAAGATTGTTACCTCAGGTGGTATCACTGGAACAATAACTAGAGTAGTAGATAATGACAAAGTTGAGGTAGAAATTGCAGAAAATGTTACTGTGGAAGTTGTTAGAGGAACAGGTGTACAAAGCTTGATGAATTCTCAAGAGATTAAAAAATAAACTTCATTTATTTAAAGTGTTATATTTTTCAAAATTAAGAATAATATTCATTTCTATAATTTCTTTATTTTTTATATTGATATCTTTTTCAAACTTATTTACTTCAGAAAATTATTTATTTAAAAAAAAAATTAATCTTGGATTAGATTTACAAGGTGGTTCTTATTTACTTCTGGAGATAGATAATGGTCCAGTTATAGAACAGAAATTACAAAATACCACATCTCTAATTAGATCATATTTTAAAAGTAAAAATGTAAGAATTAGGAATATCAAATTAGATAATAAGACAATAACATTTTCAGTAGATGAAAATTTAAAACAAATCATTATAAATACTTTCAATGATGAAAACAGTGAGATAAATCCTTACTATCCGAGATTTAAATCTCATCAACTAGAATTATCTGATCAGGGAGAATTTTTTAAAGTAAGTTTTTCAAATCAAGGATTAATTGAATTAAAAACATCATCACAAGATCAAGCTCTTGAGATTGTAAGACGTAGAATAGATGAAATAGGTACAAATGAACCTAATATTTTAAAAAGAGGTAATGACAGAGTTTTAGTAGAATTACCAGGTTTAGATGATCCTATGCGTATTAAATCACTTCTAGGTAAAACTGCAAATTTAACTTTTAGATTTGTGTCAAATAATAATGAAGATTCTTTTGGAGTTGAAAAGCTTAAATATGAAAATGGAATTAATGAAGATTTTGTCAGTAAAAGAATAATTCTTAGTGGTGATAATTTATTAGATGCTCAACCAAGAATGAATAATGAAACTAATGAAACAGTAGTTTCATTCACACTCGATAGAGTAGGAGCAAAAAGATTTGGTAAAGCAACTTCAACTGGAATAGGCAAACAATTGGCCATTGTTCTAGATGGTCAAATTATTAGTGCTCCTGTTATTAGAGATACAATAGCAAGTGGATCAGGGCAAATTAGTGGAGGTTTTACCTTTCAGTCAGCTACTGATCTAGCATTATTACTAAGATCTGGGGCCTTACCTGCACCATTAAACATTATTGAGGAAAGAACAGTAGGACCTGATTTAGGACAAGATTCAATTAATGCCGGAATAATAGCTTTGATGATTGGTTTTATCTTAGTGATTATCTTTATCTATGTTAAATACAAAGTTTTTGGACTAATTACAAACCTGGCTTTAGTAGTAAATTTATTTTTATTAGTTGGAATTTTGACAATTTTTGAGGCAACCTTAACCTTGCCAGGAATAGCTGGAATAATTCTAACTGTGGGTATGGCTGTAGATGCAAATGTATTAATATTTGAAAGAATTAAAGAAGAATTAAAAAACGAAAAAAATAATCTTATTGCTTTTGATAGTGGGTATACAAAATCAAGAACTGCAATTCTAGATGCTAATATAACTACTTTATTAGCTGCAATAATTTTATTTTTTATGGGATCAGGACCAATAAAAGGTTTTTCATTAACTTTAGGAATTGGAATTTTTACAACATTATTTTCTGTATATTTTATAGCGAGATTGATGACAGTAATTTATGTAATGAAAAATAAAAATAAAGAGGGACTTATTTAGATGATAGCATTTAATAAATATTATAATAAATTTAACATATTATCGATAGTGCTTGTAATTTTATCATTAACTTTACTCTTATTTAAAGGATTAAATTTCGGTATAGATTTTAAGGGCGGTACACTTATAGAATTAAGAACTGTAGAAACAAAAATTAATGTCTCTTCACTAAGAGATAATTTGAGTCAAATGAATCTAGGCGATGTTTCTGTAAAAACTTTTGGTAATGAAAAAGATTTTTTAATTAAATTTGAAAATAATAGTAAAAAAAATATTATTGAAGAAATTAAAAATAATTTAGAAAAATCTTTTGGAAATAACTTTAACTTTAGGAGGGTAGAGAATGTAGGTCCAAAAGTAAGCGCTGAATTATTAAAGTCAGGAATTATTGCTATTAGCATAGCTCTGATTTTAATGTTAATATATATTTGGATAAGATTTGAATGGCAATTCAGCCTTGGAGCAATACTTGCTTTATTTCATGATGTACTTGTAACCTTAGGTCTATTTTCTTTATTAAACTTAGAAATAAATTTATCTATTATAGCTGCTGTTTTAACAATTGTCGGTTATTCAATGAATGACACGGTTGTTATATTTGATCGTGTTAGAGAAAATTTAAGAAAATATTCTGATATTAAGATTTATGAATTAACTAATATTTCCATTAATGAAACTTTATCTAGGACTTTGATTACTTCAATAACCACTTTGCTGGCGCTTTTATCAATTTTCTTTTTTGGTGGTGAAATTTTGAAGGGTTTTTCTCTTGCTATGATCTTTGGAGTAATTTTTGGAACTTATTCGTCGATTTATATCGCGAATACTGTTTTAGTTAGATTAAGAGTTTCTCAAAAAACAGTTTTAAGAGAGGATAATAAAAATTAATATAAATTTTGAGCTGCCACCATTGAAAATAACATAGGTAAAGATAAAATAGTATTAACTCTCGAAAATATAATTGCTAACTGAGTAGATTTTACTTTTTTATCTGGCGTACAATCTATAATTCCTAAAGCTCTTTTTTGACAAGGCCATATTATAAACCAAACGTTAAAGGCCATAATCATTCCAAGCCACATACCAATTCCTATTGCAGTATGTTTGGTAATTCCAGAATAAATACTTAAGGTTATAGCATCATAAAGATAACCATTTAACAAAGCTAAGATTAATCCTGATAAAATAGTTAGAAAAGCTGCCCATCTAAAATAAAAAAGTGCTGCAGGAGCAATTACTTTACCAATAGCAGGTTTTTGATCATCAGGAATTTTAGCCATATTTGGAATTTGTATAAAATTAAAATACCATAATAAACCAATCCACATTATTGCAAAAATTACATGTACAAACCTGCACAACCAGCTCCAAAACAAAGTATCATAT
The DNA here is from genome assembly GCA_902629585.1 of uncultured Pelagibacteraceae bacterium. Lineage (GTDB taxonomy): Bacteria > Pseudomonadota > Alphaproteobacteria > Pelagibacterales > Pelagibacteraceae > Pelagibacter. The sequence continues at coordinate 19,167 of CACORI010000015.1, read as the reverse complement.
ACAATTCCACCGTTTAAAAAAAACAGTAATAAAAATAATAAAATAGTTAATGCAAAAGACGCATGTACTGTTTTAGATAAAGACGATAAAAACTTAGACATAAACTACAAAATCATATACTAAAATGAAGTTTATTATAATATAATTTTAGTGTAAAAAATCTAATATAAATAAATAATATGAATTTTGAATTACCAAAGCTTGATTATCCTAAAAGCGCTTTAGCCCCAATTATGTCAGAAGAAACTTTAGATCTTCATCATGGAAAGCATCATCAAACATATATAACTAAATTAAATGATTTTATTAAAGACACTGATATGTCAAAAATGTCACTTGAGGAAATCATTGAAAAAAGTTCAAAAGATAAATCCATGTCTGGAATATTCAATAATGCTAGTCAACATTGGAACCATAATTTATTTTGGAAATGCATGAAGCCTGATGGTGGTGGAAAGATACCCCCAAAGCTTGAAAAAAAAATTATCTCAGATTTCGGAAGTATCGATGTATTTAAAAAAGAATTTAAAGAAGCAGGAGTAACTCAGTTTGGATCAGGTTGGTGCTGGTTATCTTTAAAAAATGATAAATTAGTTGTTTCAAAAACATCTAATGCTGAAAATCCATTAATCCATGGGATGAAACCAATATTAGGATGTGATGTTTGGGAACACTCCTACTATATAGATTATAGAAATCGAAGACCAGAATATTTAGATAAGTTTGTAGAAAATTTAATCAATTGGGAGTTTGTAGAAACTTTATTAGATTAATTTATTTTATGTTTGTTGCTTTCGAGCGAAGATAAATGATTTTATACATTGAACTACAAAAAATAGACCAGTTATTAACATCATAAGTTTAGACATATCAGCCCATAAATTTGAAAAAATATTACCAGTAATTATTGATCTTAAAAAATCTAAACCACCTAAAAAAATAATTAGTCCAAACAAAACAACAATGTGCATAAATATTTTTTTCTTTGATGTAAATTTGAGTGATAATAGTGAAAATATTAAAATCGGCAAACCCAGTATTGAGGGAATATAAGATGTGAAAGAATCACTACCACTGATAAAACTTATTAAAATTCCCCAAGTAAGTAAAAAAGTTCCATAAATAATCGACAAATATTCAATGGAAAATCCAAATACTTTAAATTCAACAAGATTTTGATTTTTTTCCTCCATAGGTAGTATTATAAATTATCAATTAAAATTTATCAAATTAAATCCAACAAAGAAAAAAATTCCTAACCAAATTAAACCTTTGATTAAGAAAAAGATAAAGGTGCCAAATAAAAAATACTTTCCTAGACGTTTTTTGAAAAAAAACTTTTTAAACATGATATATTTTTAATACTTAATCAAATAAAAATTTAGCTGCCATTAAGCAACGGTTTTAAAAATTTACCTGTATAGCTAATATTGTTTTCACAAATTTCTTCTGGTTTTCCTTCTGCAATTATTTTGCCTCCCTTTACACCACCATCTGGGCCCATATCAACTATATAATCAGCTGTTTTAATTACATCTAAATTATGTTCTATTACAACTACAGTATTTCCTAAAGCTACAAATGTATGTAATATTTCAAGTAATTTTTTAATATCATGTTGATGTAATCCAGTTGTAGGTTCATCTAAAATATACATTGTTCGTCCTGTTGATCTTTTTGATAGCTCCTTCGCTAATTTTATTCTTTGAGCTTCACCACCTGATAGTGTTGTTGCTTGTTGGCCAATTTTTATATATCCCAAACCCACTTTCTTTAAAGTTAAAAGTTTTGTTTTAATATTTGATATATTTTCAAAATATTCACAACCTTCATCAACAGTCATATTTAAAACATCAGCTATACTTTTATCTTTAAATTTTATCTCAAGTGTTTCTCTATTATATCTAGTTCCTTTACATTCATCACATTGTATATAAACGTCAGGTAAAAAGTGCATTTCATATGTTATAACTCCATCACCTTCGCATGCTTCACATCTTCCACCTTTGACATTAAAAGAAAATCTTCCTGGCTTATATCCTCTAGTTTTTGACTCAGGTAAGCCTGTGAACCAATCTCTAATTGGACCAAAGGCACCAGTATAAGTTGCTGGGTTTGATCTTGGTGTTCTACCGATAGGAGATTGATCTATATCAATAATTTTATCAATTAATTCTGTTCCCTTAAATCCTTTAAAAGGTTTTGGTATTTTTCTGGATTTATTATTGTTTAAAGTTAAATTTAAAGCATTATATAAAGTTTGTAAAATAAGTGTTGATTTACCACTCCCAGAAACTCCTGTAACACAAGTTAAACTACCTAAAGGTATTTTCAAATTTACATTATCTAAGTTATTTCCTGTTGCTCCAGTAATTTCTAAAAATCTTCCATTTTTTGCTAACCTTCTTTTTTGAGGGATATTTATTTTAAATTTTTTTGAAAGATACTTTCCTGTGATGCTACTTTTATTTTGAGTAATTTCCTTAAAGCTTCCTTGTGCTACAATTTCCCCACCGTTGTTTCCTGCTTCAGGGCCTAGGTCAATTATATGATCTGCGTTTTCCATTGTTTCAGTATCATGTTCAACAACAATAACAGTGTTTCCTAAATCTCTTAATCTTTTTAATGCATCAATAAGTTTTACATTGTCTTTTTGATGTAAACCAATTGAAGGCTCATCCAAAACATATAGAACTCCTGTTAGCCCTGATCCAATTTGAGATGCTAAACGAATTCGTTGAGCTTCTCCTCCTGAAAGTGTTCCAGACTCCCTTGATAATGTTAAATAATCAAGTCCAACATTTAATAAGAAGTTTAAACGTTCATTGATTTCTTTTAAAATATGTTCTGCTATTTTAATTTGTCTTTTATCAAGATTATTATTAAGATCCTGAAACCATTTAGCAGCATCTAAAATAGATTTTTCAGTTACTTCACTTATATGCAAACCATCAATTTTAACACATAAAGCCTCGTCTTTAAGTCTGTGTCCATTACATCTTTCACATTTGGTATCAGATTGATATTGTGATATTTCTTCTCTTTTCCAATCACTATCAGTTTCAAGATATCTTCGTTCTAAATTGTTTATTACCCCCTCAAAAGTTTTTTTGTATGAATATTTTTCGTAACCATCATCATACGAAAATTTAATTTCTTCATCGTCAGAACCATAAAGAATTATATCTTTAATTTTTTTTGAAAGTTTTGACCATTTATCCTCTAAGGAAAAGTTATAATGTTTTGCTAAAGAGGCCAGAGTTTGAGCATAATATAGAGTTGTTGTTTTGGCCCAAGGCTCAATAGCACCATCAATAATACTTTTTTTTTCATTGGGTACAACTAAATTTGGATCAACATTAAGTTTTATTCCTATACCCTCACACTCTTCGCAAGCTCCAAATGGGCTATTAAAAGAAAATAATCTAGGTTCAATTTCCTCAATAGTAAAACCACTTTCAGGACAAGCAAATTTAGTTGAAAAAATTAATTTTTTTAATTCTCTAAATTTTTTAGGAAGTGTTTCATCCTCGTATTCGACGAATATTAAGCCATTTGCCAAACTTATAGATGTTTCTATACTTTCAGCTAATCTATTTCCCAAAGAAGCATTAAGAATTATTCTATCAACTAAAATAGAAATATCATGTTTTACTTTTTTATTTAGCTCAGGAATTTTTTCAATATCGTATAAGACTTCATCGATCTTTATTTTTCTAAATCCTCTTTTTTTATATGATAAAATTTCTTTTTTATATTCTCCTTTTCGACCTCTAACTACTGGAGCATAAAGATATATGGTTGCTTTTTTTGGTAATTGTTTAATTTTATCAACTATTTGGGAAATAGTCTGAGACTCAATAGGTTTACCTGTGAATGGTGAGTAAGGAATACCAGCCCTAGCGAAAAGCACTCTCATATAATCATAAATTTCTGTAACTGTAGCAACTGTAGATCTTGGATTTTTTGAAGTATTTTTTTGTTCTATCGATATTGCAGGACTTAATCCTTCAATTAAATCAACATTTGGTTTTTTCATTTTATCTAAAAATTGTCTCGCATATGCTGATAAGCTTTCAACATACCTTCTTTGACCTTCAGCATAAACTGTATCAAAAGCTAAAGATGATTTCCCAGACCCAGATAGACCTGTAATTACTACAAATTTATCCTTTGGTATTTCTAAAGAAATATTTTTTAAATTATGCTCTTTAGCACCCTTAATAACTATCTTTTTGTTCATAATTTTTGTTGCTTTGACCTAATAAAATTAATATTCAGAGTAAATTGTGATATAAATCTAATTAATTAATTTAACAAATAATAAAATATTATGGCTGGAAGTTTAAATAAAGTACTTTTAATTGGTCGTTTAGGCGCAGATCCTGAGATTAAACAAATGGTTAATGGTAAAAATGTAGCGAGATTAAGTCTTGCAACAAGCCAATCTTGGAAAGATCGAAATAGTGGTGAAAAAAAAGAGAAAACTGAATGGCACCGTATAGTTGTCTTTAACGAAGGTTTAGTGAATGTTGTTCAACAATACCTTAAAAAAGGAGCTCAGATTTATGTAGAAGGGCAACTTACAACTCGCAAATGGAAGGACGAGCAAAGTGGTCAAGACAAATATTCAACTGAAGTAGTCATTCAAGGTTATAATTCGTCACTTACAATGTTAGGTGGTGGAAGTTCAGGCAGTGGAATTCAATATGATAATAATCAATCTTTATCCTCCAATTCAGATGATACCCCACAAAATTCTAACGATATGGATGATGAAATTCCATTTTAAACAATATGGATAAAACAGAAGTCTCCAAAGATAAAAATATAAAACTCATATCGATGCACGATGAGATGAGCTCATCTTATTTATCATATGCTATGAGTGTAATTGTAAGTCGTGCTTTACCTGATATACGTGATGGATTAAAGCCAGTTCATAGAAGAATCTTGTACGCAATGCATAAAGGTGGTTATGATTGGTCAAAACAATTCAGAAAATCGGCAAGAATTGTTGGAGATGTAATTGGTAAATATCATCCACATGGAGACCAATCAGTTTATGATGCACTTGTGAGAATGGTTCAAGATTTTTCAATGAGTTTGCCTCTAGTGGAAGGACAAGGTAACTTTGGTTCCATTGACGGAGATCCACCTGCAGCAATGAGATACACTGAGACAAGGCTTTCTAAAGTTACACAATTTTTAATTGATGATATTGAAAAAAATACTGTTGATTTTAAAAATAATTATGATGAAACTGAAAATGAACCATCAGTATTACCAGCACAATTTCCAAATTTATTAGTCAATGGTGCTGGTGGTATAGCAGTGGGCATGGCAACTAGTATACCACCCCATAATCTTGGAGAAATAATTAATGGAACACTAGCTTTAATACAGAACAAAGATATCAAAATAAAGGAATTAATGAAGCATATACCGGGACCTGATTTTCCAACAGGTGGTGTTATTATTGGTAAGGATATTATCAAACAAGGATATAATAAAGGCAGAGGATCATTTAAAATTAGAGGTGAAATATCAAATGAAACTTTAAAAAATGGACGCGAGAGATTAGTTATAACTTCAATTCCTTATCAAGTTAATAAATCTGTATTGAATGAAAGAATTGCACAATTGGTTAGGGAAAAAAAAATTGAGGGTATTAAAGATATAAGAGATGAGTCTAATAGAGAAGGTATTAGAGTTTCAATCGATTTAAGAAATGGAGTTGAACCAGAAACTGTAAAAAGACAACTTTATAAAAATACACAAATTGAAAGTTCATTTGGATTTAATTCTCTAGCTATTGTTGAAGGAAAACCAAAAACATGCAATCTAAAAGATTTTTTAGAAAATTTTCTCTCATTTAGAGAAGATGTTGTAATCAAAAAAACTAAATTTGATTTAAAAAAAGCAGAAGATAGAGCACACATACTTATTGGTTTATCCGTATCAGTCGAAAATCTTGAAAAAATTATAAAATTGATACGTTCTTCTAAAACTCCAGAAGACGCTAAAAGATCAATACTTAATACAAAATGGAAGATTAACAAATCATTAAAAATGATCTCTTTAATCGAAAATAAAAAATCAAAAAATGTATATTCTTTATCAGACGCCCAGGCTGTTGCAATTTTAGAGTTGAGACTGCAAAAATTAACAGCTTTAGGAATTAATGAAATTGAAATAGAAATTAAAAAACTGTCAGAATTAATATCAAAATATAAAAAGATTATTTCATCTAAAAAAGAACTTTTAAAAGTAATTAGTGATGAACTGGAGAACATTAGAGATAAATTTTCAACACCAAGAAGAACTAAAATAATTGATGCAGTATTAAACTATGATATTGAAGAGACTATTCAAAAAGAGTCAGTCTTAATCACTGTAACATTACAAGGTTATATTAAAAGGGGCTCATTAAATAGTGTAAAAAAGCAAAAAAGAGGGGGAAAAGGTAAAACAGGAATAACTACAAGAAATGAAGATTCGGTTGTTCAAACTTTATCTGTTGATACTCATACATCAGTTTTGTTTTTTTCAACTGAAGGACTTGTTTATAGAATTAAAGCATGGAGAATTCCTGAAGGATCCGCTTCATCTAAAGGAAAATCACTTTTTAATATTTTGCCTCTTAAAAATCACCAATCAATTAGTTCTATTATGCCCTTTCCAGAAAGTGACAAGAAATTAGAGGACTATCAGATAATTTTTGCAACAGCAAAAGGTAAGGTAAGGAAAAATAGTTTGGAAGATTTTGAGTCAATTAATACTTCTGGAAAAATAGCAATGAAACTCGATAATAATGATAAGATAGTTGGAGTAAAAATTTGTAAAGATGATCAAGATATAATATTAAGCACTAAATTTGGAAAATGTATAAGATTTGAGTCGAAAAAATTAAGAATTTTCAAAGGAAGATCTTCAAAAGGCATTAAAGGTATCGATCTAGCTTCAAATGATGAAATTGTATCATTATCAATTATTGATAATGACAAAATAAAGAAAAATGAAAAAAAATCTAAAGATGAAAAATCAGAATTCAAAGCAAGTGAAAAATTTATATTATCTATAACAGAAAATGGGTATGGTAAAAAAACTTCTCATTATGATTATAGAGTTACAAATAGAGGTGGAAAAGGAATCATAGGCATTATAAATTCACCAAGAAATGGTAATATATCTTCTTCATTTCCCGTTTATGAAGGTGATGAAATAATGATATCAACTAATAAAGGTCGAGTAATTAGGGTAGCTGTGAAAGAAATAAGAACAGCTGGTAGAAATACGCAAGGTGTTAGAATTATTAAATTGTCGGGTGATGAAAAAGTTGTCTCTTCAATAAAAATAGAAGATAATTTGATTTAATGTCTAAAGTAGTAATTTATCCAGGCACTTTTGATCCAATAACTTTTGGTCATATTGATGTTATAAAAAAATCTCTTAAATTATTTGAAAAAATAGTAGTTGCTGTTTCAGATGTTGAAAACAAAAAATACTTATTCTCATCTTATGAGAGAATAGATATTGTTAAAAAAGCATTATTCAAAGATTTAAAATTAGATAAAAAAAAAATTAAGGTAATTTCTTTTTCATCACTAACAACAGATTTATGTAAAAAATACAAATCTAATATTATTTTAAGGGGATTACGTGCTGTCTCAGACTTTGAGTATGAATTCCAGCTTGCTGGTATGAATAGAAAACTAAACAAAAGTATAGAAACAATTTTTTTAATGTCTGATGTTGAAAATCAAATTATTTCATCTAAATTTGTAAAAGAAATTGTAAAATTAAATGGGGATATTAAAAAATTTACTACAAAAAGCACAATAAAATCTTTAAAACAAAAATATGAATAGATTTTTTATTAAAATTTTATTACTTTTTTTTATATTAACTAACCAATCAATTTCAGGAGAAAATATAATGATTTTAAAACTAAAAAATGGCGATGTAAAAATAGAATTATTTCCAGATGTAGCGCCTAAGCATGTGGAAAGAATTAAGGAATTAGCTAATCAAGGTAAATATGATAATGTTGTTTTTCATAGAGTTATTGATGGTTTTATGGCACAAACAGGAGATGTGAAATTCGGTAATTCAAATTCAGATAACTTTGATTTAAAGATGGCTGGTATGGGTGGTTCAGATTTACCAGATTTGAAACAAGAATTTAATAGTCTACCTCATGATAGAGGAACTTTATCAATGGCAAGATCTTCAGATCCAAATAGTGCAAATAGTCAATTTTTTATTTGCTTTAAACCTGCACCATTCCTAGATAGACAATACACTGTTTTCGGTAAAGTAATTGAGGGCATGGAACATGTAGATCAAATAAAGAGAGGTGATGAGAACAACAATGGAGCTGTTATAGATCCTGATAAGATTATAAGTTTTAAATCTCTTTAATTTTATTAATGGCATTAAAAAAATTTGCCTTTAAAATTATTAGCAAAGACAAATTTGCTAGAACTGGACTGATTCAAACACGTAGGGGCAATATACATACACCAGCTTTTATGCCTGTTGGTACACAAGCAACAATTAAAGCTTGTAATATCGATGATATTAAAAAGACTGGTTCCGAAATAATTTTATCTAACACTTATCACCTAATGATAAGACCAGGAATTGAAAGAATTAAAAGTGCAGGTGGTTTACATAATTTCATGAATTGTGATTTACCTATCTTAACTGATTCTGGTGGTTTTCAAGTAATGTCACTTTCTAAATTAAATAAGATTGATAAAGAAAAAGGCGCAATATTCAATTCTCATGTAGATGGTAAAAAATACTATTTGAGTCCAGAGGAAAGCATAAAAATCCAATTAGGTTTAAATTCGGATATTGTAATGATTATGGATGAGTGTCCTAAAAAAAGTTCGGATTATAAAATCATTGAAAAATCTATGAAATTATCTCTTCACTGGGCCGAACGATCAAAAAATTCATTCGGAAATAATCCCCATAAGGCTCTTTTTGGTATCATACAGGGCGGATTATTCAATGATTTGAGAAAAACATCATTAAAAGAATTGATGAAAATAGGATTTGATGGTTACGCAATGGGTGGACTTGCTGTAGGTGAGAGTCAAAAGGAAATGTTTGAAGTATTAGAAAATATAAAAGAACATTTACCATCTAATAAACCACATTATTTAATGGGAGTTGGTACACCTTCAGATATTTTAGGTGCGGTTAAAAGAGGTATCGATATGTTTGATTGTGTTTTACCAACAAGATCAGGTCGGACTGGTCTCGCTTTTACTTGGAATGGACGTGTAAATATTAAGAACAATAAATATAAAAATGATAATAAACCATTAGATCAAAGTTGTGATAATTTTAGTTTAAATAAATATTCTAAAAATTATTTAAACCATTTATTTAACACAAATGAAATTCTTGGCTCAATGATTCTCACACTACATAATATAAATTTTTATCAACAATTAATGTCTGCAATCAGAAGTAATATAAATAACGGCACTTTTGATGAATTTCATGATAAATACATTGGTAAATTGTAAAACTTAATGTGATATTTTGACAAAATGGTATTTGAAAAATTTCTATATTTATGTATATACAGTTCAATTTCTAATGTTGTGGGCCGTTAGCTCAGTTGGTAGAGCAATTCCCTTTTAAGGAATGGGTCGATGGTTCGAGTCCATCACGGCTCACCAGTTAAACTTTAATTGGTGGGTAATCTAATATGATTTTTTTTGTCCACTCATTGATCTTTTTAATTCTATTGTCTGCTGATGGGTGAGTGCTCATAAATTCGGGTGGTGCTTTACCTTTGTTAAATTCTTTCATTCTTTCCCAAATTTTTACTGTTTCTCTAATATCATAACCTGATAGTGATGCAAAAATCATACCTAAATAATCTGCCTCACTCTCTTGTTTTCTGTTGAAAGGATTCATTATGCCAAGTTGGGATAATAATCCAATCGTATTCATTCCAGTTGTTTGATTAACTTGAGATAATTTACCACCACTTGCTATATCAATTATTTGTGTGCCTATATTTAATAATGTTCCTCTGCTTGCTCTCTCTACAGAATGTTTTGCTACTGCATGAGCAATTTCATGACCCATTACTGCAGCAAGACCATTAATATTTTTAGTAACATCTAATATACCGGTATAAACAGCAATCTTACCTCCTGGCATACACCAAGCGTTTCTTACTTTCTTGTTATCAATTAATATGTACTCCCAATCAAAATTTGCTGTTGGATCATTAATTTTTTTCTTATAAAAATATTCCCCAATTGCATTTTCCATCCTATTTCCAATATCCCTAATCTCGTCGAGTTTTTTTGTATCTTTACTAAGTTTTTCTTTTTCTTTTATTTTCTCATAAATTTCAGCAGCTTGAGCGTTTAATTTTGCTTCCGGAACAATCTTTAATTGCCGCCTTTCAGTTATAGGAGCCGTAGAACATGAATTAAGAACAAATCCACAACAACCGCAGCTTATATAAGTTAAAAATTTTCTTCTATTCATTTTATATAACATTGATATTATATTACACAGTGAATCTAAATAATAAAATATTAATAATACTTTTTATTATTGCAATCACTTTTGTTGTATATTCAAGTTATAATTAATGAGTGAAAAAACTAAAAAAAAATCAATAGCACTAATTCTGAGAAATTATTTTATTACGGGTGTCGTTGTTTTGATACCAATAGGTTTTACCTTATATTTAAGTAAATTTTTAATAAGCTTATCCTCAAAAATTCTACCTGAAAACATAAATCCTAATAGTTATTTGCCTATTTCGATTCCAGGAATTGAAATAATTATCACAATTATTTTTATAACTATAGTTGGAGGTCTTTCTCTATCATTTATTGGTAAGAGAATTTTAAAATTAATAGATGATTTATTTAAAAGAATCCCATTTTTGAGAACAGTTTATTCAGCTATTTTACAAATGACTGAAACTTTTTCAAAAAAAGATAATGATAAAAAAAGTGTTGTATTAGTTGAGTATCCTAGAAAAGGTGTTTGGGCAGTTGGTTTTGCGACTAAAGAAAATAAAGGAGAGATGGCAAAAAAAACAAATCAAAAATTAATAAATGTTTTTGTACCTACAACACCAAATCCTACAAGTGGTTTTTTACTTATGTTCCCGATTGAGGAGGTTATTTATTTAGATATGACTTTTGAAGAAGCGTCTAAATTTATAGTTTCCGCAGGAACATCTACAGAAAAAAATTAAACTATATCATTAATAATATCAGCTTGATCATATAGTTTCATGAGCAACTTATATCTCGATATATCCTCATTTTTATTTTCCATTTTTTTTATTTCTCTTTCTGCTAAATCAAATAATTTACTATTATGAACTGGATCAGCTAATTTGAATATTTTTATTCCACTTTGTTTAAAACCTAATATATCTCCATAACCTCTTAATTTCATATCATCTTCTGAAATTTTGAATCCGTCTGTAGAATTTTTTAAGATATTAAGTCTTTTTTTTGCATTTTCTGATAATGAAGATTTAAACATTAATATACATGTTGACTGTTTTATACCTCTACCAACTCTTCCACGTAATTGATGTAACTGTGAAAGACCAAATTTATTTGCATTTTCAATAATTATGACATTTGCATTAGGAAAATCAATACCAACTTCTATTATAGTTGTAGAGACTAAAATCTTAAATTTATTTTCTAAAAATTTATTTAAGATGATTTCTTTTTCATCAATATCTGTTTTTCCATGTAAAAGAGCAACTTTATTAGGAAATATTTTTTTTAAATATTCATATTTTTTTACTGCTGATGAGTGGTCAAGTTTTTTAGACTCTTCTATTAAAGGACATACCCAAAAAATTTGGTTTCCTATTTTGATTTCATTTTTTATAAAGTTAATGATATCATCAGTTTTACTTTCTAATTTAGTATATGTTTTTACTTCTAATCTTGATTTAGGCTTTTCCTTAATAATAGATAAATCCATGTCACCATAAATAGTCATTGTTAAAGTTCTGGGTATTGGAGTTGCAGACATTAAAAGAATATCACAATTATCACCACCTTTATCTGACAATTTTTTTCTTTGATTTACTCCAAATTTATGTTGTTCATCAATAATAATTAATCCAAGTTTTTTAAATTCTATTTTTTTTTGAAATATTGCATGAGTTCCAAAAATTATATTTATTTTTTTTTCATTTAGGTTTGTGATTATCAATTTTTTATCTTTATATTCAGTTTTGCTTGATAAAATTTCAATATTAATATTTTTGTCAAATATTTGCTTTGCTAATTTATAATGTTGTCTTGCTAATATTTCTGTCGGGGCCATTACCGCAACTTGAAATCCTGATTTAATCACATTATGTGCTGCAGCTAAAGATACAATTGTTTTTCCACTTCCAACATCACCCTGCAACAACCTAAACATTTTATTGTTAGATTTAAGATCATTATTGATCTCATTTAAGGCATTCTTTTGATCGTTAGTGAGTTTAAACTTTAATTTATTTATGAGTTTATCTTGATCTTGGTTATAAAAAAATTTTTTTTGTTTCTTAATTTTTTTTATTTTCCTTCTTATTTCTGAATGTACTAAAAAAGATGCTAAAATTTCATCATAAGCTAATCTTTTATAAAAATTCGCTTTGTATTTACCTATATTTTCTGGTGAATGTAATTTAATAATGGCTTCTTTCCAGGATATATTGTTAAAAAATTTTAGAATATTACTATCATGCCATTCTTCTAAATCTGGTAAATTTTTCAATGCTCGTTTAATTATATTATTATAAACTTTTTCAGAAATTCCCTCTGTTAACGAATATTGATTATGCTTAGTTTTTACTAATGCCGAGTTTTCAGAAATATATTTTGGATTCGTAATTTGATATTTGTTTTTAAATTGACCTATTTTTCCACTAACAGTTATTTCTGTATCTAATGGTAAGATTTTCTTGATGTATCCCTCATAGCTGTTAAAAAAAACACAATCTAGTTCACCAGTTTCATCTCTACAATTAACTCTATTAGGTAAATTTCTTATTCTTGGAAAATTATATTTGTAGGGAATTAATGTAACGGTTTGGATTTCACCAATTTTTAAATTTTGAATCTTAACTGAAACACTTCGATCAGTCATAGATTTGGGTAGTTTCCATAATAAATCAAAAATGGTATTAATTTTTTTCTTTTTTAGCAGATTGGATGTTTTGATACCTATACCTTTGAGATTTTTAATATCAGATAATAGATAATTGTATGTATTAATATCAGCCATTTAATATTATTATAATTTTTTAATGAGTAACAATATAGAAAATTTAAAAAAAAGACTAATCTATAGAGCGCAATATAGGGGTACACGAGAAATGGACAAACTTATTGGTTCATTTGTTAAAAGATATATTAATGACTTGAATGAAAATAATCTAAAAGAATTAGAGAATTTTTTAGATATTGATGATGACACTTTATACAAAATCTATAATAAAGAATTAGATACAAAAAATTTCAAAGAAAAAAATATTTTTAAGTTATTTATAAATTATATATTTGAATAGCTATGGCGGAGAGACTGGGATTCGAACCCAGGAAAGAGTTGCCCCTTTGCCGGTTTTCAAGACCGGTGCTTTCAACCGCTCAGCCATCTCTCCTTGTGCAAGGTTTTATAAGTATAATATTAAATTTCAACAAAATTCAGAGATAATATATTCTAAAGTTTTAACATTAGTTATAATTTGATTATACTAATGCTACAATATCCTATGAATAGACAATATATTCACATCTGATATTGTTGATAAATGAAGTTCTTGAGTTTATTCATGTTTTTTTTTTTATTATTCATAACTAGTGTTAGGGCTAATGATATTTACCTTTCATGTGAAAGCACAACGAAATTAAAGACAAGTTTTATTATCAATGATGCTCAAAAGAAATTAATTTTAGATGGAGTTGAAAGAGAAATTGTTGATTAGAAGAAAGAATTTATTACTTTTTGGAAAAGTGATTTTATGAAAGAAATTAGTGAACCAAGAAACTTTAAACCCGATACGTTAGATAGAATAGCAGGATCTTACGGTAGCTACAATTGCAAAGTTGTTAAAAAGACTTTGTTTTGATAAACATTCACACAATTTGATATGAACCAACAATTTAATAAAGGTCTGCTTTTAACATCTTTAGGATCTTTTTGGTGGGGATTTATTGGTGTAATCTATTTTAAATCTATATCTTTTATAGGACATATTGAAGTTGTAGTTCATAGATGTCTTTGGACTGCTATTATGTTAATTTTAACAACAATTTTTTTTTCTAAATGGAAGCTATTTCTTAAGACTGTTAGTAATAAAAAAAATTTTTTTGGTTTATTTATATCGGGTTTCTTAATTTTTATTAATTGGGCTGTATGGATTTATGCTGTGGGCACAGATAAGATAATAGATGCGAGTTTTGGATATTTCATAATGCCAATCATTAGCGTATTTCTAGGATATATTTTTTTTAATGAAAAAATTAATAGAAAAAGATTTATATCTATTTTGTTTGTTTTAATTTCTATAATAATTTTATTAGTTTTTAGTATTAAGTCATTGCCATGGGTTGGTCTTATAGTTGGTTTCAGTTGGGCTTTTTATAATTTAGTGAGAAAAAAAATAAATGTAGATACTGATATTGGATTATTAATTGAGGGATTAATAATTTTTCCATTTGCTTTAGTTGCTTTTTACTCAATAACTCAAAAAGGATTAAATGATTTTAATTTTAATAATTTGCCTTTATCATTTTATATAACACTAGCTGGACCAATGACGGTTATCCCTTTATTTCTTTATGTAAGAGGTGTTGAATTATGCGGCCTAGGTCCAACTGGTATGATCTTTTATATAACACCAACACTTCAATTTTTATTGGGATATTTCTATTATAATGAAGATTTTACTTTTTATAAATTTGTAAGTTTTATTTTTATTTGGATTGCTGTAATTATATACTTAAAAGATTTGTATGAAACTCGTTAGTTATATTCTTATTTTTATCATATTTACTTTAAGTAAGTCATTTGGTGAAGATTTTGATAAATGGAAAAATAATTTTAAAAAAATCGCTCTTTCAGAAAAAATTTCTGAAAAAACTTTTAATTTAGTAATGGATAAAGCAATTTTTTTACCAAAAGTAATTGAATATGACCGTTTTCAACCAGAATTTTATGAAGATACAAAAACTTATATTGGCAAAAGAACATCAAAAAAAAAATTTGATAAAGGTATGTCATTTTTTAATAAAAACAGAACTTTAATAAATCAAGTAGAAAAAAAATTTAATGTAGAAAAAGAATTACTTTTATCTTTAATGGGCATTGAAACAAATTTCGGAACTTATGTCGGCAAAATGGATATTGTTTCTTCTTTAGCTACATTAAGCTATGATGAGAGAAGATCCGAATTTTTTACAAATGAATTACTAATTCTTCTCAAATTAATAGACAAAAATCAAATTGATTATAAGACCTTATATGGTTCTTGGGCAGGAGCATTTGGTTTTTTTCAATTTATGCCTTCTACAATAAAAAATTATGCATTTGATTATAACGGTGATTTTTATATTGATCTTAAAAATAACGAAGATGCTTATGCCTCAGCAGCAAATTATTTGAGTCAAATCGGATGGAAAAAAAATCAACCATGTTTTTATAAAATTGATTTAAATGAAAAAGTTCCTAATAAGTTTTTAAATGTTTCTGCAAAAAAACTACACCATAAAAAAAAAATTAAATCTTTTAAGAAATATATTAATAACTATTCTGAACTAAATATTCAGGATGAAAATTTAAATGTAGCAATAATAACACCTGATAAAGACATTGTTCCTAACGCAAAAAAATTATCGCCTGCATACATTGTTTATGATAATTATGAGATCATTTTAAAATGGAATAGATCATTAAGATTTGCTTTGGCAGTTTGTACATTAAAGGATAAATTTAAAAATGAAATTTAGATATCTAATATATCTCTGTATATTTATTTTAGCTTCTTGTGAAACTTATAATCCTGGTACTAAAAAAATTAATAAACAACTTGAAAAAAAATATACAAATAGCGGATTTACCTTAATTTATAATGAAAACTTAGATTTAAAAAAACTAGATAATAGATCTTTAAAAATTTTTCACAAATCATTAAAAAAGAATTCCTCAGTTAAACTAACAAATCCCTCAAATAATAAATCATTAATAGCAACTGTAAAATCAAATGATAATTTCTCTAATTTTTATAATTCAGTAATATCAAGCAGAATTGCAGAAACCTTAGAACTGGATATAAATGAACCTTATATAGAGATAACTTTAATTTCAAAGGACAACACTTTTATCGCAAAGAAATCAAAAACTTATGAAGAAGAAAAGGAGGTTGCGGAAAAAGCACCAATAGATGGAATAAAGATTAGTAATTTAAATAAAAAAAAATCAATAAAAAAAAAGGAATTAAAAAGTCAAAAATTTTCATATTTTATAAAAATTGCTGACTTTTATTATAAGAAAACTGCAATATTGATGATGAATAGAATTAAGAATGAAACTTCTTTAAAAAAAATAAATATAATGAAAATATCCGAAACAAATTATAGGGTATTAATAGGTCCTTTTGATGATATAAAAAGTTTAAAAGACTCTTTTGAAAAAATGAATTCATTATATTTTGAGAATTTGGAGATAATTAAAAATGTTTAAAAAAATTTTATTCGTAATAATCATTAATTTTGTAAGTCTTTCTTCATCATTATCAAATATAGATATAAAAGCTAGAACTGCCATTTTGCAGGATTTTTTCTCAGGTGAAATTTTATATGAAAAAGATCCTGATCGTTCAATATATCCTGCATCTATGACAAAAATTATGACATCAATAATCGCTTTTGATTTACTAAGATCTGGTGATTTAAATTTAGAAGATAAATTCATTGTCTCTGAAAAAGCTTGGAGACTATCTACAGCTGGTTACTCATCAATGTTTATAATGGTTGGTGATGAGGTCTCTGTAGAAAACTTACTTCATGGAATTATAACAGCATCAGGTAATGATGCATGTGTTGCTCTAGCTGAAGGCATTGCGGGAACAGAGGAAGAATTTGCTATTCTTATGACAGCAAAAGCTAAAGAATTAGGTATGGAAGACACAAATTTTACTAATTCTTCAGGAATTAATGATCCTGATAATTATTCAACCGTTAGAGATATATTAAAAATGTCTAGATATTTAATTAAAGAACATCCTGAATACTACAAATGGTTTTCACGAAAAGAATTTACGTGGGATAAAACTGGTGGAGATCCAATAACTCAAGGCAATAGAAACCCACTACTTTATAAAAATATTGGTGCTGATGGAATTAAAACTGGATATCTTGCTGTAGAAAAATATTCTCTTGCATCATCATTAGAGAGAAAAGGTAGAAGATTAATTGCAGTTGGAAGCGGATTTGAAACAAAAAAATCTCGTTCTAGAGAAAGTTCTAAGTTACTTACTTATGGTTTAACTAATTTTGATTTAGTTGAAATAATTAAAGCAAATGAGCCAATTGAAAAAGTTGATGTATGGTTAGGAAAAAAACAACAAGTTGATGTTTATATAAAAACAGATGTATACAAAACTATTAAAAAAGCAAAAAAAAAATTACTTAAAGTAGTATTAAAATATGATGGACCAATAGAGGCTCCAATTAAAAAAGATCAACTAGTTGGCAAATTAAGAATAGTTTATGATCAAGAACTTGTTGGTGAGTATGATTTACTAGCTGCTAACAATGTAGAGAAGGTGAATATATTTTCTAGATTAATTAAATCCTTGAATTATTTAATCTGGGGTGATGTTTAAAAAACCGGTAATAGTATTCGAAGGAATAGAAGGTAGCGGTAAGTCCTTCCATATTAACAGTGTTTCAAATTATCTTAAAAGAAAAAAAATAGACTTTATTAAGATTAGAGAGCCTGGTGGTAGTATAAATTCAGAAAAAATAAGAAGATTAATACTTAACAATAAATCGTCATTTAATAAAGAAACTGATTTATTTCTTTATCTTGCGGCAAGAAGTGAAAACTTAGATTTACTTAAAAAATACTATAAAAAAAAAATTATTTTAATTGATAGATTTATAGATTCTACAATAGCTTATCAACACTATGGTTTTGGTGTTGATTTGAGATTAATAAATTTTTTTAATAAAAAATTGCTAAATAAATTTAAAGTTGATTTCACATTTTTAAATACAGTGGGCAAAAAACAAATGATTCAAAGACTTAAGCGTAGAAAAAAATTGAATAGATATGA
The DNA here is from genome assembly GCA_902629585.1 of uncultured Pelagibacteraceae bacterium. Classification (GTDB taxonomy): domain Bacteria; phylum Pseudomonadota; class Alphaproteobacteria; order Pelagibacterales; family Pelagibacteraceae; genus Pelagibacter. Next base: position 815 of record CACORI010000015.1, on the reverse strand, counting down.
TAAATTTAATTATTCATTTTACAAAAAAGTTCAAACAGGTTTTTTAAGAATTGCTAAAAAGAATTCAAAAAATTACAAAATTATTAATTCTGATTTAGATATTTCGTATAATAAATCATTAATTCTAGAAAGAGTTGAAAAATTGTTATGATTGAATTGCAGCCTAAGAATCAAAAGCATCTTTATGGGTTAGATAAATATTTTTTAGAATTAATTTATCTTTACAAAAATAATAAATTACCAAATAAAATATTACTTAGCGGACTAAAAGGAATTGGAAAATCTACATTAGCTTATCATTTAATAAATTACGTATTATCTCTAGATGAAGAATTTAATTACAATATAGATCATTTTAAAATTGATGAAAGAAGCAAAGCTTTTAAAACTATTCAAAATGGATCAAATTTAAATTTCATATTAATTGATATTGATGCTAAAAAAAAAAGCATTGATATTAAGCAAATAAGAAATTTGATTGATAATTTAAATAAATCTTCTTTAAATAATAAACCAAGGTTTGTTTTAATCGATAATATTGAACTTCTTAATATAAATGCTGTAAATGCACTACTTAAAATTTTAGAAGAACCATCGAAAGATGTTCATTTTATTTTGATTAAAAATGATAAAAAGATACTGTCAACTTTATCATCTAGATGTTTAGACTTTAAAATTTTTTTAAGTCATAATGAAAATTTAATGGTTTTAAAAAAAATACTTGATATTAATCCTAATCATTTACTAAAAAATGATTTTATCAATTATTATTCAACACCAGGAAATATTTTAAGATTAGTTGAATTTGCTAAACA
>CACORI010000014.1 GCA_902629585.1 uncultured Pelagibacteraceae bacterium | reverse complement strand
ACCATCTGGTTCAGTATAAGTATCCAAACCTATTTTTTTTGTACAGGTTGAACATTCTGCGTAATTAAACTCTTTAGGATTAAAACTAGACCAAATTTGTTCATTAAATATATCTTTGTAACTATCATTTATTATGTGGAACACTTCGTGATGTAACACTCTTTCAAAATATTTATCGTTAAACTTTATGTCTACAATTAAAGTTTTCATTATATTATCAGGTATACCAGCAGTCTTAATACCTGAGATAGATAAGTCCTCACACATAACAATATATTTTAAATTTATCTTTTTTAAAAAGTTCTGAGAATATTTATTAAGATTTTTTTCTATTATTTTATATTTTTTATCTAGGTCTTGTTTTGATGATTTAAAGCAGTTGATATTATTATCAATACCTATTGTAAACGGTTGTTTAGCGTTCAAGTATCTTAATTTATTTTTAGTTTTAACATTATAAATCTCCAGGTTTGGAATCTTTATTAATTCATAAATCGTATCCGCCTGAGTTGGAGAAACTAAAAATAAATACAATAAAATGAGCTTTAATAATTTCATAATTAGTATTATTGAAGATATTCCAATTTGTTAGAATGTGATAGAGTTTTTGTGATGAAAAAAAAAAGAAGCAAAGAACCCATTCAACCGGTGAGTGGTACAAAGGTTCCAAGATTTGCTGGCCCATCAACTTTTGCTAGACTACCGGAATTAAGAGATGTTGAGTACTGCGATGTTGCAATAGTTGGAATACCATTTGATGCGGGCACAAGTTACAGACCTGGGGCAAGATTTGGTCCTCAAAGTATCAGACAAGCTTCAAGACATTTAAGAACAAATTATCATCCAAATTATGATGTGGAGCCCTTTAAAGTTCAACAAGTAGCTGATGCAGGTGACATTACTTGCAATCCATTCAACATAGATGAAGCAATTAAACAAATCGAGGAAGGGGCCTTGGATCTTCTTAAAAAAACTGGTGGTATAATAAGTTTAGGCGGAGATCATACGATTGCGTTTCCGTTATTAAAAGCTGTAAATAAAATTAATAATGGTCCTGTTGCATTAGTTCATTTCGATGCACATCTCGATACTTGGGACACTTATTTTGGTGCGCCTTACACGCATGGGACACCTTTTAGAAGAGCACGTGAGGAAAATTTATTTATGGATGATGCCTCAATGCATGTTGGTATTAGAGGTCCATTGTATAGCAGAGAAGATCTAAAAAATGATGAAAGTTTTGGATTTAAGATAATTCATTGTGATGAGTTTCAAACTGAAGGAACTGATAAAATTGCTGAAAGAATAAAAAAAAGAGTAGGAGATAATCCACTATATTTGTCAATTGATATTGATGTTTTAGATCCTGCTTTTGCTCCTGGTACTGGTACCCCTGAAATTGCTGGTATGACATCTAGAGAAATGGTTAACGTGATTAGAGGCTTATCAGGTATGAATTTAATCTCTGCAGATGTTGTTGAGGTGTCACCAGCTTACGATCATGCTGAGGTAACATCACTTGCAGCTGCTACTTTAGTTTATGAATTAACAAATTTATTTGCAAAAAAATAAAGAAAGGTTAGGACTATCCAATGGAAAATAAAAAAAATTTTTATATTAATGGGAAATGGGTAACACCAAAAAGTAAAGAAGAAATCAAAGTGATTAACCCTGCAACTGAAGAAAATTGCGCAGTCATAACATTGGGTAATAAAGATGATATTAATGATGCTGTGAATGCAGCAAAAAAAGCTTACAGTTCTTGGGCATTTTCATCAAAAGATGAGAGAATAAAATTACTAGAGAAACTTTATGAAAATTATAAAAAGAGATGGGCTGATATAGCAAGTGCAATCACAACTGAAATGGGAGCACCAAAAGATTTTGCTACAAAACTTCAAGCTGGAACAGGTGCTGCTCACTTAAAATCATTTATAAGATATTTAAAAAATTTTGAATTTGAAAAACCATTGGGAGAACATGCTCCTAATCAAAGACTTATTTATGAACCTAAAGGCGTTTGTGCATTAATCACTCCATGGAATTGGCCAATGAACCAGGTTTGTTTAAAAGTAATGCCTGCATTAGCTTCAGGATGCACAATGGTTTTAAAACCATCTGAATTAGCTCCACTATCTTCAATGATACTTGCTGAGCTTATTAATGAAACTAAATTTCCTGCAGGAGTATTTAATTTAGTTAATGGTGATGGAGCAACTACTGGAGATGCATTAACAAGTCATCCTGATATAAATATGATTTCATTTACAGGATCAACTAGAGCTGGAGCATTAATTTCTCAAAATGCTGCTAAAGATTTTAAAAGAGTAAGTTTAGAACTTGGTGGCAAAGGTGCTAATATAATATTTAAAGATGCTGATCCAGATGCAATAGAAAGAGGTGCTTTAAGATGTTTTAGAAATTCTGGACAATCATGCAATGCGCCTACAAGAATGCTTGTTGAAAAATCAATGTACAATGAAGCTGTAGAAAGGTTAAAAAAATATGCAGAAAATTTTGAAGTGGGAGATCCAAAAAAAGAGGGCGAACACATAGGACCTGTAATTTCTGAAACTCAGTATAATAAAATTCAATCTTTAATTAAAAAAGGAATTGAAGAAGGCGCCAAATTAATTGCAGGCGGACCGGGAAAACCAGATGGTTTAGAAAAAGGATATTTTGTTAAACCAACAGTTTTTGCAGATGTTAATAATAATATGGAAATTGCTAGAACAGAAATTTTTGGACCAGTTCTATCAGTAATACCATTCGATAATGAGGAAGAGGCTATAAAGATTACAAATGATACCCCATATGGTTTAACTAATTATATTCAAACTCAAGACTCAGAAAAAATTAAAAGAGTATCAAGAAGAGTAAGATCTGGAATGGTTGATGTAAATGGTGCGGGTATAGCTGTTGATGCACCTTTTGGAGGATTCAAGCATTCTGGAATTGGTCGAGAAGCTGGACAACATGGCTTAGATGAATTTTTAGAAGTTAAAGCAGTTGGAGGGTGGAGTTAATTTACTGTTGATTGTTTTTTTAGACCATCTAAAAATTTAAGACATTTTCTCAGTTCATTTAATTCTATAAATTCATCAACTTTATGCGCTTGCTCAATCGACCCGGGTCCACACACTACTGTGCTTATTCCAATTTCTTGAAATAATCCTGCTTCAGTACCAAATGAAACTACTTCCCTAGAGTTATCCCCAGTCAAACTTGCAACCAATTCACATGCTTCTGATTTTTTAACACGATCGAATCCTGTAACTTCACCTATAATTTCTTTCCTTATCTTAGAACCCGGAAATATTTTTTTCATTTCTGGTAGAAGATTTTCATTAGCATATTTGTCTATTTCATTATTTAAAAAAATACCGTCTTCTTTCACCACTGGTCTTGTTTCCCAATTAATATGACATTTATCTGCGATTACATTATGAGCTATTCCTCCAAATATTCCTCCAACCTGTAAAGTTGAGTATGGTGGATCAAAGATCGAATCTTTTGGAGCTCTTTTTTTAAGTTCCTTTCTAAGCTCAATTAATTTATTTGCATATCTTGCAGCAAACTCAACTGCACTAACACCTTTATGTGGAGCTGAACTATGGCCCGCTAAACCATCAAAATAAGTTGTATATTCATAACAACCTTTATGAGCATCTATGATTTTCATTTTGGTAGGTTCACCAATTATACAAATACCATCTAAGATATTTCTTTTTTTTAATTCTTTTATCAATATAGGTGCACCAAGACATGCTGTCTCTTCATCAAAGGTAAATGAAAAATGAATATCTCTATTCAAATTAATTTTTGAGTAAACTGGAGCATAAGCTAATGTACAAGCGATAAAGCCCTTCATATCACAAGCGCCTCTACCGTAAAGCTTGTCATCTTTGATAGTAGCCTTGAATGGATCTGTGTTCCAACTTTTTGAAACCGGCACAGTATCTGTATGCCCAGATAAAATAATTGGTTTAGTTGTATTTGTTTCTTTTGCTTTTAAAGTAGCAAAAAGATTCACTCTTTTTTTTTCATTATCAAATGTTTTAAATGAAGTAGCTCCTAATTTATTAAGATAATTTTCACAATAATTTATTAATTCACTATTATCTTCTCCAGAAATAGTTCTAAATCCAATTAGATCAGTCAAAATTTTGACTGAATTGTTGTATAATTCTTCAAAATTAATTTCTGTACTCATAACTAATAATTAATATAAATACTGCATTTATGAAAGAACAAATAACATACGATATTTTCGACAAAGTTGACATAAGAGTAGGAACTGTAGTTTCTGTCAAAAAAAATGAGAAAGCTAGAAAACCTTCACTGGTTATTGAAGTTGATTTTGGAAGTGAAATAGGAATTAAACAATCTTCAGCTCAAATTACTCATTATTATAATGAAGAAAATTTGATTGGGAAACAAGTAATTGGAGTTTGTAATTTTGCTGAAAAAAATATTGCTGGTGTTGTTTCACAAGTTTTAATTTTAGGATCTATAGATAAAGATGGAAAAGTAATTTTAGTTCATCCATCCCAAAAGTCTGAAAACGGTTTGCCAATAGCATAAATATGCACCCTGAAATTATTTCAATAGCTTTATTCTGGTTTGTCACTGCTTATACACCTGGTCCCAATAATGTTGTTGCATCATATTCTGGTTTCAACTTTGGAATTACAAAAACTATTCCTCATATTTTAGGAGTTACTTTAGGTTTTACTTCACTTGTTATTTTTTTAACTGTTGGACTAATAAATTTTTTTAAATTATTTCCAATTATTCAAATTATTATTAAGTATATTGGTACAATTTTCTTAATTTACTTAGCTTATAAAATCGCATCATCCACATCCTCAGATGAAATTAAAAAAGAGAATCCTGTCAAATTTATTGAAACTTTTTTATTCCAATATCTTAATCCAAAAGGTGTTACAGTTGCGATTATTGTTGTTTCTAACTATGTTGACATTGGCGAAAATTATATTAATTATGCATCACAAGTAATCCTCCTTGCTTTTTTGTTTTCATTAACAAGCATTACATTATGGACATTTATAGGAAAATTTTTGAGGAAATTTGCGACAAATGAAAAATTTATTAAATATTTTAATTATGCTATGTCAGGGCTTCTTCTTTTGAGCATAATTACATTTTATATATAAACTATGAAACCAGGCACAAAAAATTCTTATAACTCTCTTATAGACTTAAAAATTGATAATAAAATTTTTAAGATTTTTTCTCTTTCTAAAGCAGAGTCAAATGGACTGGAAGGTATTTCAAAATTACCTAAATCATTAAAAGTTTTATTAGAAAATCTTTTAAGGTATGAGGACGATTTGTCAGTTAATAAAAATCAAATTGAAGCAATAAAAGCTTGGATTAAAGATAAAAAATCTAAAACTGAAATAGCATACAGACCAGCTAGAGTTCTTTTACAAGATTACACAGGTATTCCAGCTGTTGCTGATTTAGCAGCAATGCGTGAGGCTGTTAAAGAAAAAAATAAAGATCCAAAGACAATAAATCCATTGTCAGCAGTTGATCTAGTGATAGATCATTCAGTTCAGGTTGATCAATCTGCAAATTCAGATTCATTTGATAAAAATGTAGAAATTGAATTTAACAGAAATGGTGAAAGATATTCTTTTCTTAAGTGGGGACAGCAAGCATTCAATAATTTTAGAATAGTGCCACCTGGTACAGGGATTTGTCATCAAGTAAATTTAGAATATCTATCAAAAGTTGTTTGGCAAGAAAAATATAAAGATGAAACATATCTTTTTCCAGATACATTAGTTGGAACTGACAGCCATACAACTATGGTTAATGGTTTATCTGTTTTAGGATGGGGTGTTGGTGGAATTGAGGCAGAGGCTGGAATGTTGGGTCAACCAATTTCGATGTTAATCCCAGAGGTTATAGGTTTTCAAATAAAAAATAAAATGCCCGAGGGAACTACTGCAACTGATTTAGTTTTAACAGTTGTAAAAATGCTAAGAGATAAGGGTGTAGTAGGAAAATTTGTTGAGTTTTATGGTGAGGGACTTAAAAATTTATCTTTAGCGGATCGAGCCACTATAGCAAATATGGCACCCGAATATGGAGCTACATGTGGTTTTTTTCCAATAGATGATGAAACTCTAAAATATTTAAGATTTTCTGGAAGAGATGAGTCAAATGTAAAAATTGTTGAAGAATATGCTAAATCACAGGGATTGTGGGCAAGTAACGATATAGAATTCACAGATACTTTAACTCTAGATATGTCAACAATAGTCCCAACTATTTCAGGACCGAAAAGACCTCAAGATAAAATTTTATTAAGCAATGCCTCAGAAAATTTTAAAAAAAGCTTTAGTGAAATCACAAAAAAAAAAGAATTTTCAATTTCAAAAGTTCAAAATACTGATTATGAAATAAAAGATGGATCAATTTTAATTGCAGCAATAACTTCTTGTACAAATACATCTAATCCTAATGTTTTAATTGGAGCGGGAATACTAGCTAAAAAAGCAGTAGATTTTGGTTTAGAAATTAAACCTTGGGTTAAAACTTCTTTAGCACCTGGATCGCAAGTTGTAACAGATTACTTAAAGAAAGCAGGTTTGAATGTTTATTTAGATAAGCTTGGATTTAACCTTGTGGGCTATGGTTGCACTACTTGTATTGGAAATTCGGGTCCTTTAGCAGATAATATTGTTGAAGCTATCCAAAAAGAAAATATATATGGTGTCTCAGTTCTTTCAGGAAATAGGAATTTTGAGGGAAGAATTTCTCCGCATATAAAAGCTAATTATTTAGCATCACCACCCTTAGTAGTTGCATATGCGCTAGCAGGACATATGGGTTTTGATTTATATAAAGATTCTTTTGGTAAAGATAAAAAGGGGCAGGATATTTATATGAAAGATATTTGGCCTACGAACAAAGAGATTGAAACAACTTTAAAGACTGCATTAAATGCTGAAATGTTTATAAAAAGATATTCAAATGTTTCTGAGGGACCAAAACAATGGCAACAAATTAAAACAAAGAAAAGTAGTATTTATAATTGGGAAGAAAATTCCACGTATGTTAAAAAGCCTCCATTTTTTGAAAATTTATCTGATGAGCCTGAGGGTTTTCAACCAATAAAGGATGCAAGACCTTTACTAATTTTAGGTGATATGGTTACAACTGATCATATTTCACCTGCGGGAAATATTCAAAAAGAAAGCCCCACGGGAGAATATTTTATGCATCATCAGATTTTGCCAAAAGATTACAATTCATATGGCTCTAGACGAGGGAATCATGAGGTAATGATGAGAGGTACCTTTGCTAACATAAGAATTAGAAATGAGATGGCCCCAGGAACTGAGGGAGGATTTACAAAGTTATACCCTGAAGGAAAAGTTATGCCAGTTTATGATGCTGTCGTTGAATATAAAAAAAGAGGCACTGACTTAGTTGTTATTGGTGGTAAAGAATATGGAACTGGATCGTCTAGAGATTGGGCAGCAAAAGGTACAAAATTGTTAGGAGTTAAAGCAGTTATTGCTGAAAGTTTTGAGAGAATTCACAGATCAAATCTAATAGGAATGGGTATTCTGCCTTTACAATTTAAAGATAATTTTAATAGAGTAAATTTAAATTTGATAGGGTCTGAATTAATTAGTGTAATTGATATAGAAAAAGGAATTAATCCTCTGGATAGTGTTAAAATAGAAATAAAATATTTATCAGGTGACATAAAAATTATTGAAACTTTATGTCGAATAGACACTAAGAATGAGTTAGAGTATTACAAAAATGGAGGCATACTTCAGTATGTTCTTCGTAACATGATATAGCTATGGATGAAGAAATATCAATTATAAACAAGAATACTCGAAATGAACAAATTAAAAATTTCGTTTTTAAAAACAAAAAAAATATAATTTTATTAATATTAATAATTATAATTTTTTTAATAAGCTTTTTTGTTTTTGGTGAGTATAAAAAAAATAAAAAAATTCAAATTTCTGATCAGTATAACTCACTTATAATTGAATATTCTGATAAAAATAAAGACTTAACTAAAAAAGGATTAATAGAAATAATAAATAAAAAAGACCCAACTTATTCGCCATTATCTTTATATTTTATAATTGATAATATACTGATTGATGAAAAATCAAAAATAAATGAATTGTTTGATACGGTTATCAATAATAGTTCTTTGGAAAGTGAAATTAAAAATTTATTAATTTATAAAAAAGCTTTATATAATGCTGATTATAGTAAAGAAAATGAACTTATAGAAATCTTAAATCCGATTATAAACTCAGAAAGTATATGGAAATCTCATGCATTATTTCTTTTAGCTGAGTATTTTTACTCAGATGGTCAAAATGAAAAATCAAAAGAGTTTTTTAATCAGATAATTTTATTAGAAAATGCAAATCAAGAATTAAAAATTGAAGCTCAAAAAAGATTGAATAGAGACTTAAGTGAATAAAACTATTTTTTTTCTTTTTCTCTTAACAATTTTAAATAATTGTTCTTTTAATAAAAATTCAAAATTCTGGACACCATCTGAAAATATTCCTGAGGAAAATAACCCAGGTTATAAAGAAATTTTCACAGAGGAGGAAGCTATAGGTCAAGAATTTAACGCAAATTTATCAATAAATCTAAGTAACAATATTGATAATAAGATAGCTTCTAACAAATTCTTTAACAATGACGCAATTTTTAATTTTGATGGTAAACTAAAGAAATCTTCTAGATATAAATTTTCTAAAATTAAAAACTTTCACCAATTTGAGCCAAAAATTTCATTTCATAATAAAGATATAATTTTCTTTGATAACAAAGGATCAATTCTTAAATTTAATGAAAAATCAAAATTAATTTGGAAAAAAAATTATTATTCTAAAAATGAGAAAAAATTAAAACCAATACTACAGTTTGACAATAATGGAAAATTTCTTATCGTGGCGGATAATATTGCAAAATATTATATGTTAGATTTAATCAGTGGAAATTTAGTTTGGTCAAAAAAAAACTTAGCACCGTTTAACTCTCAGGTAAAAATTTATAAGGATAAGTTTTTCATAATAGATTTTTCAAATACTTTAAGATGCTTTTCAATAAAAGATGGAAAAGAATTATGGAATATAAAGACTGAAAATTCACTTATTAGATCTCAAAAAAAACTATCTATGGTAATCGTTAATAATTTAATTTACTTTAATAATTCAATCGGAGATATAAGTGCTGTAAATATTGATACTGCAGAGTTATTATGGCAATTGCCTACTCAAAGTAGTTTAATATATGAAGCAGCTTTTTCTTTAGAAACTTCAGATATAATTACAGACTCAAATAGCTTATTTTTTTCAAATAATAAAAATCAATTTTTTTCAATTGATTTAGGTTCAGGAAGTTTCAATTGGGAAAATAAGGCTAACTCAAATTTAAAACCAACTTTAGTTGGAGATTATTTATTTACAGTCTCTATTGAGGGATATCTGATGGTAATAGAAAAAAATACTGGTAATATAATCAGAGTTACAGATATTTTTAAAAACTTTAAACAAAAAAAAAGAAAAGAAATCAAACCAACTGGTTTTATAGTTGGATTTAAAAATATTTACTTATCAACAAATAACGGAAGAATAATTGTAATTGATACTTCTAGTGGGAAAATAAAATCAGTACATAAAATAGATAACGAAAAAATATCGCGTCCAACAATATTAGATAAGAATTTATTTGTTGTAAAAGATAATGCTATAATTAAGTTAAACTAATGTTTCTTAAATTGTTAGAAAAATTAGGGAGAAAAAAAATAGTTTTGGATCGCGGACCATCTCATCCTAAGTTCGAATATGCAAAACCTTGGATGAATAGATATTATGTTTTATTTAGAAAAAGACCAAAATGGTTTCCATTTAATATTTTAGTTCACGAAATGTTAGCGGATGATCATGGTGATGGTATTCACAATCATTTGTGTCCTTATATTACCATAATTCTTAAAGATGGTTATTGGGAGACCACAAAGAAAGGAAAATTTTGGCGAAAACCAGGGTATATAGGATTTCGTTCGGCTAATGCTTATCATAGGGTTGACTTGAAAAAAGATACGCGACCAATGACAATCTTTATAACAGGACCTTTTGGACTAAGAAAAGGCCCTAGATCAGAATATGGAATAAAATTTAAGAAAGAAAAATGAGTCTAAATAATCAATTTTTAGATCATTGTAAAAAAAAATTATTTGAAATTAACCAAAATCAAATAGAAATAATAAATGAATTAGATAGTTTTTACTCTCATAACTTTAATCAAAGTTTCATAAAAAAAATATTTAATAAAAAAGAGAGTAAACCAGGATTTTATTTAGTTGGAGAGGTTGGAGTAGGAAAAACTATGATCCTTAATTTTTTCTTTGATAAAATTAAAGAAAAAAAATTAAGACTTCATTTTAATGAATTCATGATAGAATTTCACGATTTTATTTTCAAAATTAAAAATAAAGAGGATGGTATTAATAAATTTGTAAAAAATTTAAAAAAAAGGGCAAACATTTTATACTTTGATGAATTTCAAGTTACTAATATTGTAGATGCAATGATATTAGGAAAATTGTTTAAAGAACTATTTCAAGAAAATATCAAAGTTATTTTTTCATCAAATATTAGAATTAGAGATTTGTACAGAGATGGTTTACAAAGAGAGCAATTTTTGCCATTTATTAATATTTTAAGAGAAAGATCATTAGAGAAAGAATTATTTATTGATGAAGATTATAGAACTAATAAAAAAAATAAGTTAGATAGATTTTTATATCCATTGAGTCAATCAACCAACTTTAAATTTAATAAATTTTTTAGGAAGATTACTAAAAATAAGAAACAGACATTAAAAATATTAGAAATTAAAGGTCGAGAGCTCAAGTTGAATTATTTTTATGATGGTATTTCAAAATTTAATTTTAATGAATTGTTTGATAATAATCTAGGCTCGGAGGACTACATTAAAATTTCGAATTTTTGTAAATTTATTTTGATTGAAAACTTGCCCGATTTTAATGAAAATAATTCAAATCAACAGCAAAGATTTATCTCTTTTATTGACGTTATTTATGAAAAAAAAATTCCACTACTGATCACGTCTGAGGTCAACCTTAAAGATATAGGATCTTCAAAAAGTTTAATTAATCCCTTTAAAAGAACCAAAAGTCGTCTTCATGAGCTAACATCTCTTGAATATACTATTTTATGAATCAAGATTTTTTTAATCTAGAAATTAAGACAAGTGGTCAAAAACTTTATGAATTTACAAATAAAACAATGCAATGGATTAAAGAAAAAAAATTCAAAAATGGTATTTTAAACTTATCTATTCAACACACTAGCGCATCATTAATTATTCAAGAAAATGCAGACCCTGATGTAAAAACAGATTTGATTAATTATTTTGACAAATTAGTACCAATGAATAAAAAATTGTATATTCATAATTCTGAAGGAAAAGATGATATGCCTGCGCATATAAAGTCGGCACTAACAAACAATCAAATTTCTTTAAGTATAAAAAATTATGAACTTATACTTGGAACGTGGCAGGGTATATACTTATTTGAACATCGAATAGAATCCAAAAAAAGAAATATTTTACATCATTTTATCGGTGAATAAAAAAATCTAATAACTATAAAATATGAGCTAATGATAATCATTCTCAAAAAAAGTTTGAGATTGATTATCATTCGCTAAAATTATTCTTGTAAATTTTTTTATAAAATTTAATATTTTTTTTTATGGAGACACAAAACTATAGTTGTAAAAAATGTGGATTAACAGTTTCATCTATTTGCTCAAAGTGCGATAGAGTTGTTGATGTAAAAGTCCTTGATAATGGCTGTATTGTACAAAAAACAAAATGTTCAGATTGTGCAAATGTTCCTGTTATTAAAGACGTTTGTTCACAGAGTTAGTACAAATAAATACTAACAAAAATAATCTATTTTTAAGGAATGAATAGTGGAATTAACCAAAGGTATATTTAAAGCAGCCGAAAGTATTTTTAAAAATAATAAAGGCTCAATATTAAGGACTATTGTTTATACAATAGGGCATTTCGTAATTGCAATATCTGTACTCATGATAGTTGCAGATGTTTCTTTTATTATTGCTTTAACAGATGCCATAGTAGAACCCTTAGCAAATTCTGTTTGGTATTTTATTCTTGATAAATGGTGGGCAAGCAAAACAACTAATAACAAAAATTATTCGTCTCAAAGTTAAATAAGATTATTTTTTCAATGTTTGAAAAGCAGATAATGCAGCTTTTCGTGCAATCTCGTGAACAACTATTGGTTTTGGATAATCTTTTCCAATAATAGTTTTAATCGCTTCTTGATTTTTTAAATCTAATTCCCAAGGTTTATGTATAAATTTACTTGGAACTTTTTCTAGTTCTGGTACCCACTTTTTTACATACAAACCCTCCTTATCGAATTTTTCACCTTGAAGAATTGGATTAAAAATTCTGAAGTAAGGAGCTGCATCTGCACCGCAACCTGCAACCCATTGCCATTGAGCCACATTATTAGCTTTATTAAAATCAAGTAGACAATTTCTAAAGTGTTTTTCTCCCTCAGTCCAGTTGATCCTCAAATGTTTTACTAAAAAAGATCCTACGACCATTCTAATTCTATTATGCATCCAACCAGTTTCATAAAGTTCTCTCATACCTGCATCAACAATAGGATAACCAGTCATACCTTTTTTCCAAGCTTTTAAAAATTTCTCATTTTTAACCCAAGGAAATTTATCAAATTCTTTTCTATAATTTCCTTTTAAAAACTCAGGAAAATAATTAATTAAACTATGGGAGAATTCACGCCAACCTAATTCATTAATATATTTCCTATAACCAATACCTTTAGATTTAATTTCGTTACATTTTTTCCAAATAGTACTTACGTGTATTTGCCCGTGTTTTATATATGGAGATAATTTAGATGTACCCTCAACAGAAGGATAATCTCTTGCTGTACCATATTCTTTTAACTTATAATTAATTAAATTGTTTAGAACTTTTTTTGAGTCATTTTCTGAGACGTTCCAATAATGTTCAAATTTTTTATACCAATTTTTTTTTGGCAAAATACTTTCTGGTTCAACACAATTTTTAAAAAAAGATGTTATTTTTGTTTTTTTCTTTACAATATAATTTTTACTTGGTGGTAAACTTAGATATTTATGTTCAGCATTTCTCCAAAAAGGAGTAAATACTTTAAAAGGTGTTCCATCATTTTTCGTAACCTCTTGAAATTCATTTAAGATATTTCCTTTAAAATATTTAAATTTTACATCGTTTTTTAAGAAGGAATCTCTAATTTTTTTTCCTTTTGCAATTACATCGGGCTCATAGATCTTGTTCCAATATATTGTAACATCATCTTTTTTTTTGATTTTAGAAAATATATCTAACTCATCACCTGCTAATATTTGAAGATTTATTTTGTATTTAGATAATTCTGATTTGAATGTTTCTAAAGATTTAGATAACCACCATTTTTGCGCTTCTCTTTTGTTATCAAAATCAGTTTTATTATAAATATATAGTGCAGTAACATTTTCATGATTTTGTGTAGCGTATGAGAGAGCAGGGTTGTAATCAATTCTAAAGTCTTCCCTTATCCAAGCTATTGCATTTTTTGTCATATAAAAATTATTTTCTACCTTTAGATAGCAGCTGTTTGTAAAGTTTAACATCTGCATTTCCTTCGCATCCAATTACAAGAATATTAGAATCTTCCTTTAAATCTAATGATTTTCTCGCTTTAGGATTGTTGGCTAAACCTATAAGAGCGATAACTCCTGGAGTTGCGCATTCACCTCCTATTATCGAAGCATTGCTTAATTTTTTATCTTTAAACATTGCTGTCGTTTTGGCAACGTTATTGTCAGAAACAGATACACAATAACTAGAAGTTTTTTTTAATATTTGCCATGGAACTAATGACATTTCATTACAAGACATTCCACCCATGATACTTTCTTTTTTTATTTTTATCTTTTTTAATTTATTAGCTTTTACACTCTGAAGCACACAATCTGCTCTGTCAGGTTCAACGACAATTATTTTTGGAATTCTTTTAAAATATTTTGCTACCCCAGCAACTACGCCTGCTGCTAACCCTCCAACGCCAGCTTGAACAAATATGTGCGTTATGTAATGATTTGTTTGTTTAGATATTTCTTTTATCATAATGGAATATCCAGCCATAGTAAGTTGAGGAATATACTTATAGTTTTTAGTAGAAACATCCTGAACAATTTGCCAATTATTCTTTTTTGAGAGTCTTTTGCATTCCTCTAATGAATTTTCATAATCTCCTTTAACTCTTATTACCTCAGCACCAAATTTTTCTATTTCACTAACTCTTGTTTGACTTACATATTGACTTACAAAAATTTTACATTTTAAATTTAATCTTTTCGCACCCCAGGCAACAGACCTGCCATGATTACCAGCAGTTGCTGATGAAATTACAATATTTTTTTTTCGTTTAGATATTTTCTCTACAGCGTATGCTCCTCCCAAAGCTTTAAAGGACTTTAAATGAAATCTCTTAGACTCATCTTTATAAAAGATATTATTAAATCTTAAATTTTTCTTTAATTTATCTAGTGATAATAGAGGTGTTGCTTTATAATTTTTCCAACTTGATACTGACTTGTAAGCATTGGTGATTAATGCTGATGGAAGATGTTTTAAAACATAATTTCTTTTAAAGCTATAATGATTATTTTTTAATAATTTTTTATATTTCCAACTCTTAAGACCTTTTAAGCTTTTCACTTTAACAATCTAAAGTATTGTCTTTTTCCCACTTAGTAACAGGTCTTTTTTTATTGAAGTTTTCTTTATTATTAAAATTTTTAATTTCTTGTTTTTTTAGTTTTACGTAGCTTTGTATTACATCTTTTCCGAAAGCATCTGCTAGTGATTTACTATTTTCGAGCATTTTGATTGCTTGGTTTACATCATTTGGAAGTTTTTTTAAATTTGGATATCTTTTATAATCTGTATACATGTTGCAGTGTAATGGTTTGCCAGGATTAATTTTATTATTTATACCCTCGAGACCAGCAGCAATTATTCCAGATTGAAGTAAGTATGGATTAGCTGAACCATCCATTAATCTTAACTCAAAACGACCTTGATCCGGAATTCTTATCATGTGTGTTCTATTATTTCCTGTATATGAAATACTGCTTGGAGACCATGTTGCACCTGACTTAGTTGGAGGCGCATTAATTCTTCTATAACTATTGATGCTTGGGTTAAAAAATGCAGATAGTGCTTGGGCATTTTTCATTATGCCTCCAAGAAAGTTATAGGCTAATTTACTTAAACCTAATTTATCTTTTTTATCTAAAAATTTGTTATTTTTTCCATTCCATACTGAAACATGAGCGTGACAACCATTTCCAGTTAAATTGTGGAACGGTTTTGGCATGAAGGTAGCTCTCAAGCCATGTTTTTCTGCTAAACTTTTTACCATAAATTTAAAAAAAACATGTCGGTCTGCTGTTATTAAACAGTCAGAATAGTCCCAATTCATCTCGAATTGACCATTAGCATCTTCATGATCATTTTGATATGGTTTCCATCCTAATTCGAGCATACAGTCACAAATTTCTTTTATTAAATTATATCTCCTCATCAAAGCTGATTGATCATAACAAGGTTTTGATTGTATATCTCTTGGATCAGCGATTGATGACCCATCTTCAGTAATTAAAAAATACTCACACTCAACACCTGATTTCATTTGTAATTTTTTTTGTGATAATTTTTTAATTTGTTCTTTAAGCATAATCCTTGGAGATGCTTTGACAGGTTTTCCATCCATATATAAGTCTGATGCTAACCAGCCTATTTCTTTATTCCAAGGTAATTGAATTAAGCTGTTTGGATCTGGCACACCAAACATGTCACTATCAGCTGGTGTCATGTCTAACCAAGTTGCAAACCCAGCAAATCCTGCACCATTTTTTTGCATTTCGCTTATTGCTTGCGCTGGTACAAGCTTAGATCTTAAAACACCAAATAAGTCTACAAAGCTTATAAGAAAGTATTTTATTTTTTTTGATTTTGCTATCTGAGATAAATTTTTTGACATATTCAATCTTAATTATTTAAAAGATGCCTGGCAATCATTTTTTTTCTTTTATTCCTGGTATCCAATTACTTCCAGCAAGTGGAACTCTTGCCATAGCTGCAGCCTCAACAGTTAAAGCACACAAATCCTCAGGTTCTAAATTATGTAAACTATTTTTACCACATGCTCTAGCAAGCGTTTGAGCTTCTAAAGTCATAACTTTTAAATAATTAGTAAGTTTTTTTCCTGCTTTTTTTGGATCCAGTCTTTTCATTAATTTTGGATTTTGAGTAGAAATTCCAGCTGGATCATTTCCTTCATGCCAATCATCATACGCTCCAGCAGTAGTACCAAGTTTTTTGTAATCATTTTCCCACTTAGGATCATTATCTCCTATTGCAATCATAGCAGCACTACCAATTGAAACTGCGTCTGCACCTAATGCGAGAGCTTTTGCAACATCAGCTCCATTTCTTATTCCACCAGAAATTACTAATTGTACTTTTCTATGAACATCTAGATCTTGAAGAGCATCAACTGCGGGTCTTATGCATGCCAAGGTAGGTTGTCCCACATTTTCAATAAATACTTCCTGGGTTGCTGCAGTGCCACCTTGCATACCATCAAGCACAACCACATCAGCTCCAGCTTTAACAGCTAAAGCTGTATCATAATATGGTCTTGCACCTGCAATTTTTATAAAAATAGGAACTTGCCACTTAGTTATTTCTCTTAATTCTAAAATTTTTATTTTAAGATCGTCTGGACCAGTCCAGTCAGGATGTCTACACGCTGATCTTTGGTCAACTCCTTTAGGTAAAGTTCTCATTTTAGCGACACGATCATTAATTTTTTGACCTAATAACATTCCTCCGCCTCCAGGTTTAGCACCCTGTCCTATGACCACTTCTATTGCATCTGCTTTTCTTAAATCATCAGGATTCATTCCATATCTTGATGGAAGTAATTGATAAACTAGATATTTCGATTGTCCTCTTTCTTCAGGCGTCATACCACCATCACCGGTAGTTGTTGATGTACCAGCAGCACTTGCCCCTCTTCCTAAAGCTTCTTTAGCTGCACCAGATAAGGCTCCAAAACTCATTCCAGCAATAGTAATTGGTATATCAAGTTCCAATGGTTTTTTTGCATACCTATTTCCCAAAGTAACATTTGTAGTACACTTCTCTCTATAACCCTCTAAAGGATATCTTGACATCGAAGCACCTAGAAATAATAAATCGTCAAAATGAGGTAGTTTCCTTTTTGAACCTCCACCCCTAATATCATATATACCCGTAGCTGCAGCTCTTCTAATTTCAGAATTTGTGTATTCATCGAAAGTCCAAGATTGTCTAGGATGAGTTTTATTATTTTTTTTCATAATTAATAATTATTATCGATTTTAAAATTGTATAATTTTCTTGCTGAACCATACCTTTTGAAACTTTCTGCTTTATGGTTTTTTATTTCAGCATCTTTTAAAAATTTTTTTAACTTATTGACATGTTTTTTATCCATTTTTTTTTCAACACAGTCAGCACCTAAGGATTTAACACTCCCTTTAATATAGATATTTGTTTCATATAAACTGTCTCCTAATGCCTCACCAGCATCTCCACAAACTATTAGATTTCCAGATTGAGACATGAAACCTGACATATGGCCAACTGAACCTTTTACAATAATATCTGCACCTTTCATTGATATTCCACACCTTGAGCTAGCATCTCCGTCAATTATTAAAAGACCCCCATGTGCTGTTGCACCTGCAGATTGAGAAGCGTTTCCTTTAACATGAACTCTTCCAGACATCATATTTTCTGCAACACCAGTTCCGACGTTTCCATCAATAGTAATTTGTGCTTTTTGATTCATGCCAGCACAATAATATCCAACATGACCTTTAATTGTCACATTCATCTCCTCAGTTAAACCTGCACATAGTGCATGATTTCCCTCAGGATTTATTATTGTAAAATCTCTTTGATTTTGTTTTCGATCTAAATTTTGTAATTTGTCGTTGACGTCTCTTAAATTTATTTTTTTTAAATCCAATTCCATTAATTCCCCCACGAATAAACTACACCTGGTTCAGGCTCAAAAATTTTAGCATTGTTTACATTTGGTAAATGAGCCATAGCTTGAAACTCTGATGCAATAGCAACATAATCATCCGTCTCCGCAATCACAGCTGGTTTACATGCAATTTCATCTCTTAAAACAGCAAAACCTTTTCTAGTACCAGTGATAAAAGTATAAAATCCATCTAAATCTTTAAGACCATCCTTAAGTGTATCGTTTAAACTTTTTTTATTTGATAAATTTTTAGATATATATCCTGCTGCTACTTCTGTATCATTTTCAGAATTAAAGTTTATTCCTTCTTTTTTTAATTTTCTTCTAAGATTATTATGATTTGATAATGATCCATTATGAACCAAACATTCATCTTCACCAGTAGAGTAAGGATGTGAACCTTCAGTGGTAATTGCACTTTCAGTGGCCATTCTAGTGTGACCTATACCATGAGTTCCACTAAAACTTTTAAGATTAAATTTTCTGACTACATCCTTAGGTTCACCAACTTGTTTAAAAATTTCTATTGATTTACCATAGCCAACAATAGAAATTTCTTTAAAATTTTTATTAATCATTTTAATTACTTCATTTGGTTCATTTTTTGTTTTCATTATCACATGATCAGAATTTTTTTTTATGTCCAGAACATTAATTTTACTTTCAATTTCTTTTTTAAATCTTTCAAAATCGAATTCATTTAAACATAATGAGTATTTGAAATTTTCCTCACTATCATCTTGATAGATAGCAAACCCTGCGCTATCAGGACCTCTAGACCCCATATTAACTAGCATATCCGAAAGCATGCTTCCCAAAGAATTCTCAAATTTCTTTGACTTAAGATAAATTCCAACTATTCCACACATATTATTTCTCTAAGCATATAAAAAAACTAACAAAGCAGCCAAAAGAATTACAATAATGGTTACTATTAACAATGTGATCATTTAGCTACCTTATTTCCACTGCTTTTCCTCTAAAGTCCATAATCCACCAGGCAGTTTTTTATCTTTTGAAAATGCATTTACAACATTTTTAAGAATTGTTGATGTATTATTTTGGAAATTATTACAAGGCAACGACTGACCATAACCAATAGATCCAGTACAAAATACTGCACCTTCATTTGGCGCTGTAAAGTAAGTCATATCAGCTCGTATTCTATAATCCAAAGATCCAACTAAACCTGCATATGCATAAAGGAGCTCCTCAGTTACTAGGACATAATTATCACTATGACCACCTGATGAGGCAACTATTTTTGTATGAGGAGGTGTTCCTAAAGAAAGATCATATCTATCTAACTCTATACCTGCCGCACCTCCATAAGCTAACCCATGATCACCAAAAATTTCACCTTCAACTCCTTCTGTAATCCAAGAAACAGTTCTATGCCATGCATCTGGCATTTTTCTATAAGTCTCAGCGGTGTCAAAACCTTCAGCTATAAAACCTACACCAGTAAATTTTTGAGGAGCTCTTCCTCTCATTCTCCATAAACCTCCTCTTTCACCTGTTGTTTGCATGTAATATTCTCCAGGTTTAGCAGCCCATGCTCTCATCCCGGCATCTAGTTTTCTTACCTCTAAACACCATGGTTCATTTTCATAATGACCTACAACCCAATAGAAACCATTACCACCCATATAAATAAATCTACCTCCTTCTGTTACAAAATCTTCAAATGCATCAAGCATTTTTTCAGAAGTATATTCAGGATGAGTTCCAGATATTACACAATTATAAGGTTTCAATGCATCAAGACCCTCTAAATGAACATCTTCATCTGTAAGAATTTCATAATCATCTTTGTAATGATGCTCTAACCATCCAATTATTGATAAATCAGCTGGGAACTGCCAAGTGATACCCATCCCTGAGGTTCTGTATTTTGGTCTCATATTTAGAACTGGTCTTCGATACGAGGTAAAACATACTCCACCACCGTCCGCATAACTATCATATGTTGACAAACCAAACTCTGGATTTTTATATTGTTCAACATCTATATCTGTAATAGTTGGTGGTTGACCTGTCATTGGCTGAATTATTTGAGCTTCAAAACTTAGTTTTTCATTTGCATATGCAAGATAACTTGCTGTAGGAAATAAAAAACATATTTTTGCTTTTGGAAATTTTGCCCTGACAAAGAACACAATATATTCTTCACTAAGCTGACTTCCATTTGTGCCAGCTTTTAATCTCATAGCATACGCACCGCTCTTTAAATTATCTGGGATTGTTAATGAATTTGTAACGTCCCATTTTGCATCAGTAATAGAGTCAGGGTGAAAATCTATTCCCCCATACTCTTTAGGTGCAAGTCTAAAACAGTCATTTTTACCAGACCAATTCCAACCGGTCATTGCCCTGACAGGATGATTATACCCAATTGAATTTAATTTGTTCGGACCAATATCAATTACAGTATTGCTAATACCATTTTCATTATATCCTTCAGTAGTATCCCAATAGGCAACAATGTTTTCTTTTGGTGGCATTTCACCCAGTTTCATTTTATCTAATTCATCTTTAGATAAAACTCTATTACAAACACCGTGTCTATCTACTTTTCCTGCAAAAGTTCCAGAAACAAAATCACCTCTCAATTCATGATTATCAATTGCTCCTGCAACTATAAAAGGTGTTTTAGGATTATTTTTTTGTTTAAATCTAAAAGTTGTTTTTGTGTGAGACCTGTAGTCGTAAGGAACAACTTTTCCAAGTAATGAGTTATAACGATTAACTACTCCCTCTTGATATAAAGTGGCTTCTTTTGTCTTATAATTAAATGTTGCAGCTACAAAATACCAAATCTTTTTAACTATTGGTAACTCTGAGACTAAATAGTCAACTTCTTTTCCATCACCAACTACTAATTCTAAATGACCATCTTTATTAATACCTATTCCATAACCTTCATTTGTTTTATTATTCCATCTGCAAAATATCCACTGATGAGCTCCAGTATGAGGTGTTGAAGAATTGATATATCCAAAAACAGTAAAGTCTCCATCGATAGCAAGATGATTATTTGGATCTTCAACTTTTAAAAATGAACCAAGTTGAGTAAATTGTTTTTTTACATTCCAAACACCATTCAGTTCACAATCCACTTCTTCATCCATATATCCAGGTCCATTAGGATGTTCATCTCCGTGAATTAATCTTACTAATTGTGCATTTGCAGTTTTAGTTCCATCTGCAGACACATGAAAATTTATTTTATCTCCTGGTTTAACTGAGATTTTATCTGTATATCCAAATACTTTTATTTCTGCCATTTTATGCCTCCATTAAATCTTGAATTCTTCTTAAGAACAGCCCATGATAAGCAGCTTCAACTGTATCATATATTTTGTCCTCAACTAGTCTAGGCGATCTGCCCCTCACTCCTGAAAGAGCCATTATTTTATATTTCTTAAAAGGCACTTCACATTTTACAACATATTTATCATTCATAGCACCTCGTCTAAAATAATAACAAACTCTTTCCAAAGCCTCACTGTGCTGTCCTAAAGGTTTTTGTTTATGCTCTTCAATTATCTCATCGCAAATTAGAGTTTTTAAAAACTCTCTTTGCATTTTGTCATATCTTTTTCTATATATTTCATCTTTATTGTCTATCTCAGTCGCTTGCTCTGGTAACATTTCTCCTCCTCTTTCTAATCTAGATGATCTTGCTTCACCTTTCTTTTTATCTCTCCAATCTCTGAATTGTTTTCTTATTCCAAATAATCCATTTTTCAAAAAAAGAATTGTAAACATCATTATCAATCCTATTATGATATATCTATATGGACCAAGTTCTACTAGAACTCTATCTAAAACTACTATAATTAAAGTACCTGCTACAGCACCATCAGCTCTTCCAATACCACCAATTGTAATCATTGCTAATCCCATGATTACTGTATGAAAAGAGAATATATCAAATGCACTGCCTCTATAATAAGCAGCATAAAATCCTCCTATAAATCCTAATGCGATTGATGATATTAAAAAGACAGTAACTCTTGCCCTTTTATAGTTAACACCTGATGCTTCTGCAAACGCTTCTTTTTTTTCAGGTGCTAATTTTAGAATTCTACCTAATCTTTTACCATCTACAAATCTAAATAGAAAAAGTGCAGCAATTAATAATGCAAATCCAGAGTAATATTGCACAAGAGTTTGTGCCATGGGTGCCCAGTTATCATTAATAAAAGTGTCCGCTCCATACAGTCCACCTGATGCAGCACCAAATGCGTGTGAAGTTGTGATAAATACTCTACAAAGCTCGTTAAGACCTAGAGTTAAAAGTCCATAATAAAATCCATCTAATCTTAAAGCGGGTAGGGCTATAATAACTCCAAAAGCTAGGCCAACAAACATACCAATCATAGGTAACATCCACCAGGGTAAGCCCAAATTAATTGATAACCAGGTAGTTAAAAATGCTGACATTCCAACAATGGCATATGTAGCTAAAGAGAATATTCCTGCAGTTCCAATTACAAGTGTCCAGCAAAGATTTATTGATGCATAAATTCCAAAAATTCCTCCAGCAGTTAGCAAGCTATTTTTATATCCATCTGGTAAAATAAAAGGCATTATTGCTAAAGCTAGTAAACTTAAGAACCAAAATATTGGTCTTTTATCTTTTCTAATTTTTTCTGGTTTAAGACTTTTCCTATTATATACTCCTTGTGTCCATAATATTGTTCTTCTAGTTGGCCACCATCTAAGTCTATTCCAAATTTTTTCTCCATGATTGCTTGACTTATATTCGTAATGAAATCTTCCAATTTTAGTTGTTGGCACCTTAAATGCTTTAGTATCTTTCCAAATTTGATGTGGATTCTTCCACTCAGGTGTTGGAACTTCGTAATTCCCACCTTTGGCGCCCCATACTGCCAATGGATTTTTCCAGGTTTTTCTTTTTTTTGTTTTGATATCGCTCATGCTTCTCTCGCTTTATCTAATATACCAGCTATTCCTCTAGGCCTGATGATAAGTACGATTATAATTAGTGCAAATTGAGTCATTAAAACATATCTTCCACCCAAAAATTTTGTAGTTAGTGCCTCATTAAATCCAAGAATTATTGCTGCAATAACAGCTCCTTTAACACTTCCTAGTCCACCCATTAAAGCTATACTTACACCTTTAATCATTGGTGTCAGACCACTAAATGGAGATAGATAATATGTTTGAGATAGAAGTGCAGCTGAAAGACCAGTCATAGCACCAGTCACTGCCATTACATATATTCCTGTCTTTCGCACTCCAATCCCAACAATACTTGCAGCATGAGGATTCATCATCATCGCTCTAATTTCCAATCCTCTTCTGCTAGATTTCATCCATCTTACAACAATTGTAAGCATTAAAATTGATGAGCAAATTATTCCAATTTTGTCTGCAGTAAGTGTAACGTCTAAAATTTTGATTTTACCATAACCAAAAAATTCTGGGAGAAGTTTTGCTTTTGGACCAAAATTTTGAAGTAAAATTTGACCACCAATTAAACTAACAGCAAGTGTTCCTATCATTCCTCTAATTGTAAAATTAGGTTTATCGTGCACAGGAATAAATACAAGCAAACAAACCATAATACCTCCTACAACTCCTGCAGCTATACCCATAAACATTACAAAAACTGGTTCTCCATATATGTGTCTTTCAGCTAACCACGCGCCATAACCTGCGAACGAAAATATAAAACCATAACTTAAATTTAATAAACCTAATGCTGACCAGGTTATTGAAACTGCAACAGCAATTAATCCATAAATAGATGCAACCGTTATACCGTTAATTATTAAAAAAATTATATCGTTCATAAATTAGTTTTTTAAACCCATTGATAGAGAAGATGATGCTTCTCCTTTTAATTTGCCTGCATGCATACCGATAATTCTATCTACCTTTCCTTCTAATAATGCTACGTTTTGTTCAGCTATTATCATCGCAGAGTCTTTTAAATCAATTTTCAATAATGCTTCTAGTACACCTTTTCCAATTTTTGGTGCTAATCCCAATGTTGGTTCATCAGCCATATATAGCTTAGCTTCAGACATCATACCTCTACCTATAGAGACCATTCGTCTTTCTCCTCCAGAAAGTCTTCCTACTGGAGTGTGAATTAATTTTTTTAGAGGCTCAAAAATTTCCAAAATTTCCTCTCTTTTTTGTTTTCTATTTTTCCATGACTCAGGAGTGAATGCACCACTATCTAAATGTTCTTCTACAGTAAGACCATGAAAAATTTCATCTCCTTGAGGCATAATTGCTAAGCCTTCTTTAACAACTATATGGGTATACCTTCCAGGTCCTTGACTTCTAGTTCGACCAATTTCTTTCCCACTAATCTTTATAGAGCCTCTTTGCCAATGAGTAAGTCCTGCAATAGCATAAAACAAAGTTGTCTTTCCGTGTCCGTTTAATCCTACAATTCCAACTCGTTCACCAGATTGAATTATAAGATCTAAATCGTGAATAACTCTTAAAGGACCATAACCTGCTGACAAACCTTTAATTTCTAAAATATTACTCATAAAATTTAACCCTCAAAATATGCCTCTTTTACTTTAGGATTATTAATAACATCCTCCAAATTTCCTTCTGCAATAATTTCACCAGCATCCATAACAACAACTCTGTCTGCAATCGTCTCTAGTAACTCAATTCTATGTTCTACAATCAAGACTGCTATGTTCATTTCTTTTGACAACATTCTTAATGTATTATCTATTTCATCTATTTCTGCATTTATTAAACCAGACGCTGGTTCATCCATTAAAATAATATCTGGTTCTCTCATCAGAACACTTGTCATTAAAAGTTTTCTTCTATTAAAGGTTTCTAATTTTGTATTAGCCATATCCCAGCTAACTTTAAATTTTACTAAATCAGCTGCATATTCTGCATCAGTCACAGGTAAATAAGGTTTTGTTGATTGTCTTGCAGCTTTAAGTGTCTCTCCAACTGTTAATTCTTCAGGCACCACAGGAGTTTGGTAAGTTCTTCCAATACCCATTCGTGCTCTCTCATATAGAGGCTTATCGTTTATGACTTGATCTTTATAAATTACATCACCAGTTTTTTGTGTATATCTTCCTGATAATATTTCTATTAAAGAA
>CACORI010000013.1 GCA_902629585.1 uncultured Pelagibacteraceae bacterium | reverse complement strand
CTCCTAGTTGAGCTTTTCCACCAAGTGGTTGTTGAGTGACTAAACTGTAAGGACCAGTTGATCTGGCATGGATTTTGTCCTCAACTAAATGATGTAATTTAAGCATATAAATAATACCTACGGTCACTGGCCTATCAAATTTTTCTCCAGTTCTTCCATCCCATAAAAATGTCTGACCTGATCCTGGTAATTTTGCAAGTTCTAACATATTAGTTACGTCTTTTTCTTTTGCCCCATCAAAAACTGGTGTTGAAATTGCTATACCATTTTGTAAATTTTCACATAAATCTCTAAACTCTGTTTTGCTAAGCTTGTCTACTTTTTCCTCAAAAATTTCTTCGCCATAAACAGATTTGAGGAACTTTGCGATTTGTTCTGTTTTTTCTATTTTCTTGTTATTTTCATTAACAAGTTTTTTAACCTCTTGACCAAATTCTTTACATGCCCATCCTAAATGAGTTTCTAAAATTTGCCCAACATTCATCCTACTTGGAACACCAAGTGGATTTAAAACTATATCAACTGGTCTTCCATCTTCTCTATAAGGCATGTCTTCCACTGGAACAATTTTACTTACAACGCCTTTATTTCCATGTCTCCCTGACATTTTATCACCTGGTCTCAATCTTCTTTTGATTGCTACAAAAACTTTTACCATTTTCATAACACTAGGTAATAAATCATCACCACTTCTAATTTTTAAAACTTTATCCTCAAATCGATCTGTAATATCTTGTTTAGCTTTATTATATTGATCTTTTATTTGAGCTAATGAAGATTCTTGATTTGAATTTCCAACAGTTATTTTAAATACATCATTTATAGAAAGTTTGTTTATAGTTTCAAAATCTAATTTAGATCCAACTTCAATTTCTTTAATCTTTTTTGACAAGGAAGCCCCATTAAGTATCTGTGCGGCTCTTTGTTTAATGCTTCTTTCTAATATCTCTTCTTCTACGATTTTATCTTGCTGAACTTGATCGATCTCAGCTCTTTCAATTGTAATCGATCTTTCATCTTTCTCTATACCATGTCTATTGAAAACCTTGACATCTACAACTGTTCCACTGCTACCTCGTGACATTCTCAAAGAGGTATCAGTAACATCTATAGCTTTTTCACCAAAAATTGATCTTAATAATTTTTCCTCAGGACCTGAAGCGCTATCACCTTTTGGAGTTACTTTACCAACTAAAATATCTCCTGCATGAACCTCTGCACCAATATATACGATACCTGACTCATCTAAATTTTTAAGTGCTTCCTCATTAACATTAGGAATGTCTCTTGTTATCTCCTCTTCACCTAGTTTAGTGTCTCTAGCCATTATTTCGTATTCAACAATGTGAACTGAGGTAAAGACATCATCTGTTACACATCTTTCTGAAATCAAAATAGAGTCTTCAAAATTATAGCCTTGCCATGGCATGAAGGCTACCGTTACATTTTTACCTAAAGCTAATTCTCCTAACCTAGTAGATGGACCATCAGCAATTATATCTCCTGATTTAACTTTATCACCTACTCTAACTAAAGGCCTCTGGTTTATACAAGTATTTTGATTAGACCTCTTAAATTTTTGAAGATTATAAATATCAACACCTGATTTTGTAAGATCAGTTTCTTCAGTTACCTTAACAACAATTCTTTTTCCGTCAATTTTATCAACTACACCATCTCTTCTTGCAACAATTGTAACTCCAGAATCTAGCGCAACATCACTTTCTATCCCTGTGCCAACTAAAGGAGATTCGGGTTTTAATAAGGGCACTGCTTGTCTCATCATGTTTGACCCCATTAAAGCTCTATTAGCATCATCATTTTCTAAAAAAGGTATCAAAGAAGCGGCTACTGATACTAGTTGTTTTGGAGAAACATCGATATAATCTATGATTTCAGGCTTAGATAATAAAAAATTTAGATTTTGTCTACAAGAAACTAGATCTTCTATAATCTTTCCATTTTTATCTATTTTAGTATTCGCTTGTGCTATTGTAAACTTGGTCTCCTCCATTGCTGAAAGATATTCAACTTTATCTTGAACAACACCATTTTTTACTCTTTTATAAGGACTTTCAATAAATCCGTATTTATTTATTTTTGCATAAGTAGATAGACTATTTATTAAGCCAATGTTTGGCCCCTCAGGTGTTTCGATGGGACAAATACGTCCATAATGTGTAGGGTGAACGTCACGAACTTCAAAACCAGCTCTCTCTCTAGTTAAACCGCCAGGACCCAAAGCAGAAACTCTTCGCTTGTGAGTTATTTCTGACAAAGGATTTGTTTGATCCATAAACTGAGATAATTGTGAACTAGCAAAAAAATCTTTTAAAGAAACAGTTAATGGTTTTGCATTAATTAGGTCTTGGGGCATTGCGGACTCGACATCAAGAGTGGTCATCTTCTCTTTAATAGCTCTTTCCATTCGATAAACACCAATACGTGCCTGGTTTTCAACTAATTCACCAACTGATCTAACTCTTCTGTTTCCAAGATGATCAATGTCGTCGACTTCATCTTTTCCATCTCTTAGATCGAGCATCTTATGAATTATTGCTATGATGTCATCATTTCTTAAAATCGTAATTTTATCAGAGCATTCAAGATCTAATCTTGAATTCATTTTTACCCTTCCAACATCAGACAAATCGTATCTATCAGAGCTAAAAAATAAATTATTAAATATTTGGTTTGCAATCTCAATTGTTGGTGGTTCACCTGGTCTTAACATCTTATAAATTTCTGTTATCGCCTCATCTTTAGAGTTATTTTTGTCATTTAAGATTGTTGTTAATAAATATGGACCTTTATTTATAGAATTTGTGATTGAAATTTCTAAAGTATGTATACTGGCATCTAAAACTTGTTGAATGACAGTGTCATTTAGTTCTGTTCCTATTTTAAATGTACCACCTTCTTCATCATTAATTTTAATATCCTTATGTAAAAATTTACCAAATAAAGACTCTCTAGATACTAAAATATCTTTTAAACCATCATTAGCTAATTTTTTAGCATTTAAATAATTTATTTTTTCACCAAGCTTAATTACAATTTTCCCTGTTTTAGCATCTACAACTTCCTCTGAAAAATTTTTCGCCTTGTAGTTTTCTGGATTGAACTTTGTTTTCCATTTTTCTGTTTTATTATCAAAACTGAATTGTTCACTATCATAAAATTCATTTACAATTTCATTTTTTGTAAAACCTAATGCTAATAATAACGTTGAAGCTAAAATTTTTTTCTTTCTATCAATTTTAAAATACAAAAAATCTTTAACATCATACTCAAAATCTAACCACGAGCCTCTGTTTGGAATTACCCTACAATTAAACAATAATTTACCACTTGCATGAGTTTTGCCTTTATCATGATCAAAAAATACCCCTGGACTTCTATGCATCTGGTTAACAACAACCCTTTGAACTCCATTAGTAATAAATGTTCCACTATTAGTCATCATCGGAACTTCTCCCATATAGACTTCTTGTTCTTTAGCAGAAAGTATATCTTTTGAATTATTTTCTTGGTTAATCTCGTAAACGACTAATCTTAATGTACATTTTAAAGCTGAGGAGTAGGTCAAACCTCTGGCAATACATTCCTCAACATCAAACTTTGGTTTTTCTAGTCTATATGATACATATTCTAGAGTTGCTTTATCGTTAAGATCTTCTATAGGAAATATGCTTTTAAATACTCTGTCAAACCCCTTAGTTATTTCTGCTTCTAATTTGAATTCTGTTAATTCATTATATGAATTTTTTTGGACTTCTATTAGGTTTGGAATTGATAAACTTTCTTTTAATTTACCAAAGCTTTTTCTAATATTCTTTTTTTCAGTAAAAGATATTTGCATCTATGTTTCTAACTGATTAAAGTTTAATCAGTTTTAAATTCTTCCTATTAAATTTACTTAAGTTCTACTTTTGCGCCTGCAGCTTCTAACTTAGCTTTGATTTCTTCAGCTTCTTTCTTAGGAACATCTGATTTTACTTCTTTTGGAGCTCCCTCAACTAAATCTTTTGCTTCTTTTAATCCCAAAGAAGTAGCTGCTCTTACCTCTTTGATAACGTTAATTTTTTTATCACCTGCTGAAACTAGCATTATTGTAAACTCATCTTTCTCTGTTGCTGCGTCACCACCACTTGCTGCTGCTGGTGCTGCTGCTGCCATGGGTTTAACTCCCCATTTTTCCTCTAGTTGTTTTGAAAGATCAGCAGCTTCAGCTACTGTCAAATTTGATAAATCTTCTATAATTTTATTTAGATCTGGCATATCACACTCTTAAGGTTGTTTTTCTGAAATTTCTGGTGACAAACTACTCATTTTTTCCGATCGTGCAAGTAAAATACTTACTAATTTTGAGGCTGGTGCGTTAAGAATTCCAACAATATTGGCTCTTGCCTCGTCCAAAGTAGGCAAATTTGCAATATTTTGAATTCCAGCTTGATCGAGGATTTCATTATCCATGATACCACCTATAAGCTTAAGATTCTCATTATCTTTTGCGAACTTAGATAATATTCTTGCTGACATTATTGCGTCTTCGCCAAAAGCAACAGCAGTTGGCCCTGAAAATAAATCTGACAAATCTTTACACTTAGTTTTTTGCAGTGCCAATTTGGTAATTCTGTTCTTTGTAATTTTAAAAACTATTCCATGATCTCTCATCTTAGCTCTTAATTCATCTAATTGAGGCATAGTTAAACCTTGATAATGTGTAACCATTATTGCTTTACTATTCTCAAATTGAGAGCTCATATTGTCAATATAATTTTTCTTTTGTTCTTTATTCATCATAATTTATATATTTTTTCCTATTTTGATTTTATATGATTTTCCCATTGTTGATGTAATAAAAGCAGATCGTATTAAATCACCTTTAATAGTATTGTTAACTTTTTCTTTCTCAAGGGTCTCTAAAACAGCTGTAAAATTTTTTACTAGCTGATCATCATTAAAAGATTTTTTTCCTATACTTAAACCTATATTTCCATCTTTATCATTTCTGATTTCAACTTGACCAGATTTCGCGTCTGTAACAGCTTTCTTAAGATCTTCTGTTACAGAACCAAGTTTAGGATTAGGCATAAGACCTTTGGGTCCTAAAACTTTACCAAGCTTTGATAATTTTATCATCATTGATGGGGTACAAATTAATTTTTCAAATTTTATTTCTCCTAATTTAATTTTTTCTATAAACTCATCTCCACCGACTAAGTCTGCCCCAGCATCCTTGGCTTCTGATGACTTATTCTCCTCACAAACGACTGCAACTTTGACTTTTTTACCAGTACCGCCAGGAAGATTTATTACTGTTCGGATGTTTACTTCATTTTTCTTTTGTTTGTTATTTATTTGAAAACTTAAATCAACTGACTCATCAAATTTGGTAGTGCAGTTTTTTTTAATTAAAGGTAATAATTTTTCTATTACTTCCGAAGGTAAATCTAAAGTATTATCAGGTAATTTTTTAAATCTTTTAGATGACATTATTCTTTAACCTCAATTCCCATAGATCTTGCTGATCCAGAAATAATTTTAACTGCTTGATCAAGATCTAAAGCGTTCAAATCTTGCATCTTTTGTTTAGCAATTTCCTCAGCCTGTTTTTTAGTAATTGATGCAACTATATTTCGACCAGGTTCTTTAGAACCACTTTTCAATTTTGCTGCTTCTCTAATAAAAAATGATGCTGGAGGTGATTTAATTTTAAAATCAAATTTTTTATCCTTATAAACAGTAATTTCTACAGGAACCGGTTTACCAGCTAAAGATTTTGTTTTATCATTAAAAGCTTTACAAAATTCCATTATATTTACTCCACGCTGACCTAGTGCTGGTCCAACAGGAGGTGCGGGATTAGCTTGTCCACCCTTAATTTGTAGTTTTATAAATCCACTAATTTCTTTTTTTGCAGCCATTAACTTGTTTTCTCCACTTGATTATATTCTAATTCAACAGGCGTAGGACGACCAAATATAGAAACTGAAACCTTAAGTCTAGCTTTTTCTTCATCTATACCTTCAACTAAACCACTAAAAGATGCAAAAGGTCCGTCAACAACCTGTACTTTTTCCCCTACACTATATTCTATACCAGACTTTGGTTGCGCTACACCATCTTTTATTTGACCTAAAATTTTCTCAATTTCCTTGTCTGATACGGGTACTGGCATTCCTTTTGTTCCTAAAAAACCACTCACTCTCTTAATACCCTTGATCATGTGGTATATGCTGTTATCCATTTCTGATTTAATTAAAACATATCCTGGAAAATATTTTTTTTTTCTTTGAATTCTTTTTCCTCTTTTTACCTCAGTTACATCATGTGTTGGAACTACAATTTCTTCAAATTTTTCTGAAATTTTGGCTTTTTCTGCTTCTTCTTTAATTAAACCAGCAACTTTATTTTCAAAGCTAGAATGTGATTGAACAATATACCAATTCTTCATTTTAAATGCTCACTTTCAAAAGTAGTTCTAAAAAAAACTTTAAAACTTGATCTAAAAGCAAAAAAAACAACGACATTACCACTGCCATAACAAAGACCATTAGTGCGCCTTGAACTGTCTCTTTTCCTGTAGGCCAAGTAACTTTAAAAGCTTCTTGTTTTACTTCCTGAATAAATTTAATTGGGTTTTTCATAATTAAAATTTTTTTATTGGCAGGAGCGGAGGGACTCGAACCCTCAGCCTCCGGTTTTGGAGACCGGCGCTCTACCAATTGAGCTACACTCCTATCATAGAGCTTACTCTATAATCTTTGTTACTACTCCAGCTCCTACTGTTCTACCACCTTCTCTAATTGCAAAATTTAATTTTTCCGACATTGCAATTGGAGTTATTAGTTTAACTGTAAATTTTGCATCATCCCCTGGCATAACCATTTCTGTTCCGGAAGGAAGTTCAACTTCGCCGGTAACATCAGTCGTCCTAAAATAAAATTGAGGTCTATATTTTGTAAAGAAAGGAGTATGTCTTCCACCCTCTTCTTTTTTTAGAACATAAGCTTGAGCTTCAAATTTAGTATGTGGTGTAACCGAACCTGGTTTACAAAGAACTTGACCTCTTTCAATATCAGTTCTTTCTACTCCTCTTAAGAGAACACCAACGTTGTCACCTGCTTCTCCTGAATCTAAAAGTTTTCTAAACATTTCGACTCCTGTGCAAACTGATTTTTTAGTTTCTCTAATACCAACTATTTCTAACTCATCACCAGTTTTAAGGACACCAGACTCTACTCTACCAGTAGCAACTGTTCCTCTTCCTGAAATTGAAAAAACGTCCTCAACTGGCATCAAGAATGGTTTATCTTTTGGTCTGTCAGGTTGTGGAATAAATGCATCAACATTTTTCATTAATTCCAAAATAGAGTTTTTTCCGATTTCATCATCTCTTCCCTCAACAGCTGCAAGAGCTGAACCTTTAGCGATTGGAGTTTTATCACCTGGAAATTTATAAGAAGTTAATAACTCTTTTATTTCCTCCTCAACTAACTCTATCATTTCTTTATCATCAACTTGGTCAACTTTATTTAAATAAACACAAATAGCTGGTACACCAACTTGTCTTGCTAAAAGAATATGTTCTCTAGTTTGTGGCATAGGACCATCAGCTGCATTAACAACTAAGATAGCACCATCCATCTGAGCGGCACCTGTTATCATGTTTTTAACATAGTCAGCATGACCTGGACAATCTACATGGGCATAATGTCTTTTTTCAGTTTCATATTCTACGTGAGCAGTTGAGATAGTGATACCTCGTTCTTTTTCCTCAGGAGCTTTATCAATTTGATCATAAGCTACTGCTTGTGCTCCTCCTGTTTCTGATAAAACTTTAGTTATAGCTGCAGTTAAAGTTGTTTTACCGTGGTCGACATGACCGATTGTACCAATATTACAATGCGGTTTATTTCTTACAAATTTTTCTTTTGACATTACTTTAATTCCTCACATTTTTTTTTTATAATTTTTTCTTGGAGCGGGTAAAGGGAATCGAACCCTTACATCCAGCTTGGAAGGCTAGCGTTCTACCATTGAACTACACCCGCACAACCCCAAGAGTAACACTCCAGTGTTATTCAAAGTTTATATTGAATGGTGGAGGGGGAAAGATTCGAACTTTCGAAGACCGAAGTCAACGGGTTTACAGCCCGCCCCATTTGACCGCTCTGGAACCCCTCCTTTTATGGGGAAGTGTCCCCTTGTTCAATTAAGCTTCAAACAACACGCGTTTTATATATTTTATTTGTATAATTGCAATATGAGATTTATTAATAAAATATACAAAAAAACGAGCAAAATATGATTAATTTATGAACAAATCGTCATTTTTTATTGTTGGGCAGCATGCTGTAATCGAAGCACTTAAAAACCCAGAAAGAAAGGTTTTAAGAGTTTTTTTAACCGAGGAAAGTAAAAAAAATATACATAGAAAAAATCCAAAAAAAAATCTTCTAGACGATGTTAAAGTCTATTTTAAAACAAAAAAAGAATTAGATAAATATAGTACTAAAGAAAATTTGTTACATCAAGGTTATGTAGCTGAAATTGAACACTTGGAAAGACCAAATCTAAAAGATTATATTAAAAATAAAAATAATATAACACTTGTTTGTTTAGATGGTGTTACAGATCCTAGAAATATAGGTTCTTTAATTAGAAGTGCTGCAGCTTTTGGTGTTGACGGAATTATTATAAAAGAAAGAAATTTTCCTAATGAAAGCAAACTGATGTTTAAAGCAGCAAGTGGAGCAATTGAATATATTAATATTTTTGAGGTTTCAAATATCAATTCAACTTTAAAAAATTTAAAAGATAAAAATTTTTGGGTTTACGGTTTTGATGGTGAGGGAAAGAAAAATTTTACTGATATTGAGTGGAAAGGAAATTGTATTTTATTATTTGGGTCGGAAGGCTTTGGGTTGCATCAACATACATCTAAATATGCTGACTTTTTAGTTAAAATAGATATTAATAAAAAGATAGAAAGCTTAAATATATCAAATAGTGCTGCTATAGTATTTCATCATTTAAGTTATTTAAAAAAAACAGTTGATTAATCAATAAATAATTAATAATTATTGCGCATGCCCTTGTAGCTCAGCTGGTAGAGCAATTGATTTGTAATCAATAGGTCCGCGGTTCGAATCCGTGCGGGGGCACCATCACAATAAAATCAACTTTAAATATTTTTATAAAATTAAATTTTTATTCTAAATGTTGATTTAGGTTATTCATTTTCAATCAAGTTGATTATCTTTTTTATAGGTATAATTTTATTTTCAATTTCAAAAGATCTTGAGTTTTGAAGAATTTTTTTACCCACAAACTCCATTGCTGGATAAGCGGCTCTTAATAAATGATTTGCATAAATAACTATTTTAAAACCATTTTTAATAAGATCTTTTTCGTAAACTTTTGAATATGTTGATGGAACAGCGACTAGCGGAATTGAATATTTAGTCTTTCTAAACATTTTAGAAAATTGAAAAATTTCTTTAGGAGTTTTTTCTTTACTGTGAATTAAGATAGCATCTGCTCCTGCTTTAGAATAAATCTTTGCTCTTTTAAGCGCATCTTTTAACCCTTTACCTAAAATAAAACTTTCAATTCTAGCGATAACTAAAAAATCTTTAGATCTTCTAATTTTACAAACTTTTTTTATTTTTTTTGCAAACGTGTTTGGTGTGTCTTGTTTTGCTCCAGATTGGTTGGAAAACAAGGAATTCATTTTTAAGCCAATTTTATCTTCCATTATTATTGAAGACACCCCGGTTCTCTCTAAAGATTTTACCAAATAAGATAGATGTTCAATTTGACCACCATTATCTGCATCAAATATTAAAGGTTTAGTTGTAACATCAAGCATATCATTTAAGGTTCTTATTCTCGAAGAATAATCAACTGATTGATTGTCAGGTTTTCCTTTGGTTGCTGAGTCAGTTAAACTAGATGACCACATACAATCAAACTCTTTTAATTTATTTTTTTTATTTATAGCCATTTTCTCAATGATTAATCCGGTCAATGAATTGTGTGATTCTAAAACTCTAACAATGTCTTTTGATTTCATTAATCTTCTCAATTTTGAAATTCTATTATCTGGAGTTAATATATTTTTTTCAATATCATAATTTTTTTGATCTGCATCATGATCGTAATTAACTTCTATTAATTTACCATTCCATTTTTTTAAAGTTTGGATAATCTTTTTTCTTATTGATAAACCATTAAGTCCTCTCCATTTATTGCCATGGATAACAAAATCAGGTTTTAATAAATTTAAATTTTTTGAATAATCATACTCATTTTGTTTGATTATATTGTCTATGTATTTGATAGAAGAAATAAGATTATATCTTTTTTCATAACTAAGATTTAATAATTTTTTATATTCAGTAACAGCTTTGTCACTAAATAATCCAACTGTAAGTTTCCCAATCTTGTTAGCTTTTTTGAATAAATTTATATGCGCTTCATTAATAATATCTGAAGCTAAACCAATATAAACTTTTTTTTTCATAAATATTAATTTATTTATCTATTTTTTTGTTAATCATACAAGATGTTTTTTAAAGTTTTTCATTTCTATTTTAAAAAGATCAATTTATTTTTTTTTAAGTATTCAATAATTTTTTTTATATTTTGACTTTTACTTTCTTTATGAGAATTAACAATGAGATTATGAGTATTACCCTTTTCATAATAATTATTTATAGATTTATTATTATCTTTTTTTAAATATAGTTTTTTTTTGTCTCTTAGCTGACAGATCCTGATTGGGCAATCTACACGTATTTCAATATAATCATTAAATTTTTTTCTTAGATTGCGCCTTGATTTAATTTTTGCACCAACCCCAGAAATGATAATCATTTTTTTTTCTTTTAAAAATTTTTGAGCATATCTAAATTTTTTAACTGCAACTTTTTGTCTAGATTTAGGGTCATATTTATTTAATTTGAATTTTTTTCTAAACAAATCACCATCAATATATTTTGAATTAACTCCTAATGCTCCAAATTTTTTTTTAAGTAATTTTGATAAAGTTGTTTTTCCAGAAGAAGACAGTCCTGTTAAATAAATCAAAGTTGGTACAAATTGATATTTTTTCATTTAAATTTAATATATATGATGTATATAAAATTCTTAAGTAAATTACTTTAAACTATTAAGCAATTAGAAATATATAATGTTAGATCCTAAAGATTTTATTAAATTTTTAAATAAAACTGGAATAAATTTTTTTTGTGGAGTACCAGATAGTTGTGTCTATCCATTTGTCAAAAATTTAAAAAAAAACTACGTTTTAGCAAATGAGGGGACCGCAGTCTCTTTTGCGACCGGATATTATTTATCAACTAAAAAAGTTCCACTAATATATTTGCAAAATTCTGGACTCGGAAATGCTACTGATCCTATAACTAATTTAATTAGTAAAGAAATTTATAATTTGCCTGCAATTCTTTTGATTGGATGGAGAGGCCATCCAAAATTTAAAGACGAAAAACAACATATTGTCCAGGGAAAAATTTTAAAAAAAACTTTGACCTCTTTTGGAATTAAGTTTCAAGAACTAATTAACAAAAAATCTCTTCCAAAAATAAAAGAATTAATTAAATTTTCAAAAAAAAAATCTAGAGTGGTTGCAATTTTAGTTAACAAAAAAACATTTGATGACTCAAAAATAATTAAAAAACAATATAACAGTTACAATCTTAAAAGATCTGATGTTTTATTGGAATTATTATCACAATCATCTAAATCTGATAAATTTTTTAGTTCAGTAGGATATAATTCGAGAGAATTATATCAATTAAGTATAGAAAAAAATATTTCTAGAAAAATTTTTTACCTTATCGGTGCTATGGGGCATACAGCTGCTGTTGCTTTAGGAAGTAATTTATTTGACAAAAATAATAGAAATACAATTTGTGTAGATGGAGATGGTTCATTCTTAATGCATATGGGATCTTTAGTTAATAGTGGAAATTTATCAAAAAAAAATTTTAAATATTTAATGTTAAAAAATGATAAGCATGAGTCGGTAGGTAATATTGATTTAAAATTTAATATGGATTTCGAGAAATTTTCAAAAGCCATAGGTTTTAAGGGTTTTATTTTGACCAAAAATAAAAAAAACCTAAAAAAAGATATTAAAAAATTTTTGAATTATAAGGGTAGTGTTTTTCATGTTGCCTATGTTAAGAATAAAACATTAGACAACTTACTTAGAGTAAGAAATATAAACCAAATTAAAGAAAAATTTATATTTTAATAAAAATTTTTTTTTAGTTCTTTATAATCTTCAACTGTATCGATTTCTTTCCAGTACATACTTTTGCAGTCAAAAAAATTCACTGGTTGTTTATTTTTAATCATTTTTTTAATTGCAACAGTATAATAATCTTCATAATTTTTTTTTAGACTTAATAAATTTTTTTTAAGTATTTTTGAACCTTTTTTTGAAAATTTACATACACCTATAAAATTACCATCAGCGTTTTTTGTTGAAATATGTGAACCAATGTCAATTAATCTCTCTTTTTTTACTTTTACTCTCATGGTGTCTTTTAAAGATTTGCCTGTATCTATTGTTGCAACTATATCTTTATTTTTTTTTATTAGATTATCTAAAATTTTTTTATCGAAAACCACATCTGCAAATAAGCAAATTAAACTACTATTAAGTTCATTTTTAAAATAAAGAAGTGTGTTTAAATTATTCGTTAATTTATAATTTGGGTAATATCCTACTCTTACGTTTTTATATTTTGATACCTCTTTTTTTAAAATATTAGATTTGTAACCAGTTATAACTAAAATATCTTTTATTTTATTCCTTGTTAATAACTTTATTTGTCTTCCAATTATTGAAGTTTTTTTCTTAGGAATTCT
Source organism: uncultured Pelagibacteraceae bacterium (assembly GCA_902629585.1). Taxonomy (GTDB): domain Bacteria; phylum Pseudomonadota; class Alphaproteobacteria; order Pelagibacterales; family Pelagibacteraceae; genus Pelagibacter. The sequence goes on along the minus strand of CACORI010000013.1, from coordinate 15,937 downwards.
AATCAAACATTTAGGTTTGTTTGAGCTTAATTTCTTAATTCTTCTTCCTATGCCGGCTGCTAAAATTATAGCTTTTGAAATTCTCATTATATTTAATAAAATTATATACTTATTTCATTAAAAGCTAGAACTTATAGGCTTCTTTCAAAATTTTTTTTTTGGCTAAATCTTTTTCTCTTGCAAAGATATCAAAAAAAATGACTTTTAATACATCTTTATAATGTTGAAAACCTTTTTGATTTCCTACATTTGAAAATTCAAAGCTCGATAAACTAATCTTTGACTCATCTTTAATTGTAGATATTTTAATAAAAGCTGTCCCGTTATCTATATAACTTTTATAAATTATAAAGTTTTTATCCTTTTTTTTCACTGGCCATATTTTATCGGGTAAATTTTCACTTATCTTTTTAGCTATTCCTATATTGTCCTCAAAAATAATTTTTTTATCATTTTCAGAATTATCTTTAGTTTCATTTTTTCTTACAATAAGTTCCAAATAGAAGTTTGGATTTTTGATTTTTAAATCGTTAATTATCACTAGTTGGTTAAAGATATAACTACTTAAATCAATATTGATTGAGACAAGATTTGCTTCAAAAATATTTTCATAGTAAACATGATCAGAATTTTTAATATTGAGCTCTTTAATCTTTATTAAATTAGGAAATTTATAATCAAATTCCTTAAACATAATATCTTTTTCTACCCATTTTGATAATTTATAAATGATATATTTTTCAATTATATAGTTATTAAAGATTAATATTAAAATAATTACAAATAAAGTTGTGCCAGCAAATAGCTTTTTCACCTTACGATGTTTCTTTTCTTAATTGTTCAATTTTAATTTTTTTTTGAAGACTACTGTTTTTATCGTATAAAAGATTAAATTTTATTTTTTTATTTGTTTTCACAGTAACATTCTTTGCATTTCTAACCTCAACATTATCTGCTACTGCACTAATTGGTCTTTTTTTAGGATTTAAATTTTTAATAATTATTTTTGATTTATCGCCTACAATTTTTCCTTTCCATCTTCTAGGTCTAAAAGGACTTATTGGTGATATTGATAATTTTTTAGAGTTAAGGCTTAAGATAGGTCCATGAACTGAAAGGTTGTAAGCAGTACTACCAGCTGGGGTTGACACTAATACGCCATCAGAAACTAATTTTTTAATTATTTTTTTTGAACCATTATTAATTGATAATGAAGCGGCTTGTCTACTTTGTCGTAAAATTGAAACTTCATTAATCGCTATATGTTTTTTAATTTGATTCTTATTATTTCTGACATACATTTCTAATGGGGATATGCTTATCAATTTGGATTTATTCAAATTTTGAATAATATTTTTAAATGAAAATTTATTCATCAAAAAACCATAATTACCAGAATTAACACCATAAAAAGATTTTTTTGAATCTTTATTCTTTTTTAGTGTTTGAAGCATGAAGCCATCCCCACCAATTACAATAGTAAAATTAGATTTCTTTAATGCATTTTTTTTTATTTTCTTTTGAAATAAGGCTTTAATTTTTAAAGACTTGGGATTTTTATCAGAAATTATATTGAATCTTTTCATTTAGTGGTGCCCTCGGCCAGACTCGAACTGGCACTCCGCAAGCGGCAAGGATTTTAAGTCCTTTGTGTCTACCAATTTCACCACGAGGGCATTAATGAATTTCATGAGTGTTTATGCTAATATTTATAATTGAACAAGATGAATAAGTAAATTTTTTTTATTTTATCTCTCTATGTCCGAGAATGGTCTGAGTTATCCTATAATATCCTATATCTTTCTCTTCCTTTTTTTATCTTTATGATGAGGGTATCTGCCCGGAGGTATATCAGAATTTTTGTTACCAATTAATTTTAATACAAACCAACATATCCAAACAAAAACAAAAGCTATTCCAAAGATCCATGTTAAAATTTCCATAACTAGTTTTTTAAAAACGTCGGTATTACGTAATCTTTTTCTATCTCTTTGCGCTCATCGTATGAATATTTGGACATGTAACAATCGTTACACATATAGACCACTTCTAAAGTACTTCCAATTTCAGTTAACAATGCTTTAATTTCTCCACATTCAGAACATTTTGATAATAATTTTAAATTCATTTTCTTAATACAATATCCCACTTTTTGTTAGCCAATCTCTTTCTCCAATATCTTTCTTTCATCGTCTGGAAAAGATGTAAAATCAAATTTTATTGAAAAGTCTACCCCAGCTCTTATCTTTTTTAAATCGTCTAAAAATTTGTTATCATCTAAATTCATATTACAAGTCCACCATTTTGGATTTTTAAGAGTATTATTTATATAATCATCCTCATCATCAGACAGTTCTAAAAATCCCCCTCTCATCTTAGTCATCATAAGATTAATAGTTTTAACATTTTTAAATTTACCAATTAACTGAATTAATAACTCTGGAGGGTATAAAAAAATATCGTCTATTATTGTTAGTATATTTTTATTAAAGTCTATTAGATCTATAAAATTTTCATTATGATTTTCATTTAAAATCTCACCTTTGTCTGTAATTTCTGTTTCTTCAATTATTTGATAGGATTGATTCTCTTTGAGATCTTTAATTTGCTCAAAAAACGGAACTGTATATCTCATCGTGCAACCTAAACTCTCTATTTCACTATTTTCTAATTCTAATATGGAAGGTAAAACTACTTTTTCAAAACATACATCAAGATCATCTTGAAAATTTACATTTTTTCTTATCCATAAATCTCCGCAATCAAACATAAAAAACATATCATTTGGAAGTAAATTTGATGATTTTAAATTAGGATAAGCCATTTTAAGGTTATTTTTTTAAAAATTTAGTTTTTACAGGGAAGTTTTTTTTCCAATAAATAACTCTTTTTCTACCAACTAGTATTCCATTAATTTTAAATATTTTTTCGGTAATTGTTTTACCATTATCTAAAGCTCCATCCTTCCAAATTCCAACAGCTACCTTTTTACCTTTCAAAATAAAATAACCTTTCCCATGTGGCTGAAAAGTTTCGTTGTGTATATTTCCAATATATTTTCTTGCTTTGGTAGAAGAAGTGATATGAAATGGTTTCCAAAAATCCATTGTCACTTTTCCTTTTAAATCTGTATGTCTGAAAGTTCCTGAAATGGAATGTTGCTTTTTAATAGTGATTTTACCTTTACCCCATCGTTTATCATCTTTCCAATTTCCTGTGTAAATACTATTACCTTCTTTATATTCTCCATAACCATGACGATTATTATTTTTCCAGTTACCTTGATATTTCATTTTTTGACTAACCCAAGTGTATGTTCCTTTACCATGTCTTAACCAATCTTTTACCTGGCCTACATAAGTATCTGATTTATTTTTATCCTGAAATCCATGTTTAAAATAAAATTTTCCTTTTCCATTAGGTTTATCTTTTCTCCACTGACCAATATAAATGTCACCATTAGTCCAAGTTAATTTTCCTGTTCCTTCCCTTTTACCTTTTTTCCATTTGCCTTTATAAATCTGTCCATCTTTATAAGTACATGTTCCAATACCGTGAGGTAAATATCTTATCGAATTGGTAATTCCAGGGATCATCAAAAACTTATATTTAAGGTCAATTATAACACTTCCATTATATTTGCCCTCAACTCTAGCTGAACCTACCTCTCTAAAATATTTTATTTTTTTTTTCATTAATATTTATCAATAGCTTTTTTCATCTTTTCTAGTCTCAAAATTCGATATTCAGTTTGGCTTTTTCCAAGAGTAATTTTTTTATCTATCCATCTAGCGCTTAAAAGCCTTTTTTTAAAATAAAAATCCCTAAAAATTTTGACAAAATCTTTAAACAAAAATGCTTCTTTTTTATAAGTACTAATAATTTTTTTATTTTTTATCTTTCTAATCGGTTGAGTTTTGATGTCTTGAAATTGTGATAATTTAATAAACATTTTCTCCATATTTGATTGGTTTACATAATACCAATCATGATCTTGTTTAAGGTAGCCAATTATTATTAATCTTTTTAAAGCAAGTTTGATAGTGTTTTTGCTACAAGGAAGTTCTTTTATATTATGTATATAATTTCTTTTAAAAGGGACCTTGCAATAAGCAGCATAATGATTGGAGCCTTTCATGATGTTAACTCCATTAATCCCTCTTAAAAACTCTTTTACTTTTGATCTTTTTTGTTTCTTTTTTTTCACTTTAAAATTTAATTTCCTTTTGCATTTTCGTTAAAGTTATTTTTTTTGATCCTTTTTCCGAAATATTTGAAACTTGTTTTAAACATTCTTTTATCTTTGGTAGATCTAATTTAAAAAACTCCCTACCCTGTTTTACTCTAAACTTATTTAACAATTTGTGTATGGATTTCTCATAATATTCAGCGCTTTGTACTTTAATTTTACCAACAACTTTAAATGGTGATAAATGACCTGTACCTGTTAATTCTTCTGCTCTTTCTTCTGGCAATCCATAAGTGGATCCAATTTTATATATATTGGGATATGCTTCATTGGATAAAACATATACATAGCCAACATTTTCATCTTTTTTATTCGCTTTAGATTTAGCTCTGATAGCTAAATCTAATTTTCTTAAAAATTTTTCTAAAAAAACTAAAGATTGATCTTTAAATCTTGCTAGTTCATCTGGACGTTTACCAAAATAAATTTTAGTATCTTCACCTGGGGCAGGGAGATATTTAATCTCAAATCTTTTATTTATCATTCTAAAGTTTTTCATAAACTCTGAATGATTATAATAACTTATAACAGATGGGGAAACTGACGGAACATAATCTACAATATAATCCTTTAATTTACCTAAATCATGTAATTGAGGTTCACAAATCGAGTCTCTAAAAAAATCACTTACATTATATCTTAAATGATGTTCTGTATGGTCATCTCCATAGTATCTGCCAAAACGGCAAACTTCAATAAAGTCATAATCTGCTTTAGCAAAGTAGTCATCAAACATTTCAAAGTTTTCAATCTGTGGATGTTGATAACCGCCAACATTGTGATCATTACTAAATTTATTCATAGTATCATATTGAGCGTGTATAAAATTATAATATGAACTAATTTCATCACAAACATCAGCTATTTTTTCAGCAATTTTTAAAAAGCGAGCACCTTTGTTATCATCTTTACTGTATAATTTTATATCAAGTGAAACCTCATTTTTTGAAAATATTTTACTTTTTTCAAAAAAAATTTTTTTTACTTTATAAAAGTCAGGGGTTCCAACTACTTGTGATTCATTGGCAAGTTGCTTTAATAGTGGTCTTAAACTTTTTTTGGCTTTATTAAACTTTTCTCGTTCTTTTTTATTATTTTTATTATCAAAAATCTTATTTAATTTAATAACATCATTTTCATATTTCTCTTTTTGTTTATAAAGCTCACTTAACGTTAAAGTATCTAGATAAGAAATTAAAAGAAGTTTTCCTTCATCGTTATATTTTTCCTTGGGTTTCTGGGTTCTATAGTAACGTCTCATTTGAATAATAATATATCTCACTATGTCCGAGAATGGTCCGAGAATTTGAAAATTAATTGTTAAGGTTTTTCAATAAAAATAATCTATCAATTATGAGAGTTATAGGATTATAAGGGATTTAGACTATTAGAGACTATTAGGGACTCTGAAATTCCTAAACTCAAACTATTTTAAGTCCTTTGTGTCTACCAATTTCACCACGAGGGCTTTAATGCTTTTTTTAAGTATTTTTTGTTTAATTTGCAATCTTTATATCCTCTTTTGACTACATTTAAATATCTTTCAGTTGGAAACTTGAAAGAAGTTTTTTTTACCATTGTATAAGTCATTACTTTTTTCCCATAATAAGAAAAGTAGTATTTTTTATATAAGGTCGGATAATCTTCATAAACATCAAGTTTTTTTTCATCACTCTTAGATATTTCAAATAAGCCACCAGGCACAATTGAATTTTTTTTTGGCTCAATATCTGCAGCACGATATTTGCTTCTAAAAGTTAACTTAAAATCTTTTAAATTTATCTTTTTTAAAAACTTACTATCCTTACACCTTCTTCTCATTTGAAAATGATTTAAATTACTTCCATATGCAAAATAAAGCATCTAACGATCTACTATTTCAATTTTTTTTTCTTTAATGAACTTTAAAATTTGTAAGTTACAATTATCAATTTCATTTTGACTTTCTGATCGAATAACAATCGAAACACCTAATTTTCCTGCATGAAAAAAAGGGTAACTGCCAATTTCAACATCTTTATTATCATTTTGAACTTTGGTTAATGAGTCGGCTATTTCACTTTCAACTGTTCTTAAACTAATTGTATGACTTAAAATTGGATCTCCACCAACAATTTTATTTTTTAAACCTCCCAACATGGACTTCAAAATTGACGGCACACCAGGTAAAGAAAAGACATTTTTCACACTAAATCCAGGAGCACCACTAGTTGGATTTAAAATTAGTTCAGCATTTTCAGGCATCCAAGCCATTTTCTGCCTACCATCATTAAATTCGCCAGGTTTGTAATAAGCTTCTAATATTTTGAACGCCTCTTTATGAATTTCATATTTTAGACCAAATGCTTTAGAAATAGATTCTGCAGTGATATCATCATGTGTTGGTCCAATTCCACCTGTTGTAAAAACATAGTTATTTTCTTTTCTTAATATATTTACAGTTTCAATTATTAAATTTTCAACATCAGGAATAATTCTTACTTGGCTAACTTTAACACCTATTGAATTTAACCATACAGCTAAAGTGCTTGTATTTGTATCTTGAGTTCTGCCAGATAAAATTTCATTACCTATCACTAATATTGCGGCATTAACTTTTGTGTTTTTTATCATTTTAAATGTATAATTTATGAATGGAATTTAACAAGTCTTTGATTAAAGGCAAATTAATCAAAAGATATAAGAGGTTTTTTATCGATGTAAAGCTTGAGAAAGGAATTGTCACCGCGCATTGTCCAAATACAGGGTCAATGATGGGTTTACTTGATGAGGGTAACGATGTCTACTTGCTTCCTAATAAAAATCCAAAAAGAAAACTTAAATATGGACTTGAAATTATAAAATCCAAAAAAAATTTAGTTGGTGTTAACACTCATGCAGCAAACAAAATTGTTAAACATGCTTTAGAAAATAATTTAATTAAGGAGCTTAAAAATAACGACTCAATAAAACCTGAAGTTTTTTTTAACAAAGAAACGAGATTTGATTTTCTGTTAGAGAAAAATCAACAAAAATTTTTTGTTGAGGTAAAAAATGTTACTTTATTTAGAAATAACGATACTGCGGAATTTCCTGATGCGATTACTTCAAGAGGATCAAAACATTTATCGACACTAATAGAGGCAGTAAATAAAGGCTATAAAGCTTATCTACTGTTTTTGATCCAAATTGAAAATATGAAGTATTTTAAAATAGCAAACGATATAGATCCTTTATATTACGAAAATTATATCGCTGCCAAAAAAGCTGGCGTTCATTTTTTAGCCTATCGAACAAAAATTAATACCAAACAAATAACTATAGAAAAAAAAATAAAAATTATTAGTTAGATTTGAAATAGTACAAATTTTCAATTGCATTAATATTAATCGTTGTTAAATATACCAATATTAAATATTTAAAATTATGGAAATAAAATTCTTACAAAAAAAACCTTTTTATATATTTGTTATAGAGGATTTTTTAAGTGATGAAGAATATCAAAAATTGGATAATAATTTCCCTAAAGATGGTGTAGATAATATAACACCAGTAGTGGGTAATAAAAAAAGTTTTGATGCAAGAGATGATTTATTCAAATCTCTTAATTCTAAAAAGAATTTATCAATAGAAATTTTAAAAAAAAAATTTGATGAAAAATTTTTTTTAGATTTATTAAAAAAATTAAAAAAAGAAGTATTTGTCTCAAGATTAGCAAAATTGACTTCTATAAATAGTTTGAAAAATCTTTATTCACTAATGAGAATACCAAAACTAGTACACGAGGAAACAAAAAAAAGTTTTATTCAGAAATTCTTTTACTCACATTATCAATGTAACTTTGAGTTCTCCTATATGTACAAAAATTCTTTTATTCATCCCCACACTGATCAAAGATCAAAATTATTATCTTTAATGTTATATTTTCCAACTAAAAATTTAGAAAATTTAAAGATAGGTACAACTTTTTATAATTCAAAAATAAAAAATTTTAATAATAAAAAAATGAATCTTTTTGATAAAGAAAATGATTTAAGGGAAAATTTTGAAGAAACTATAACTTTTCCTTTTAAAAAAAGAAATTTGTATTGTTTTATAAAATCCGACTCATCCTGGCATTCTGTAAAAAAATTAGAAATTCCTGAAAATGAGGTCAGAAAATCGATTAATATAAATCTTAAAATTTAAATTTTTTATCTTATCTTTTTTTAAGTATTTTTTCTGCCTTTTTAACATCTTTGATTTCGTCAACAGCAACTGAATTTGAGTTTAATTTAACCATCTTAATTTTAATACCAAAATCAAAAAATCTTAAAATTTCTATATCTTCGATTTTTTCTATTACACTCTTTTTATTTTTTGAAATAAATTTATTTAATTGATATTTATTAAATGCGTAAATACATACTTGTTTATAATAATCAATTTTATCCAATTTATTTTTTTTTCCAGGTATCAATGCTCTTGAAATATAAATTAATTCATCTGAACTATTAATAGCTACTTTTGGTAAATTATAACTTGCTGGATTTTCAAGCTTATTAATTTTATCATAACCACAAATTACATGATTAGGGAATTTTTTTTTAGCTTCAATCACTTTTTTAATATCATTAGGATTTATTGTTGGCTCATCACCCTGCACATTTATAATCATATTTGATTTTATTTTTTTAGAGGCCTCCGCAACTCTGTCAGTGCCCGTTAAACATTTTTTTGATGTAATTATAGTTTTATAACCAGCTCTCAAAACAACATTTTCAATTAATTTACTATCAGTCGCTATATATAAATTTTTGGTACCTACAATTTTTTTGCATATATCAGCAACCCTAAGCACCATTTCCCTCCCCAAAATTTTAGCTAGAGGTTTACCTTTGTATCTTGATGAACCGTACCTTGCTGGAATTATAATCGTAGCACTCATTTTAGAGATTTATTCATTAATCATTTTAATTTTATAATTTGTTGGAGTTAAAGTATAAATTTTTTTAGACATTTTTTCTAATTTATAATTTTGAAATAATTCATCCATTTCATATTTCTTTGGACTAGTGTCGCTATATCCATCTAAACCAGCTAAAAATATTTTTTTGCAAATACCACTAGTACAAATACCTAATGCATATGTAATAGCTAAAGAATTCGGAACAACAACATAATCCTTTTCAAATTTAAATCTTTTATTTTTAACATGTAAACCAAAATTTAGAATTTTTTTTGTTTTGATTTTAGACTTTATATTTTTAGAAAAAGTTGAGTATGGTGTGATTAGGTAGTTTTTAAGTTTTCTGTATTTATCGATATCAGAAAGTAATCTTAAAGTGTGACAAACAACGTGTGCATTAATATATTTATTTGGAATAGGACTGATTGCGTTCAATACAAAAACAATTGGTTTATTCTTTTTAATGAATCTAATTATTTTTTTTTTTTGATTTATTAAAGATTTACCAGGTCCGATGATAAGAACATTTTTATCTTTTAACATATTTTGAGGTTCCCAATTTCCCTTCTTAATTTTATTATAAAAATTTTTACCTGGCGAAATTAATTCATTGCTAAATTTCCTACCACCTACGGTTCTTAAGTAATTTAAATTTGAATAAATATCATCTGTTTGAAAACTTTCATTACTTAACATTTGTTGCACAAAACTTGGATGTATAGAATTGAGACCTGCAAAATAATAAAAAGGATTTGATCCCCAATTATATTTTTTCTTTAATGGTTCAAAATAGTTTTTAATTAGATTTAGTAAATCAATAAGTTTTTCATTTTTTTCTATTTTTCTTTTTAATTCTAAAATTAAATATTCTGTTTTTGTATTTCCTGGCCCTCTACCCATTCCAGTTACAGTGCAATCAATCCAATTAACCTTGTTTTTAATTGCTTCAAGTGAATTCTCTAATGCTTTTCCCATATTATCGTGAGTATGAATGCCTGTATCTTTTTTCCACCTTAGTTTTATGAGGTTTATTATTTTCTTTGTTTTTTTTGGATCCATGCCACCTAAACTGTCGGCAAAATATAAAACATCTGCATTAGTTTTTTTTACTTGGATAACTGAATCATTTATTTCTTTCGATGAAAGTTCTGGAATTTGCATAATATTAATTCCTACTTTATATCCTGATTTTTTAAGCCATTTAGCTAAAGGAATGATTTTTTTAATTTCATGATGATGACAGGCTATTCTTACTAATGAAATCAATGATTTTTTTTTTGGTTTAAAAGTTTTAATTCCTAATTTGATTATGTCTGTAGAGTTTACGAAATCAGCAGCATTTATCATGATGCCTATTTTAAGGTTTTTTGGAATTTTTAAACTTTTTAAAAAACTTTCCTCTGAGTAAGCAGTGGGTCCTTTTATTTTTACCTTATCTACAAATCTGAACCCTATTTCTACGTAATCAACTTTAATAATATCCATAACTCTAAGATATTCGTTGATTAAGTCTTTCTTAAAATACCAATTATTGTAATAACCACCATCTCGTAGAGTGCAGTCTAAAATATTTAATTTATTTTGTTTCATTTAAAAGATATAAAATATTTACTTATCAGAAGTTTTTATTATTTATAAGCTAGATATTTAATAATAGATAATTTGTATGACAGAATATTCAGAAAAGTTTGAAAAAATGAAAATAGCTGGGAATTTGGCGGCCAGAACTTTGGATATGTTGACAGAATATATTAAAGAGGGAATTTCAACTGATTATATTGATAAACTTGGGTATGAATTCATCAGAGATAATGGGGGTTATTCTGCGCCACTATATTACCGTGGATTTACAAAATCTTTATGTTCCTCTCTTAATCATGTTGTTTGTCATGGTATCCCGTCTACAGAAAGAATTTTAAGAGAAGGAGATGCGCTAAATATTGATATCACAGCTATAAAAGAAAACTATTATGGTGATACCAGCAGAATGTTTTGTATTGGTAAGACACCAATCAAAGTAAATAATTTAATTAAAGTTACTTATGAGTCTATGATGAGGGCAATTAAAATTTTAAAACCTGGAATAAAATTAGGTGATATTGGATTTGAAATACAATCACATGTAGAGAAAAATGGTTTTTCTGTTGTTAGAGATTTTTGTGGTCACGGTATTAGCAATGTATTTCATGAACCACCAAATATACTGCATTATGGTAAAAGAAATACAGGTATAGAACTTAAACCTGGTATGACGTTTACAATAGAACCAATGATAAATACTGGAAAGTTTCACACAAAAATTTTAAACGATGGTTGGACAGCGGTAACAAAAGATAAATCAATATCAGCACAATTCGAGCACACATTAGGAATTACAGAAAATGGTTATGAAATATTCACAGAATCTGATAAAGGTTATTCAAAACCTCCATATTTTTAACTAATGATAAAAAGATACTCTCGAAAAGAATTAACAGATATTTGGTCTGAGGAAAATAAATATAAAATTTGGTTAGATGTCGAGATTTCAGCTGCTCAAGCAATGGAAAGTCTTGGTCAAATTCCTAAAGGAGTCGCTTCAATAGTAAGAAAAAAAGCTAAAATAAACGTAAAAAGAATTCATCAAATAGAATCTCAAGTGAAACATGACGTTATCGCATTTTTAACATCTATTACTGAAAAATCTGGAATAAAAGCAAGATACCTTCATCAAGGACTTACCTCATCAGACATATTAGATACAAGTTTTAATATTCAATTGATGCAATCAGGAAAAGTTATTCTAAGGGATCTTGATCAAATTTTAAAAGTGTTAAAGAAACAAGCCAATAAATATAAATTTACACCTTGTATCGGTAGAAGCCACGGAATACATGCAGAGCCAACTACTTTTGGATTAAAGTTAGCGTCTTTCTATGAAGAATTTAAAAGGAATAAAAAAAGATTAATTAGTGCTATAGAAGAAATTTCAACTTGTGCAATTTCAGGAGCGGTTGGAACTTTTGCAAATGTAAACCCAAAAGTAGAAAAACATGTTGCAAAACAATTAGGATTAAAAATTGAGCCAATATCAACTCAAATTATTCCTAGAGACAGACATGCATATTATTTTTCTGTTTTAGGTATTATAGCGGGTTCAATCGAAAGAGTCGCTATAGAAATTAGACATTTACAAAGAACAGAAGTTTATGAGATACAAGAATATTTTTCAAAAAAACAAAAAGGATCTTCTGCAATGCCTCACAAGAAAAATCCAATCTTGAGTGAAAATCTTACAGGTCTCGCAAGAATGGTTAGAAGTACAGTCATACCAGCACTTGAAAACATTGCCTTGTGGCATGAGAGAGATATTTCACATTCAAGTGTAGAGAGAAATATAGGACCAGATGCTAACATTACTCTTGATTTTTCTTTAGTAAGATTGACAAATATTTTAGATAATATGGTTGTTTATCCAAAAAAAATGTTAGAGAATTTAAACTTAACGAAAGGTTTAATTTTTTCACAAGAGTTAATGCTTGAACTTACAAAAACTGGATTAACTAGAGAAAAATCATATAGAATGGTTCAAAATTTCTCAAAAAAATGTTTTGCTGAAAATTTAAATTTATTTGATGTAGTAAAATCTGACAAATATGTAATGAGCAAAATTTCGATAAAGAAATTAAAATCAATATTTAGCTATTCAAAGCATATGAAAAATGTAAATTTTATTTTTAGACGAGTTATCAAATAATGAAAAAAGGAAAAAAACTATATGAAGGTAAAGCTAAAATTATTTATGCAACAAATGATAAAAATTTAGTTATCCAATATTTTAAAGATGATGCAACAGCTTTTAATAATCAGAAAAAAACTACTATTGAGGGCAAAGGTGTTTTAAATAATAGAATTTCTGAGCATATTCTCTCAAATTTGTCTGAAGTTGGAATTAAAAATCATTTAGTAAAAAGAATTAATATGAGAGAGCAACTAGTGAAACTTGTTGATATAATACCAATAGAATTTGTTGTAAGAAATATAGCAACTGGATCTTTAACAAATAGATTGGGGATTGAAGACGGTACTGTGCTTGAACGTCCATTAATAGAATATTGTTTAAAAGATGATAAACTTGGTGATCCACTAATAAGCCGTGAACATATTTTAACATTTAATTGGTTAAATATTATTCAATTAGATTTGATTGATCAAAGTTTGTTACGCTTAAATGATTTTCTTTTAGGGATGTTTAGAGCAGTAGGAATAAAGTTGGTTGATTTTAAGGTTGAATTTGGTTTCACACATGAAAGTGGAAAAACACAAATTATTCTTGCTGATGAAATTAGCCCAGACACTTGTAGATTGTGGGACTCAATAACTGATAAGAAACTAGATAAAGATAGATTTAGAAAAAATTTAGGTGATTTAATTCCAGCCTATACAGAAGTTGCAAAAAGATTAGGAATTCTTCATGAACAATCCAATGTAAGTGCAGTGAATGTAACGAAACTTTCTTCGATAAAGAAAAAAAGTAAATGAAAATTTCAGCAATAATTACTCTTAAAAAAGATGTTTTAGATCCTCAAGGTAAAGTGATTCATCAAACTCTCGATGGAATGGGGTTTAAAAACGTAAATGAGCTAAGACAAGGGAAATACTTTGAAATTGATATAAATGAAAATGATCCGAAAGAAGCTAAAGAAATAGTAGAAGATATGTGTAAAAAACTTTTAGCTAATCTTGTGATAGAAAACTATAAAATTATTGAACCACAATAATTAATGAAATCATCTGTAATTACCTTTCCTGGTTCAAATTGTGATAGGGATATGCATGTGGCATTAACTAAATTTGGTTTTAAAAATAAAATGGTTTGGCATAATGACAATGAGTTACCAAAAAATGATTTGGTAGTTTTGCCAGGTGGATTTTCTTACGGAGATTACCTGAGATGCGGAAGCATGGCATCAAAATCAAAAATTATGCAATCAGTTATTAATTTTGCAAAATCAGGTGGTTTAGTAATGGGCATCTGTAACGGATTTCAGATACTCGTGGAAACCGGGTTACTTCCTGGGGTGTTACTGAGAAATAAGTATTTAGAATTTATTTGTAAAAATGTTTATGTGAAAATTGATAATAAAGAAAATCTTTTTTTTAAAAATTTAGATAAAAATATTTTTAAGTTTCATATTGCTCACAATGAAGGTAATTATTTTTGCACAAAAGATCAATTAAATGAGATTGAAGATAATAGCCAGATAGCAGCATACTATTGTGATAGTTCTGGAAAAACTGATGAAAAAAATAATCCTAACGGATCGTTAAAAAGCATAGCGGGTATATTCAATAAAGAAAGAAATGTTTTAGGTATGATGCCTCATCCTGAGAGAATGATCGATCAAAGTTTATCAGGGGAAGACGGTGCTTTATTTTTTAAAAACTTAATAAATAATATTAGATAATGATAGTAAATGAAAAAATTGCTGAGGAGCACGGTCTTAAAAAAGATGAATATAAAAAAATTTGTGAATTATTAAAGAGAAAACCAAATATCACTGAACTTGGTATATTTTCTGCAATGTGGAACGAACATTGTTCTTATAAGTCTTCTAAAATACACTTAAAGAAATTACCAACTAAAGGAGAAAAAGTTATTCAAGGTCCTGGAGAAAATGCAGGTGTCATCGATATAGATGATGGAGATGCGATAGTTTTTAAAATCGAAAGTCATAACCATCCATCTTTTATTGAACCATATCAAGGAGCTGCTACAGGAGTTGGTGGAATAATGAGAGATGTATTTACGATGGGCGCAAGACCTATTGCTAATTTAAATTCAATTCATTTTGGATCGCCACAACACAAAAAAACTAAAAATTTATTAAGAGGTGTTGTTCATGGTATTGGTGGTTATGGAAATTGTATGGGAGTACCTACGGTAGCCGGTCAAACGTCTTTTGATAGTTCATATAATGGAAATATTTTAGTTAATGCAATGACCTTAGGTTTAGTAAAAAAAAATAAAATATTTTATTCTAAAGCAGCTGGTATAGATAAACCTGTAATTTATGTTGGGTCAAAAACTGGTAGGGATGGCATTCATGGCGCAAGCATGGCCTCCGCAAGCTTTGATGAAAAAATAGAGGAAAAAAAACCAACTGTTCAAGTAGGTGATCCTTTTACTGAAAAACTACTTTTGGAAGCATGTTTAGAATTGATGTCAGGCGAATCAATTATTGCTATTCAAGATATGGGTGCAGCAGGCCTTACTTCATCCAGTGTAGAAATGGCTTCAAAGGGAAGTTTGGGTATTGAGATAAATTTAAATAAGGTTCCTTGCAGAGAAGCAAAAATGACACCTTATGAGATTATGTTGTCAGAAAGCCAAGAACGAATGTTAATAGTATTAGAAAATGGTAAAGAAGAATTGGCAAAAAAAATTTTTGATAAATGGAATTTAGATTTTGCAGTAATTGGAAAGACTACTAACTCAAAAAATATAGAATTATTTTTTGATAACAAACAAGTTGCAAATATACCAATTAATACATTGGTTGAAAATGCTCCAATGTATGATCGAAAATGGAAAAAATCAAAATTACCAAAAAAAAACAAAATACAAAAAGATACTTTTCATGAAATAAAAATATTAGATGTTTTAAAAAAAATATTATCAAATCAAAACATATGTAGCAAAGAATGGATTTGGCAACAGTATGACCACACTGTAATGGGGGATACAATTCAGAAACCTGGTGGTGACTCTGGTGTTGTAA
>CACORI010000012.1 GCA_902629585.1 uncultured Pelagibacteraceae bacterium | reverse complement strand
AACCCTGATAATAAAAGTTGCTGGAACGTTTTTGATTAAATGCATGTTCAGGTCGATATCTTCTTCGATATAATCGGTGGCAGGCGATGGGAATCCAGCACCAGCTTTATGTAGATAATAGGGAATAGTTAGTTTCATGTTCTTGTTTTGTTCTAATTTATAGCCTATTTATACAATGCACGCAAGAGGTTGTATTTTGAGTCCGTAATTGAATCAAAAGAGAATCAAAACGTGAACATCAAAACTATATTTTGTATGCTTGTGGATAAGTTAAACCAGAGATAGTTTAATTAAATACCAAATGAAAAGAATTTTAGTAATTTTAATTTCAATATTAACTTTAAGTTTTCAAGCTATGGCATACGAGGAAGCAAATTACGAGGTAGTAAAAGAAAACAAAGAATATGAAATCAGAAAATATTCTGATCGGTTAGTTATTGAAACAAATTCTATAGAGGGTAATGGTTTTAGAAAGCTATTTAATTATATTTCTGGAAACAATAAAAAAAATCAGGAAATTAAGATGACTGTCCCAGTTACTCAAGAAATTAAAAACGGAAATATGACAATGCAATTTTACCTACCTTCAAAATTTAATGAAGATAATGTACCAAAACCTTCTAGATCAGATATAAAAATTTTAACTATAGAGGGTGGATATTATGCTGTAATTGGGTATTCAGGTAGATCTTCTGATAAAAACTTTTTAAAAAATAAAGACATACTAGAAAAATTGCTTAAACAAGACAATATTACAATTTTAAGTCCACCAATACGAGCATCTTATAATTCACCATTTACTTTACCAATATTAAAAAGAAACGAAGTAATGTATAGGATAGATTTATAGAATGAAAAAACTTACTTGTCATTGCGGAGCCGTAGAGGCAGAAATCAATTTAGACGGAGATTTGGCTAAAGTAATTAAATGTAATTGTTCTATTTGTAAAAGAAAAGGGGCAATTATGTCGATGGTAAAAAATGAAGATTTTAAAATTGTTAAAGGTGCAGACAAATTAAAACTTTATCAATTTCATTCCAAAGTTGCTAAACATTTCTTTTGCTCTGACTGTGGAATTTATACTCATCACAATCCAAGAATAAATCCAGCAATGACAGGATTTAATGTTGGATGTATTGACGAAATAAATACTTTTGACATGAAAGAAATTTCAGTAAACGATGGTCAAAATCATCCACTAGATAAGAAATAATTTTCATGCAACAATTTAATGTATGTTTTAGAAGAGTTAAAAAAGATTGTTTTAAGTTTATTAAATCTCAAGAAACCAAAACTGATAAATTTAAAAACAAAGAAAAAATGATTAAGTCTTTTTTAATTCCTTTATGTTTCTGGATCAGCAAAAAATCTGAAAAGAAAAGACCTTATTTTGTAGGTTTAGCGGGTGGTCAAGGTACTGGAAAAACTACAATTAGCTCTTTAATCAGAATTATCTTATCTAAATACTTTAGATTAAAAGTTTTTAGGATTTCAATAGATGATTTTTATAAAACAAGAAAAGAACGAATAAATTTATCAAAAAGAGTTCATCCTATGCTTTTAACAAGAGGAGTTCCTGGCACACACGATATAAATATGATGTTAAATTTCTTTAGAAAGTCAAAAAGCAAGAAATTCAAAAGATTAAAATTACCGACATTCAATAAAGCTACTGACGACAGGTTTAATAAAAAAAAATGGTACGATTTAAAGAAAAGACCAGATGTAATTATTTTTGAAGGATGGTGTGTTGGTGCAAAATCAGAAAAAAATAATACTCTAAAGAAAACAATTAATTCGATGGAAAAAGCAAAAGATCAAAAACAGGTTTGGAGGAAATATGTTAACGATCAATTAAAATCAAAATATAAAAACTTATATTCGCAACTAAACTGTCTAGTTTTTTTAAAAGCAAAAAATTTTAGTTTCTTACAAAAATGGAGATTAAAACAAGAGAGGAAACTTCGGATTAAAAGTAAAGTGAAATCAAAAATAATGAGTAGAGAAGATGTTTTAAGTTTTATGCAAACTTATCAAAGAATAACTCAAAATATGTTTAGAAATATGCCAAAATATGCATCTGTTATTTTCAATTTAAATAGTAACCATCAAATTAAATCTGCTGTATATAAAAAGAAATGATTAGAATTTTATTTATATTAACAAGTTTTGTATTTTTACTAAACAATGCTGATGCAGAAACTTTTTCTGCGGCATTAAAAAAGGCCTATAAAGACAATAATGAATTAAATGCTGAAAGGGAAAGTTTAAATATTTCTGAGCAAGAACTAAAAATTTCGAAAAGTTCGTATTTACCATCAGTAACCTTAAGTGGAAGTAAAAGCTTAGAAGATACAAATAAGTTAACCAATCAGAATGGGACAAATGCAGCAATTTCAGACGTGGACCCATCTGTTCAATCATTAACAATTACTCAAACTTTAATAGATTTTGGAAGAAGCGCTGAACTAAGTAAAAGTAAAATTGGTATTGATTTGGCTAAAGCAAAGCTTTTAAAGAAAGAGCAAGAAATTTTATATAAATCAATTGAAGCTTATACAGGGCTAATTTCAGCAAACGAAAAACTTAAGATTAATAGATCCAACGTCAATCTGTTAGATCGTCAAGTCGAAACAGATAGAATTAGACTTGAGCGAGGAAACATATCCTTATCTGATGTTGCTCAGTCAGAGTCTTCTTTAGCTGGAGCACAAGCAAAATTAATCCAAGCTGAGAATGATTTTTTAACAAGTAAGTTAAATTATGAAAACGTTATTGGCGTAATTAATGATGCAGAATCATTAGACAAATCATCTATCTTAATAGTTAATTTGCCTAATGAAATAAAATCTGCAATAGAAATATCAAAAAAAAACAATCCAGATTTAATTATAGCTCAACTTGAATATGAACAATCAAAAAAAAATACCACAAGTGCGAGATCTGATTTAGCACCAACAGCAACCTTATCTTTTGATAGATCAAAAACAGATGATTTTAGTTCTACATATGATGAAAAAGAACAAGATACTTTAAAAGCAACTGTCACATGGCCGTTTTTCTCAGGTGGCAAGAACTATGCAAATTTAAATAAAAACAAAAGTTTAGAGATACAAAAAAATCTTCTTTTAAGTAATATGATTAAAAAAAATCAAACAGTTGTTGCAAGCGCATGGTCAAATTATAAATCTAACAAAAGTTTACTCAATTCAGTAAGAGCTCAAGTGAATGCTGCTGAGATTGCAAATGAAGGAATTGTAGCTGAATATAATAGTGGTTCAGATAGAACTACTTTAGAGGTTATTCAGTCTAATTCCTTATTATTAAATGCTCAGATTTCATTGGCAGACTCGGAGAGAAACTTTATTCTTTCCCAGTTTAACCTCTTAAAATCTATAGGTTTGCTTAATAGTGAATATCTTAAATTACGATAATAATTAGCTTTTTTTTTAGGCTTAAATAAATCTTGCCAATGAGAACAAAATGTGTACATTTAAAATATGATTCGAGTGACAAAAAAATTAAAAAAAAAGGGAAAAAATGACTAAAAATAACCTAAAAGTAGTTAAATCTACTAAAGATCAAGAATTGGATAACAAAGAGAAAAATAAAGCTTTAGACGCAGCAATCAGCCAAATCACAGATAATTTTGGAAAAGGTTCTGTAATGAAGCTTGGTGAAAAAAGAGCAATGGATATCGAGTCGATATCTACTGGTTCTTTAAGTTTAGATTTAGCTTTAGGAATAGGCGGTTTACCTAAAGGAAGAATTATTGAAGTTTATGGGCCAGAGTCTTCTGGAAAAACAACATTAGCATTACAAGTTGTTGCTGAAGCACAAAAAGCTGGAGGAATTTGTGCATTCGTCGATGCAGAACACGCTTTAGATCCAGTTTATGCAAAAAAATTAGGAGTTAATACTGAAGAGCTTTTAATTTCACAACCAGATGCTGGTGAACAAGCTTTAGAAATAGCAGATACATTAGTAAAATCAGGCTCTATTTCAGTTATCGTAATTGACTCAGTTGCAGCTCTAACTCCAAAGGCTGAAATTGAAGGTGAAATGGGAGATCATCATGTTGGTCTTCAGTCAAGATTAATGAGTCAAGCTTTAAGAAAATTAACTGGTTCAATTTCAAACACAAACACAATGATGATTTTCATTAATCAAATCAGAATGAAAATTGGAGTTATGTTTGGAAGTCCAGAAACAACATCAGGTGGTAATGCACTTAAGTTTTACTCATCTGTAAGAATGGATATTAGAAGAATTGGTGCCATCAAAGATAAAGATGAAATTATTGGAAATACTACAAGAGTTAAGGTAGTTAAAAATAAAGTTGCACCACCGTTTAAAGTAGTTGAGTTTGATTTGATGTATGGAAGAGGTATTAGCAAAATGGGTGAGCTAGTCGATTTAGGTGCTAAAGCTGATATCATTGAAAAATCAGGAGCTTGGTATGCTTATAAAGGTGAGAAAATTGGACAAGGTAGAGAAAATGCAAAAACTTACCTTGCGCAAAACCCCAAAGTTGCTGCTGAAATAGAAATGGCAATTAGAGAAAAAGCTGGTGTGATTTCAAAGAAAATTGAAGGAAATCCATTAAGTCCTGAAAAAATTGAAAAGGAGAAGAAAGTAGCTGAAAAAGAAGAAGCTGAAAAAGAGACTGCTCCTATTAAAAAGAACTAGAATTAAAGGTCATCTTTAAATTATAAAGGCGCTTATTATAAGCGCCTTTCCTCCCTTATCGTTATCTAGACATAGAACAAAAAAGCTGTATTTTAAAAATATGGCGGACAAATCACTAAATGAGATAAGAACTAAGTTCCTTAAATACTTCGAAAAAAATGATCATAAGATAGTTGAGTCTAGTAATTTAGTCCCAAATAATGATCCAACCTTAATGTTTGCCAATTCAGGAATGGTCCAGTTTAAAAATGTATTTACTGGTTTAGAAAAAAGAGATTATCAAAGAGCTACCACTTCCCAAAAATGCGTTAGAGCAGGTGGCAAACATAATGACTTAGAAAATGTTGGTTATACACCAAGACACCACACTTTTTTTGAAATGTTGGGAAACTTCTCTTTTGGCGATTATTTTAAAGAAAGAGGAATTGAACTTGCATGGAATTTAATCACTAAAGATTTTGGTTTAGACAAAAATAGACTTTATGTAACTGTTTTTCATGAAGATGATGAGGCTTTCAATTTCTGGCGAAAAATAGCAGGTTTTAATGATGATAGAATAATTAGAATTGCAACATCAGATAATTTCTGGTCAATGGGTGAAACTGGCCCCTGTGGTCCTTGCTCAGAAATATTTTATGATCATGGTGATCATTTAAAGGGTGGATTGCCAGGAACCAAAGAACAAGATGGAGATCGTTTTATAGAAATTTGGAACTTAGTCTTTATGCAGTATGAGCAAGTTTCAAAAGATAAAAGAATAGATTTACCAAAACCATCCGTTGACACAGGAATGGGATTAGAGAGAATTGCAGCTCTTTTACAAGGTACACATGATAATTATCAAACTGATCACTTTAAGAAACTAATAAGCTCAATATCTGAAGTTACAAAAGTCAAACAAGAAGATAAAAATATATCGAGTTTTAGAGTGATTGCTGATCATTTAAGAGCAAGTTCTTTTCTTTTAGCAGAAGGTGTTTTACCTTCAAATGAAGGTCGTGGATATGTATTAAGAAGAATTATGAGAAGAGGTATGAGACACTCACACCTATTAGGTTCAAAGGAACCAATTTTTTATAAAATTTTTGACTCATTAAAAAGTGAAATGTCAGGAAATTATCCAGAGCTTGAAAGGTCTCAATCTTTAATAAAAGAAACGTTGAGGATGGAGGAAGAAAAATTTTTAGTTTTACTTGATAGAGGTATTAAAATCTTAAATGATGAAATTTCAAAAATAGATAAAGTTTTGCCTGGTGATGTGGCCTTTAAATTATATGATACCTATGGTTTTCCATTAGATCTAACTGAAGATATTTTAAAAAATAAATCATTAAAGGTTGATAATAAGAAATTCGATGAATTGATGAAAAAAAGCAAAGAGCTGGCAAAAAAGAATTGGAAAGGCTCAGGAGATAGTTCAGAAGAAGCAATTTGGTTTTCAATAAAAGATAAAACAGGTCCGACAGAATTTTTAGGTTATGAGTCTAATCAGTCTGAGAGCATTGTATTAAATTTAATTAAAGACAATAAAGAGATAAAATCTTTATCTAATGGTGAAAAAGGAATGATAATTACAAATCAAACTCCTTTTTATGGAGAGTCAGGGGGACAACTTGGAGACAAAGGAAAAATCGTTTCTGGTAATTCTGTTTTTGAAGTCGAGGATACGCAAAAAAAAACTTGGAGACTTATTTGTTCATTATGGATCTTTGAAAATTGGTGAAATAAAAATTAATGATATAGTAGAGATGAAAATAGATGTGGAAAGAAGAAATAATTTAAAAGCTTACCATTCCGCTACTCACTTACTCCATGAGTCTTTAAGAAGAACCTTGGGTAAACACGTTATGCAAAAAGGATCGCTGGTTGCACCTGATAGGTTAAGGTTTGACTTTAGTCATATGAAACCAATTACTAATAAAGAACTAGAAATTATTGATAAATTAGTTAATGACTATGTTTCAAATAGTTCTGAAGTAACAACAAGAATTATGACACCAAAAGCAGCTATAGAAAAGGGTGCTCTAGCTTTCTTTGGAGAGAAATATGGAGAAGAAGTTCGTGTCGTATCTATGGGCAAGGAAAAAGAAGCTTATTTTTCAACAGAGTTATGTGGAGGAACTCATGTAAAAAATACAAAAGATATTGGAAAATTTAAAACTGTAAGCCAATCTTCTATCGCCGCTGGTGTTAGAAGAGTTGAGGCTTTAAGGGATAAACAACTAGAGGATTTTATTAAGAATAAAGAAAAATTATCAACTTTATCTAATCAAAAAGATGAGGAAACCATTAAAGAGTTGTCATCTCAAATAATTAAACTTGGAGGCAACCCAAATGTTGATAACAAAGATTTAAAGGAAATTATAAAAAACCTTTCGAGACAACTTGAACAACTAAATGTTAAGTCGGTTCTTCAAGATAAATCAAAAAATATTATTAAGGATGATAAGATAAATAATATAAATGTTAGATTTCAAAAAATACAGGATTTACCTCCTAAAGATTTAAGAAAATTAGTTGATAACGGCAAAAAAGAATTAGGTGATGGTATTGTAATAGTTTTTGCAAGCAGTGAGGATAAGGTTGGTTTAGCTATTGGTATTACTGAAAATTTAGTAAATAGGTATGATGCTGTAAATTTTGTAAAACTAGGCTCAGAAATTATTGGTGGAAAAGGTGGTGGTGGTAGAAAAGATTTTGCTCAAGCAGGCGGACAAGATAAGAATAAAATTGATGAGGCTTATGAAAAAATTAAGTCTCTAATTTAATTTTTTTTTAAGATTATTATCAATTATATCTAAGAATTGATTAGTTGTAAGGTATTTACTTGAGGGCCCAATTAATATTGCGAGATCTTTAGTCATTAGCCCATTCTCAACACTATCAATACAAACTTTCTCTATTGTATTTGCAAATTTAATTAGTTCTTTATTGTTATCAAGTTTACCTCTATGAGCTAATCCTCTGGTCCAGGCAAATATAGAAGCGATTGGA
The DNA here is from genome assembly GCA_902629585.1 of uncultured Pelagibacteraceae bacterium. Taxonomy (GTDB): domain Bacteria; phylum Pseudomonadota; class Alphaproteobacteria; order Pelagibacterales; family Pelagibacteraceae; genus Pelagibacter. The sequence continues at coordinate 21,257 of CACORI010000012.1, read as the reverse complement.
TTAGTTGATGTTTCCTTACCCTCTTGATGCATTCTATAGTGTCTCGTAACAGTCCCATGGGCTGCTTCTGCCTCCATTACTTTTCCGTCAGGGGTAAGTAGTGTACTAGTCATTAAACCTAGAGAGCCATAACCTTGTGCCATTGTATCTGATTGGACATCCCCATCATAGTTTTTACAAGCCCAAATATATTTACCACTCCATTTCATGGCACAGGCAACCATGTCATCAATTAATCTATGTTCATAAATAATTTTTGCATCTTTAAATTTTTCTTTAAATTCTCTCTCAAAAATTTCCTCAAAAATATCTTTAAATCTACCATCATATTTTTTAAGAATTGTGTTTTTTGTTGATAAATAAACTGGCCATTTTTTAATTAAACCATAACTAAAACAAGATCTTGCAAAGTCCTCTATTGATTTGTCTAGATTATACATAGAGAGAGCGACACCTGGTCCTGTAAAATTAAATACCTCATGTCTAATCTCATTTTTACCATCTTCTGAAGTCCATTTGATTTCCATTTTTCCTTTACCAGGAACTTTAAAGTCTGTTGCTCTATACTGATCTCCAAATGCATGTCTGCCAATAACCACTGGATCTGACCAGGAAGGCACAAGTTTTGGAATATTTGAGCAAATTATTGGCTCCCTAAAAACGGTACCACCAATAATGTTTCTAATAGTGCCATTAGGAGACCTCCACATTTTTTTTAGTTTAAATTCCTCTACTCTTTCCTCATCGGGAGTAATTGTTGCACACTTAATTCCAACCCCAATTTTCTTTATTGCATTTGCAGAGTCTATAGTAATTTGATCATTGGTATTATCCCTGCTTTTTATTCCCAGATCGTAATATTTAATCCCTAGATCCAGATAGGGTAAAATTAATTTATTTTTGATAAACTCCCAGATAATTCTGGTCATTTCATCACCATCTAACTCTACTATTGGGTTTTTAACACTAATTTTGCTCACTTATATTTCATCTTAATAATTGAATTTCGCGATTTTATATACATATTAATGAAAATTTATCAAATAGAAGAATATGTTTAGTAAGATATTTCCAAAAATTCACGCTGAAGGTTATAAATTTTTAGTTATAGCTGGAATAATAACTATAGTATTTTATATTTTTAGTAATTTCCTAGGTCTTATTGGCTTGGTATTAACTATCTGGGTTTATTATTTTTTTAGAGATCCTGAGAGAGTAATTATTGATGATAATAATTATCTAGTTAGTCCTGCTGATGGAGAAATCATAAAAGTTGAGGAAGTTGATGGTCCAAAAGAGCTAGGCTTAGAAAATAAAAAATTTAATAAGATCAGTGTTTTCATGAACGTATTTGATTGTCATGTAAATAGAACTCCATGTGCTGGAAAAATTGAGGAAATTTTATATAAGCCCGGAGCTTTTGTTAATGCTTCTTTTGATAAAGCAAGTGAAGAAAATGAAAGAAATTATTTTAAAATAAAGGACACAGATAATAACGACGTTATAGTGGTCCAAATAGCAGGTCTTGTAGCTAGAAGAATAGTTTGTGAGTCTAATAAAGATCAAGAGCTAAAGCAAGGTGATAGAATTGGAATGATAAGATTTGGAAGTAGAGCAGATGTGTATTACGAAAACTATCAACCATTAGTAAAAGTAGGTCAAAAAGCTATTTCAGGTGAAACTCTATTAGCTAAAAAATAAAATGGAACAACCTAAAAATAATTTAAAGATTGTAGCAGACAAAAAAAAAGCAAGAATGATCTTGCCAAATATGCTTACACTAATAGGAGTTTGTATTGGTTTAACATCAATACGATTTGCTTTAGATGGTAGATTTGAACTTGCAATTATAGCAATTCTCTTTGCTGCTTTAATCGATGGTCTTGATGGAAGAATAGCTAGATTAATCAGAGGTACTTCTAAAGTTGGAAAAGAACTAGATTCGCTTACTGACATGATAAGTTTTGGGGTAGCACCAGCATTTATAATGTATTTTTGGAAACTCAACACTTTGGGAAGATTTGGTTGGTTACTTTGTTTAGTGTATGTAATTTGTGTTGCATTACGTTTAGCAAGATTCAACATAAATTCAAATCAAGAATCTTCGTGGAGAGATAATTTTTTTGAAGGAGTTCCATCACCAGCTGGAGGAATTTTAGTATTAACACCTTTGATAATTAGTTTAAGCGGTTTTAATTTTGTTCCCTTAAATTATGATTTAATAGTACCAATTTTTTTTATCACAACTTCTTTTTTACTAATCAGTAAATTTCCAAGCTATTCTTTTAAAAAGATAGTGATTCCCAGAAAAACAACAATATTCCTTTTATTTGGAATAGTTTTATTTTTTGGCTTATTATTAATTTATACCTTTAACGTGATTGCAATTAGTGCTGCAATTTATGTCCTTTTATTACCAATAAGCTTTTTCCATTTTCAAAAAATTAAAAAACAACATGAAAATGACAAAATTCAAGACGATGATGACCTTGAAGACGTACTTTAATGAAAAAAAATGTAATTGTTTCTTTGGCCGATGCTAATTATTTTCCTTTACTAGATGAACTAGTTGATTCAATTAAAAGATTTAAACAAAGTGAAAGTGTCTCCATCTGTATTTTGGACGCAGGATTAAAACAAGATCAGAAAGATAGTTTATCAAAAAAAGTTGATGAAATTAAAAATGCTGAATGGGATATTGAAGTTCCTGATTATAAAGTTAAGGGAAAAGAATGGTTGAAAAGCCAAGTCTCAAGAGCTTTTTTACCTAAATACTTTCCTAATTATGAAAAATATCTGTGGATTGATTGTGATGCGTGGGTAAATGATTGGAATTGTATAGATCTATATTTTAAGGCTTGTGATGATGGAAAGCTTGGAATTACTCAAACAATTGGTCCTGGATATAAAATTACGTCAAAAGTAAATTGGCTTTATGGAAAGTTGGCGTTAATAAAATCTCAAAATTTTAAACATGCTGTAAAATCTAAAATTGGTTATCCTGATGCTAGGAAATTAGCTTTTGCACCGCATATTAATATTGGAGTTTTTTCCTTGGAAAAAGACTCTAAAGGATGGAATACTTGGCAAAATAATTTATCGAAAACTTTAAAAGCAGGTAATATTTTTGGATCTGAAGGTTTAGCCATTAATATGTCTGTTTATATTGATAATTTAGAGACAGAATTTCTTCCCTTAAATTGTAATTGGATCACAAGTAATTTACTTCCAAAATATGATCAGAAACAAAATACATTTGTTGAACCATACTTGCCAAACTATAAAATTGGCATAATGCATCTTGCAGCAGGTATTTGGAAAGATGGTAACGATATGCGAGTAGATAAAAGTATTAAAATTGAATTAGAGACTTTAGATAAAAATAAAATACTAAAAAGTTTAAGATACAATACTTAATTGAAAAAAAATAAAATTTCAAAAAATTGGATAAATAAACAAAGACGGGACACTTATGTACGTCAATCAAAGCTTGATGGTTATAGAGCTAGGTCGGCTTATAAACTAAAAGAGATAGATGAAAAATTTAGAATATTTAAAGGTGGAATGTCAGTAATAGACATCGGAGCTGCTCCTGGTAGTTGGTCACAGTATGTTGCTAAAGTAGTTAAGAGTGGAAAGATAATCTCTGTTGATTTAAAAAAAATGGAAAATATACAAAACACTATACAAATTAAGGGCGACTTTACTTCAATCGATACTCAGAACAAGATAAAAGATTATTTTAAAAAAAAACCTGATGTTCTCATGTCTGATATGGCCGTAAACACAACTGGGATCAAAAATATTGATTCAATTCAAACTGGAGAATTGTGTAAAGAGGCTATGGTTTTTTCAAAAGATGTGATTTCAGAAAAGGGTTTTTTTATCTCAAAAATATTTATGGGTAGCACGTTCAATGAAATTGTCGCACTGGGGAAAAAAATTTTTAAAGAAGTTAGGGTTTTTAAACCTAAATCAAGTAGAAAAGACTCAAAAGAAAGTTTTATAATTTGTAAAAATATTAGATAGCTTCTTTTAATTTAAAAGGAATCATATATAAAAGATTATGGTTCCTATAAAAGAAGCGCTTACCTTTGATGATGTAACACTTGCTCCAAAATATTCTTCAATTTTACCTTCACAAGTTGATACAAGTATTGATTTATCTAACTATTTGAGACTTGGAATACCTATTCTTTCATCAGCAATGGATACTGTAACTGAGAGTAAAATGGCAATCGCTGTTGCTAAAGCAGGTGGAATAGGAATAATTCACAGAAATCTCAATATAAAAAAACAAATTGCAGAAATTAAAAAAGTTAAAAAACATAAATTTTTAGTTGGAGCTGCTGTTGGGGCTGGTCCTAATGAATTTCAAAGAGCGAAGGATATCCTAAAAGAGGGTGTAGACCTAATAGTGGTAGATACTGCTCACGGACATACAAAAAGAGTATCTGAAATAATTAAATTAATTAATAAAATTAAGGATAAAAAAACATCTTTATGTGCTGGTAATATAGCAACTCCAGAGGCAGCTAAATTTCTAATAAAACTTGGGGTAGATATTATTAAAGTAGGAATTGGACCAGGCTCTATATGTACAACAAGATTAGTTGCTGGTATTGGAGTTCCTCAGTTAAGTGCTATTCTGGCGGTAAGAAATGGTATTAAGAATAAGAATATAAAAATTATTGCTGATGGAGGTATTAAATATTCTGGTGATTTAGCAAAAGCATTTGCTGCAGGAGCTGATGCTGTTATGATTGGATCTTTATTCTCAGGAACAGATGAGGCACCAGGAAAAGTAATAAAAAAAAATGGAAAATTATTTAAAAGTTTTAGGGGCATGGGGTCTGTTGGTGCAATGAATAAAGGTTCAGCTGATAGGTATTTTCAATCGAAACAAAAAAATATTTCAAAATATGTACCAGAAGGAGTTGAGGGTTATGTTAGATATAAAGGGGGTGTTGGAAGTATTATTTTTAAATTAATAGGTGGACTAAAATCATCTATGGGGTACTTAGGTTCCAAGCATATAAAATTACTCAGAAAAAAACCAAAATTTATAAAAATTACCAAAGCAGGTTTTTATGAAAGTATGGTACACAATGTTGATATAGTTAAAAGTGATACAAAATATTAATGAAAAAAATTACAAAAATAAGTTTTTTTACAATTATATTTATTATTTTTACAAATATTTCTTTTAGTAAAGAAGAATATTTTTCAGAGGGAATAAAACTTTTTGAAAAGAAAAAATATGAAGAGGCCAAATTTTTATTTGAAAGAAGTATAGTTTTTAATCCTAAACATTCAAATTCTTATCTCTATCTTGCAAAAATATATAACAAAACAGAAGATAAAAAAAATGAGGAGAAAAATTTAGAAGCTACTTTATTGATTGATCCTATAAATGAAGAAGCCATATTAATGTTAATGAAAATTGGTTTAGAAAAAACAAATTATTCAAAAGTTAAAGAACTATCTGAGAAGTTTACTAAAGTATGTACAACATTATGTGCCGAGAATAAAAAAATTTTGAGAGAACTTGAAAACTTAGAACCAAAGAATGATGAGTCTTAATTTAGATTTAGACAAAATTTTAATTATTGATTTTGGTTCACAATTTACTCAACTAATCATAAGAAGAATAAGAGAATTTGGAGTATTTTCAGATCTTGTAAGTCATAAAAAAATTAAAAGTTCAGATATTGACAATAACATTAAAGGCATAATTCTTTCTGGAGGACCTTTAAATGTATATCAGCTTAACAAAAAAATATTTGATAAAAAAATATTAAGTCTTGGAATTCCTATCCTAGGTATATGTTTTGGACACCAAATATTATCTAAATTTAGTGGTGGAAAAGTAAAAAATTCTCAACATAGAGAATTTGGTTATGCAAAAATTCATAAAAAAAATAATAGTCTTCTAATAAAAAACTTTTTTAAAAAAAAAAATTTTAATAAAGTTTGGATGAGCCACGCTGATCAAGTAACAAAATTACCAAAATCTTTTAAAGTAATTGCATCTACTAATAATTCAAAGTTTGCAATTGTAGAGAATAAATACAAAAATTTTTTTGGAGTTCAATTTCATCCAGAAGTCACCCATACAGAAAACGGAAAAAAAATAATAAAAAATTTTATTTTTTCCATTTGCAAAATGAAAAAAAATTGGTTACCAAAAAATCAAAAATTTCAATTAATCCAAGAAATTAAAGAACGTGTAGGAAAAAATAAAGTAATCTGTACACTTTCAGGTGGTGTTGATAGCAGTGTTGTGGCGCAATTACTTAACAAAGCAATTGGAAAAAATTTATACTGTATATTTGTAAATACTGGCCTTTTAAGAAAAAATGAGGAAAAACAAGTTATAGACACTTTTAAAAAAAAATTAAAAATAAATTTAATTTACATTAATGCTGAAAATAAATTCATTAATAAATTAAAAAATATCTCAAATCCTGAAACAAAAAGAAAGATTATTGGAAATTTATTTATTAAAATCTTCGAAAGTTATGCAAAAAAAATAAGAGATGTTAAATTTCTAGCTCAAGGCACACTATATCCAGATCTCATTGAGAGTAAATCAGTAACCGGAAGTCAAACTGCTAAGATAAAATCTCATCATAATGTTGGTGGTTTACCAAAAAAAATGAAACTCAAATTAATTGAGCCACTTAAGTTTTTATTTAAAGATGAAGTAAGAAAATTAGGATTAGAACTAAACTTAGATAAAGATATCATTTCTCGTCATCCTTTTCCTGGTCCAGGTTTAGCGATTAGGATGCCAGGATTAATAACAAAAGAAAAAATAGCTATTTTGAAAGATGCAGATCATTATTTTATACAAGCTTTAAAGAAACATAATTTGTATCATAAAATTTGGCAAGCATATGCAGCACTTCTTCCTGTAAAAACTGTTGGAGTAATGGGCGATAATCGAACATATGAATATCTGTGTTTGTTAAGAGCAATAACTTCTGAAGATGGGATGACTGCAGATTTTTTCGAATTTAAAAAATCATTTATCCAAGAAATTTCTAACAAAATTGTCAATAGTATTAAAGGTATAAATAGAGTAGTTTATGATATAACTTCAAAACCTCCTAGCACTATTGAGCTAGAGTAAGATGAATAATAAAGTTAAAAAAATCATTAATAAAAAAAATAAGTCCAAAATAATTTGCTTAACTGCTTACTCAAAAAAAGTTGCATCAATTTTAGATAGGCACTGTGATTTAGTATTAGTTGGAGATTCACTTGGTTCTGTGCTTTATAATTATAAGTCTACTAAGGATGTTACTTTGGACATAATGATTAATCATTCAAAGAGCGTAAGACTAGGAGTTCAAAATTCTCTTATGGTTGTTGATATGCCTTATAATACTTATAAGACTCCAAAAGAAGCTTTAAAGAACGTAAAATTAGTAATTAAAAAGACTAAGTGTGATGCCGTTAAGCTAGAGGGTGGAAGAAATATAATACCTATAGTAAAGACTTTAGTTAAAAACAAAATACCAGTGATGGGTCATGTAGGTATTTTACCACAAACAGATAAAAAATTTACTTTTAAAGGGAAAAGAATGAGCGAGGGTGAAAAAATTTTAGAGGAAACTAAACTTTTAGAAAATGCAGGAGTTTTCTGTATTGTATTAGAGTGCATAGAAACCAAGCTTTCAAAAAGAATTACTGATCAAATAAAGGTTCCAACTATTGGGATAGGCTCATCCTCAAATTGTGATGGCCAAGTGCTTGTTATTGATGATCTAATTGGCATGACTGATAACAATTTCAAATTTATAAAAAGATATGCAAACGTAAGTAAAATTATAGAGAGGGCAGTAAAAAAATATAAATCAGAAGTTAAAAAGAAACTATTTCCTAAAGCTAAACATTCTTTTAAAAATTAATAAAATTAACCCATTGTAAACGGGTCTGACATAGGTTTGTCAGAAGAATTGTACCAAGTGGTTTTAATTCTAGTATATTCCTTAATAGACTCTATCCCAGCTTCTTTTCCATAACCACTATCTTTTATTCCACCAAATGGAGCCATTGGAGAAATCAATCTGTAAGTATTTATAAAGACTATACCGGCTCTTATGGCTTTTGATACCCTCAAACCTCTAGCAAAATTTGTCGTGTAAACTCCTGAAGATAAACCATATTTATTATCATTCATTTTTTTTATAACTTCTTCCTCATTTTCAAATTTCATGACTGATAATATTGGCCCAAATAATTCATTTTCTGCAACAGGAAGGTTGTGATTTTTACATTCTATAATTGTTGCTGGAAAGTAGTAACCTTTATTTGAAACAGAAGATCTTTTTCCACCACATCTAATTTTTCCACCTTGTTCAATAGTTGCTTTTATATTTTTTTCTATATTTTCTAATTGTTTAAAACTATTTAATGGTCCCATTTGAGTATCTTTTTCCATTGGACCACCCAATTTTATTTTTTCAGCTTTAGAAATTAATTTCTTTAAAAAATCATCATAAATACTAGATTGCAAATAAAGCCTAGACCCTGCAATGCAACTTTGACCGCTTGCTCCAAATATTCCTGCGGTTATTCCATTTAAAGCATTTTCTTGATCAGCGTCATCAAATACCACAACTGGACTTTTGCCACCAAGCTCCAAGCTTACTTGAGATAAATTTTCTGCAGAATTTTTAACAATATGTTTTGCAGTTTCTGGTCCACCAGTGAATGCTATTTTTTCCACAAGATTGTGTGTAGTTAAAGCTTTACCACATGGATCACCTAAGCCCGTAATTATATTAATTACTCCTTTTGGTAATCCAGCTTCATCAATTAATTTTGCGAACTCTAAAAGAGTTACCGGAGCAAGTTCAGATGCTTTAATTACTACAGTATTTCCCATTGCAAGAGCTGGTGCGAGCTTGACAGCTGTTAATAGCATTTGAGAGTTCCAAGGAATAATTGCAGCCACAACACCTATAGGAATTCTTGTTGTTGTAACTTGCATATCTGGTTTATCTATCGGGACAACGGTACCCTCTACTTTGTCAGCTAAACCTGCGAAGTATTCATAATATTCTGCAATATAATTAGCCTGAGTTTTAGTTTCTTTATAAAGTTTACCGGTATCAATAGTCTCTATTTTTCCAAGATGTTCTGCATTAGCTCTAAGTTGATTAGCAATCAATTTTAAATATTTTGCCCTTTCTCTTGGATGTAGTGTAGACCAATTATTTTCAAACGCTTTTTGAGCTGATTGAATAGCGTAATCCACATCCTTTTCATTTGCTTCAGGAACGGTTGCCCAAACTTCATTATTTTCAGGATTTAATGTTTCAATTTTTTTTCCAGAGGATGAATCTACCCACTCACCATTAATATACATTTTAAAATCTTGAATTTTTGACATTTAGTTATTAATAAAATTTTTAATTTTCATATTAACATCATCTGCACATTCTATACTACAAAGATGTTTCCCATTTTTAATTTCGATATAAGTAGAATTCACAAGGTCTTTTACTAACTCTTTAGACATTGCTGGAGTAGAGCCAATATCGTCTGATCCAGTCATTACTAAAGTTTTTCTGTTTATCTTTTTTATAGCTTCTAAATCATCATCATGATTAGCAAATAGCTCATAAGCTTTTAGAAAGTTTTTGTGATCTTTCAGTTTTTTATTTAAGATTTTCATAAACAAATCATAAGTTTTTGGATTATTCTCAAGGTATTTGTCACTAAACCATCTTTTTAGAGCTTGTTTAGATATTGGTTTATTTAATTTTGCTTGATTATATCGATCTAATACAAGTGATCTCTCTTCATCTGTTCTTTTATAAGTAGTACCAATTAATATAAGTTTTTCCACTTTTTTTTGAAAATGAGATGAAAAATCTATTGCAATCAAAGAGCCTAATGAAAAACCAATAAGATTTATTTTCTCAACGCTCAAATGATCTAAAATTTCTAAAAGTTGATTAGAAAAATCTCTAAGAGTAAGTTTGTCTTTATCACATGGCGTTTTTCCGTGTCCTAATAAATCGTAAGTTAAAGTTGAATATTCATTAAAGTAATTTGTTTGATAATCCCACATTTGATGATCAAGACCTACTCCATGGATAAATACAATTGGAATAGAATTTTTTTTATTGAAAAAATAATAATTTTGATTTGTATCAAAATTTTGGGACATTAGATTATTTGGGATCTAATCCCATTTCTTTCATATCTTGATATCGGTCTCCAGTTCTAGCGTGGGCTCTCCCACTTGATGCACCTCCAATTGCAATTATAATTTCTTCATCAAAAGGAGCATCATGAATAGTAAATTCATGAGTTAAATAATATGGTCTCAAACCAGAGTCCGTTTTATGCATCATAGGAATAGATATTTTTGATCCTGCTGGCCCTCTTGTATTTGTAAAACTTAAATATGAAGTACCACCAACAGCGTCTCTAAATTTATTCCCAAATCTTAAAGTATGAATAAAGGCGGATGCATGTTCTATCTCACCATTTAATCCTACGATGCCAGCTTTTCCATAAGCTAAAATTTTTTCGGGTGATCCAATTTCTTTAATTAATTCTGGTACTAATATATCACCAAGTTTTGGAGCTAAATCTAAAATGATTGGTTTTAAGTCTTCCACAAAACCTTGTCCAGCCCAAGGGTTTTTAAAAACAGCTGCTACTGAAACCATTAAAACTGGTTCTTTCGCCTCCTTACCACCTTCAATAAAAGTTTTATCTACAAACTTTGTAAACTTCCTTAATTCAAGTTTCACTAACTGGCTTTCTCTATATCTTCGTTATCAAAGTTAATTTTAGGTATTACTTCATCATTAAACAACTTTATACTTCTCATGCAAGCTTTATGATCAATACCAGGAAAGTTCGACCATACTTGTAAGTTTTGTAAGTTTAATTCTGATTTCAATTCATTAATTTTATTAACTACATATTCAGGAGTTCCAAATAATAAATTTCTTTTATGTAAGAAATCATAATTTAGAAGATCTAATTTATGCTTTGTCTCTGGCAATTCTTCACCAGGGTCCATATGATTTCCTAATCCCCTCCAATGACAAACCCATCTCATGTAATTTATGATGTGTTCCCCAGCTAATTTTTCTGCCTCTTCCATAGTTTCTGCAACAAACATATCTCTAACCAAAGAAATTCCCTCTCCTAATGGAACATCTCTATTTTCAGCTTTTGATTTTGCATCTCTATATATTTCAAATCTTTTCTTTAAAGCTTTTACAGTTGGTATCCACATTATAGTATTAAGACCATTTTGCGCTGCCCATTCAATTGATCTTGCACCATCAACCACTTGCCATATAGGCGGATGTGGACTTTGTTTTGGTTTTGGAACTACACTTATTTTTTTAATTTCATTTGTTTTTATATCTAAAAATTTTTCACTTGGTGCACTCATGTCATGTTGCCAAATAAAGTTTGGTGATGGATAAGAATAAAATTCTCCTTTGTGACTAAAAAATTCTTCAGTCCAAGCTTTTTTCATTATTGTTAAAGTTTCATCAAATAACCTAAAGTTTTTAGCCTGATCTTTTAGATCAGCCTCTTTATTCATATTTATGGCTTCTCTCCCATATATGCCTCTGCCAATTCCTACTTCGACTCTTCCATTTGATAATTGATCCAATAAAGCGATGTCTTCAGCCAATCTTATTGGGTTATGAAAAGTAATTACATTACAAGCTTGTCCTATTCTTATTTGTTTAGTTCTTGCAGCAGCGTCAACACCCATCATTATTGGGTTTGTGCAAGATTCCATTCCCTCATGATTAAAGTGATGTTCAGTGTACCAAATAGAATTCCAATTATTTTCATCACAATAAGTTGTAATCTCTTTTGTTTCATCTAACAGTTGTTTATAGGGTTTATGATCCCAGTTAGTGGTATTGCAAAAATATCCAAATTTCATTCGAACCTCCTTAAATTGTTAAATCTAAGACGATTGATCCCACTTTCGTATTTTGTAAATATCGACGAGTTATGTATCGTTAAGATAAGACTGTAATTTAACTAGACTATTTAATCAATATATATTTAATCAAAGTTCTAATGAAACTAACTAAAATAGAACCAAAATATTTAAAAAAGTATAATCCGAGGGTAGGGTTAATTACTTTAGCCAGTGATTTTAGAATTGAAAAAGATTTTAACAATGTAATTTATGGTAAGGACATAGATTTATACTGTAATAGAATTAAATGCTATAATCCTCTAACAAATGAGACATTAAAAAAAATGGCAGATGATATCCCAAAAGTTACAGAGGATATTTTGCCAGATCAACAATTGGATTGTGTAGCTTATGGATGTACCTCAGGAACAATTGCTGCAGGTTATCAATCAATTTTTGAGAAAGTTAATTTAGCAAAACCAAATACTAAAGTTACAACACCAATAACATCAGCTATTAATGCGATAAAAAGATTAGAAATAAAAAAATTATCAATTTTTACTCCTTATACAGATGAGATTAATCAGTCAGTAATTAATTATTTTAAAAAAGAGAATATAGAAATTGATGAACTTTCTTATTTTAATATAGCTTCAGATCTAGACATTGGTAAAGTTGATCCACAACATGTATTTGAAACACTTACAAAAATAAACTTAAGTAAAAGTGACGCTCTATTTGTTTCTTGCACTGCATTACCTGTGCTTTCAATAATTGCTGAATTAGAAAAAAAAATTAACAAAATTGTCTTGTCAAGTAACCAAACTTTAATCTGGGATACTCTTAAAAAAATAGATTACGATAATAAAGTTGAAGGTTTTGGTGAATTATTTAATAATTAAATTATGAATTTTACTAAAGAAGAATACAAATCTAGATTAAAAAAAGTTCAAGCTTCAATGCAGAAAAAAGGCATTGAGCTTTTAATCTCACAAGACCCATCTAACATGAATTACTTAACTGGTTATGATGCTTGGTCATTTTATTATGCTCAATGTGTAATAGTGCATGTCAATGCTGATGAACCAATTTGTTTTGTTAGAAATCAAGATGCGGGAGGCGCGTATATTAAAACCTATCTTAAGGATGAAAATATAATTAAGTATCATGAGAAATATATTCATACTTGGCCATTGCATCCTTATGATGCACTTGTAGATCTTATTAAAGAGAGAAAGTGGGACAAACTTTTTATAGGGTTAGAAATGGATAGCCATTATTTCACAGCTTATTGTTATGAAAAAATAAAACATGGTTTACCTAATGCGAAAGTTTTAGATTGTCAAAGATTAGTCAATTGGGTGAGAGTTGTTAAATCAGAAGCTGAAATAAAATTTATGAAAGCTGCAGCTGAAATTACTGAATTAGGAATGAAGAAAGCTTTTGATGCTATAAATCCTGGGATAAGACAATGCGATGCAATTTCTGAAATTTATACTACATTAATAAAAGGTACACCTCAATTTGGTGGTGATTACTCATCCATAGTTCCAATGATTCCAACAGGAAGAGGTACTTCGGCTTCACACTTAACTTGGTCAGAAGATAAATTTATAGAGGGAGAGGCTACAATAATTGAATTATCAGGAGTAAATAAAAAATATCATTGTCCAATGGCTAGAACAGTTTTATTAGGAAAACCAGATCAAAAGAAAATTGATACAATGAAGAAAACAAATGAAGCTCTTCAAGCTGGTATTGATCTAGCTAAAGCGGGCAATACAGCTAACGATGTCGCGCAAGCTTTTTGGAAAGTGCTAGATAAGTATGGAATAGAAAAAACTTCAAGAACTGGATATTCAATTGGCATTGGTTACCCACCTGATTGGGGAGAGCATACTTTAAATATTTCAAAAGGCGACATGACTGAATTACAACCTAACGTTACTTTTCACATGATTGCAGTAATGCAATTTGGAAATTGGGGAGTGGAGGCATCTGAGTCAATTAGAGTTACAAATAAAGAAGCTGAGCTATTTTGTAATTTTTCTAAAGAACTTCATATTAAAAGCTAGTTATTTAAGGTTGATATTTATTGTTACAAATGTTTTAAAGACAATTAAATTTATGCCATCAAACAAAGAATTCGTTAAATTTGATAAAGTTGATAAAAGTTACGACGGTAAAGTTTTGGTCGTTAAAGATCTTCAATTAGATATTGCAGAGGGTGAGTTTATCACAATGCTTGGACCCTCTGGTTCTGGAAAAACAACATGCTTAATGATGCTTGCAGGTTTTGAAACACCAACTCACGGTGAAATTTATTTAGACGGAAAAGCTATCTCAAGTATACCTCCTCACAAAAGAGGAATTGGAATGGTTTTTCAAAATTACGCATTATTTCCACATATGACTGTTTATGAAAACTTAGCATTCCCATTAAGAGTAAGAAAAATTCAAAAAGATGAAGCTGATAAAAAAATTGATAAAGCTCTATCAATGGTTTCGCTTCAAGGTTTTGCATCTAGAATGCCTGGACAGTTATCTGGTGGACAACAACAACGTGTAGCAGTTGCAAGATCTTTAGTTTTTGATCCTCAATTAGTTCTTATGGATGAACCTCTTGGTGCATTAGATAAAAATTTAAGAGAGAGCATGCAATATGAAATAAAACATATTCATGAAAGTATTGGAGTAACAGTTGTATACGTCACCCACGATCAAAGCGAAGCTTTAACAATGTCAAATCGTATAGCTGTTTTTAACGATGGCAAAGTACAACAGCTTTCTAGTCCTGATGAGTTGTATGAAAAACCTGTTAATTCATTTGTTGCAGAATTTATTGGAGAAAATAATACATTTGTTGGAGAGGTTTCAGATATTTCTGGTGGAAAATGTAAGATTAAATTATCTAATGCAGAAATATTAGCTAATCCTATTTCGGTAAAAGGAAAAGGAGAGCGCACAACTGTATCCTTAAGACCTGAAAGAGCATTGATTAATCCAAGTGAAAAAATGGATAACATTCACAAAGGAAAAATTGAAGAAGTGATTTATCATGGTGACCATACTAGAGTAAGAATAAATTTATTAGGAAATCCTGATTTTATTTTAAAAGTCCCAAATAGTTCGTCTAATCTTGACATTAAACTTGGTAATGAAATTAAAATTGGGTGGAATAGTGAAGACGCACGGGCTCTAGATCCGAAATAATACTTTAAAAAAACTCCTAAAAAGCGCAAAACTAGCAGTTGACTCTCTTAATCGATCTTGTTGTAATCGGCTTTTATAAAAACGTTTAAACGGAGGAATAATGAAAAAACTAAGTAAAATATTACTAGCTATTTCTTTTGTACTTTCACTAACAACTTCAGCATTTGCAACAACTGTAACTGCAGTGTCATGGGGTGGGGCTTATACTGAGTCTCAAAAGTTAGGTTATGGTGATCCTACTGCTAAAAAACTAGGCATTAACATTGCTTGGGTTGATTATTCAGGTGGTTTATCAGAAATTAAAGCGCAAAAAGAAGCTGGGAAGATCACGTGGGATATAATCGACGTGTTTGCAATGGACACTATTAATGGATGTGATGAAGGATTATTTGTTGAATTTGATTTTGACAAAGATTTTCCACCAGCTCCAGATGGAACTCCAGCAAGTAAAGATTTCTTTACTGCTATGCCAAGTAAATGTGCTGTAGGAAATATCTTATATTCTTGGAACTATGCTTATAACGTGAATAACGTTAAAGGTACTCCTAAGACTATCAAAGATTTCTTTAACACAAAGAAATTCCCTGGAAAAAGAGCTATCTATAAAAGTGCTTTAACTAACTTAGAGATTGCTTTAGCTGCTGATGGTATCAAGCCAGGTAAAGGTGGAGCAAAAATCTATAAAGCTTTAGAAACTGAAAAAGGTGTTGAAAGAGCAATGAACAAGATCAAAGAATTATGTACTGATCCAAAAGGTGGATGTGTATTTTGGTCTGCAGGTGCTCAACCACCAGAATTATTAGTATCAGGTGAAGTAGTAATGGCTACTGGTTGGAATGGTAGATTCTTTAACGCAGAAGTTGGAGAAGGTGCACCAATCAAACAAGTTTGGGATGGCCAAGGTCTTGACTATGAATATTTCGTACAAGTTAAGGGTGGACCAAACGATGCTAATGGTATGGCTAAAAAAGCTTTAGCTATGATGACTAGCACAGAAATGTTAGCAGGAAGTGCGAAATACATCGCATATGCTCCTTGGAGAAAATCTTCTATAGCAATTATGGAAGCAGGTGAGCCTTGGTATAAAGATGGTAAAACTAATATGGTACCACAAATGCCAACTGCACCACAAAACACTAAAAACTATTTCTTAGTTGACCCGATTTTCTGGGCTGACAACGGAACAGAGCTTGGTGAGAAGTGGGAAGCTATGAAAGCTGGTCTATAATTTAAGTTTTATTAAACTTAATTATATATTATAATTTAAGGGCGGTTATTTATAACCGCCCTTTTTATTTATGAGCTCAGAAACAAAGCAAATTTTAACAACAGATGGGATACCTTTAGAGGTAAGTCTTAAAAAAGCAGAAAGAAAAAATAAGATTAAAGCTTTTTTACTTGTTGCTCCTTTATTATTTTTTTTGATCATCACATATGTTTTTCCAATAGGGGACATGTTATTGAGAAGTATTGATGATAAAATGGTAACTCAAATGTTACCAAAAACATTTAAAGCGATGGAAAACTGGGATGGTCAAGAATTACCTGAAGAAGAAGTTTTCGCGGCTTTTCATGAAGATTTCATAAAATTAGTTGAAGAAAAACGTGAAGGTAAATTATCAACTCAACTTAATTATACTAAAAATGGTTTCAAAAGTATTATCAAAAAATTAAGAAGAAAATCAAAATCATTTGAAGAGGGAAATTACAAAGAACAAATAATGTCAGTGCACAAAAGGTGGGCTGATGTTGAGTATTGGAGAGCAATTAAAAGAAGAGCTCCTGAAGTTACTAATCAAAAATATCTAAAAGCAATGGATATGTATACTAATGAAGAAGGAAAAATTGTAAATGTTGATGAAGATAGAAGAATCCACAGAGTTTTGTGGTTAAGAACCCTTGAAATAGCATTCTTTGTAACGGTCTTTTGTTTCTTGATGGCTTATCCAATTGCTCATTTGTTAGCTACTCTGCCAATGAAATACAGTAACTTACTAATGATCTGTGTACTTTTGCCTTTTTGGACCTCATTACTTGTAAGAACTGCTAGCTGGATGATTTTATTACAACAACAAGGAGTGGTTAATGATTTCTTTGTATGGTCTGGATTAGTGGAAGACGATAATAGGCCTGAAATGATGTACAATAAGACAGGAAGTTATGTGGCAATGACACAAATATTGCTGCCATTTATGGTGCTACCACTATACAGTGTAATGAAAACTATTTCACCAAGCTTAATGAGAGCCGGAAAATCATTAGGTGGAACACCTTTTGTTGCCTTTTGGAAAGTTTATTTTCCACTAACGATTCCGGGAATAGGTGCAGGTTGTTTATTAGTTTTTATTTTGGCAATCGGTTATTACATTACACCAGCTTTAGTTGGTGGTGCATCAGGTACTTTAATTAGTAACCAGATTGCTTTCCATATGAAAAGCACTCTCGACTGGAGTTTTGCATCCGCTATGGGATTAATGTTGTTAAGTGGAGTATTGGTGATTTATTGGCTTTATAACAAAATAGTTGGAATAGATAATATTAAATTGGGATAATTAGGATGGCATTACCAAAATATACTGAACCACACTATAGAATTTGGCATTATATTTATTTGACAATTTGTGGTGCTGTTTTCTTTTTTCTTATTGCACCTTTATTTGTAATTTTCCCTTTATCATTTAATGCAGAAGAATTTTTAAGTTTTTCTGATGGGATGAAAAGCCTTGATCCAGATGCTTTTTCTCTAAGATGGTATAAAGATATGATCTACGGAACCAAAAATCCTTGGGGATTAGCTGCCAAGAATAGTTTTATAATTGCAATTTTTGCTACTATTGGTTCAGTAATACTTGGAACAGTTGCAGCCCTAGGGTTAAGCAGTAGACATATGCCTTACAAAGGTTTGATAATGGCTGTTTTAATTTCTCCGATGATAGTGCCTTTAATTATATCAGGGGTTGCAATATTTTTCTTTATGGCAAAAGCTGGTTTAGCTGCGACCCATACGGGTATTGTTCTTGCTCATATAATTTTAGGAACACCATTTGTTGTTATCACTGTAACCGCTACACTTTCAGGATTTGACCACAGCGTAACAAGAGCTGCTTCAAGTTTAGGAAGTGATCCAGTAAATACTTTTATGAAAATTACATTACCATTAATTTTACCCGGTGTTATTTCGGGTGGATTATTTGCATTTGTAACTTCTTTTGATGAGGTAGTTGTGGTGTTATTTTTAGCTGGATTAGAAAATACGACTATTCCAATACAAATGTGGACGGGTTTAAGAGAACAATTAAGTCCAACAATTTTAGCTGTTGCGACTTGTTTAATAATACTATCAACATTAATATTAGTAACTGCTGAGCTTTTAAGAAGGAGATCTGAAAGACTCAGAGGCATCAATCGATAGTAAAATAATCAAATGAAAATCAAGAACGTAGTAGTTATTGGATCAGGTACAATGGGTAGTGGTATAGCTGCTCATTTGTGCAATGCCAATATTCCTGTCACACTTTTGGATTTAAAAACTGAGATAAGTAAAAACGCTAGAGAAAGAATCTATAAATCCAGACCACCTTTATTAATTGATAAAACAAAAATTGATAATATTAAAGTTGGAAATATATCTGATGATTTTGATATAGTTAAAGATGCTGATTGGATTGTCGAGGCAGTAGTAGAAAGAATTGATGTTAAACATCAAATTTATGACAAAATTTTCAAAAGCAGAAAAGATGGAGCAATAGTTTCATCAAACACCTCATCAATACCAATTAAAGTTTTATCTCAAAATTTAAATAAAGATCAAAAAAAAGATTTTTGTATTACCCATTTTTTTAATCCAGTTAGATATATGGGTCTTCTTGAAATAGTTAAGAATGAGGACAATGATTTAAATAAGATAAATCAATTAAAAGAATTTTGTGAAGTCGAGTTAGGTAAAGGAGCAATTGTTTGTAATGATACTCCTGGTTTTTTAGGAAATAGAGTAGGTGTGTACGCAATGCAAATTGCAATGACCGAAGCATTTAAGATGAAACTTTCTGTTGAGGAAGCGGATGCAATCTTTGGAAGACCTATGGGTATACCTAAAACAGGAGTTTTTGGATTATACGATTTGATTGGAATTGATTTAATGGCAGATGTTTTAAAAAGTTTTATCAAAGAACTTCCAAAATCTGATGAGTTCCATGAAGTTGCAAAAGAAATTCCTTTAGTAAAAAAATTGATTGAAACCGGATACACAGGAAGAAAAGGCAAAGGCGGTTTCTACAGGATGAGGAAGACCGATAGTGGGAAAATTATGGAAGCTATTAATCTTGAAACTGGTGAGTATTCTACAAGTCAAAAAATAGATATTAAGTCTGACAAAGTAGATTTAAAGACTCTAATAAATAGAAATGATAAATATGGAGAATATGCTTGGTCGGTACTATCTAAGATAATAAAATATGCTTCATCACTAGTACCTGGGATTACTAAGGAATTTAATGATATAGACGAGGCAATGAGACTTGGATTTAATTGGGCAAAAGGACCTTTTGAGATGTTAGAGGAAATTGGTGTTAAAAATTTCTTCGACAAAGTTGATGAATATAAAGGTAATAACTTTTTAGAAAATTTGTCGAATTCTAAAGATGAAAATTTTTATGGAGAAAGGCAAAAATATACATCAATTGAAACTTTAGGTAAGATTAAAAAAACTGCCTCAAGTGTTGATGGTAATAGTTCGGCTATAATTTATAGATTTAATGACTTTAATATTGTTGAGTTTACGACTAAAGCTAATGCACTCGATTATGACTCAATGGATGCACTTAAGAAAGCAACTGATAAACCTTTAATAATAATCAATGAGAGTATGCAATTTTCTGCTGGTGTGAACCTTACATATACAATGGAATTTGCAAATAAAAATGATTTTAAATCTATAGAAAAATTTATTAAATATTTTCAAGAAACTTGCAAACATCTAAAGTACTCTAAATATCCAGTTATATCTGCTCCATCAGGTTTAACTTTGGGTGGAGGTTTTGAAGTTTTAGTACAAAGTAATTTTGTAGCCTCACACACAAATATTGTAATCGGATTAGTAGAAACTATTGTTGGACTAATTCCAGCCGGTGGTGGATGTAAAGAAATGCTGGCCAGATGGTTAAACACTGATGAGGCTAAGAAAGATGCAAAATATGCACCTTTGAAAGTATTTGATATAATTGGCTATGGTAGAACAGCCACGTCTCCGGTTGAGGCAGAACCTTTGAAATACTTATTACCTGAAAATAAAAGGATTATGAATAGAAATAGTTTGCTTGAAGTGTCGAAAAAAATTTTAAATGAAAACAAAGACTTTAAAGCACCCAATGAGCTTACATTTAATTTACCTGGTAAAGCAGTTATAGATGATATGAATAAAATCTTAGAAAAACTATATAATGATAAAGTTATATTGGATCATGGTTTAACAGTTGCAAAAGAATTAGCTCATGTATTAAGTGGCGGTGAGACTACAAGTGATAAAACTCTTACAGAAGATGATTTGTTTAAATTGGAACTTGATGCTTTTATGAGATTAATTGAAACTAAACAAACTCAAGATAGAATTAAACATACTCTTGGTACCGGAAAACCTTTGATTAATTAAGTAATCTAAGAGTATTAATAAAGTCAGGCCTTAAAACATATTCAGATTTATTTAAGTATTTAATTTTTTCTAGAGCTTCTAAGCCAAATATTACTTTTCCAATGGGCGTGTATTCACCCTCATATAAAGGTTCATCCTGAAGAATTATAAAAAATTGACTATCTTCAGTATCATATTCTAAAGATCGAGCTAATCCTACGCTTCCTTTAGTGTAGTTAAAATCTTTGTCTATTTCAGATTTGATTTTACCTAAACCAGATTTTCCAGTTCCAATTTTTCCATAATCAATGTTTCCTTTTTTTCCAAATTCTAAATCACCAGCTTGTACAAGCTTATCTTTAATTACCCTGTGAAATGCCACGTCATCATAGGCATTTGATTTAACTAATGTTTTGAATCTTTCTACTCCTTTTGGAGATATGTCTGGATATAATTCTATAATTATATTTCCACATTCAACATTTAGAATTG
>CACORI010000011.1 GCA_902629585.1 uncultured Pelagibacteraceae bacterium | reverse complement strand
CAGATTTAGTAATAAAAAAAATTTTAAGATCCTCAATTTCTGATTTAATTTGTAAAGGCGTAAAACCTAAATTTTATTTTATTTCAGGTTCAGGAAATAAAAAAACATTTACAAAAAAAAATTTATTTGAAATATCTAAATCACTTAAATCCGAGCAAAATATATTTAATATAGCGCTATGTGGTGGCGACACAACTTTTTCAAGTAAACTAAGTTTTACAATCACTTCACTGGGATACTCAAATAAAATTATTTATCGTAATATGGCTAAACCCAATGATGATATTTATGTTACTGGAAATTTAGGAGATAGTTATTTAGGACTTAGATTATTAAAGAATAAATTAAATGTTAAAAAAAAAGATAAATTATTCTTTATAGATAAATATTACAAACCAGAGTTACCTTTAGATTTAACAAAATATTTATTTAAATTTGCCAATACTTCTATTGATGTTTCAGATGGATTATTTGATGATTTATCAAAAATGATTAATCGACAAAGATTATCATATCATTTATTTGAAAAAAAAATACCTGTTTCAAAAAAATTAAGTAATTTGATCAAAAATCAAAGTTTAAATAAAATTAATCTAGTTTCTAAAGGAGATGATTATCAGGTTTTATTTACTGCAGACACAGACAAGGCAAGAATCATTCAAAACATATCTAAAGTAACTGGAATTAAAATAACTAAAATCGGTAAAATTGTATCTGGCAAAGATAAGTCCTTATTATTTGATCAAAAAGATAAGCAAATACATGCTAAATCTAAAGGTTATATTCATCGGTTTTAGAAGTTAATCGTTGTCTTTTCTATCTTTTTTTGTATTGTGCGGGCTTAAAAATTTAACAACCAACAACTTAAGGTTAATATGAGCGAAACAATCGAAACAATTTTATTATACACAATTGGGGCAGGTTTATTATCTATCGTTTATGGATTTTTAACTGGTAAAAACATTCTTAATTCAAGTGCAGGAAATACTAAAATGCAAGAGATCGCATCAGCTATTCAAATTGGTGCAAAAGCATATTTAGCTAGACAATATAAAACTATTGCTATTGTTGGAGCTGTAGTTTTAATTATTGTAAGTATAGCTTTTAGTCCGTTAGTGGGTCTTGGATACTTAATTGGAGCTTCTTTATCTGGTATAGCTGGCTATGTAGGAATGTTAGTTTCTGTAGAAGCAAACGTAAGAACTGCCGAGGCATCTAGAAAAGGCTTAGCTAAGGGGCTTTCTGTTGCTTTTAAATCTGGGGCTGTAACTGGTATGTTGGTTGCTGGTTTAGCATTATTATCAATAGCTGTATATTATTATATTCTTTTAAAAACTGATGTAGATGAAAGAGAAATCGTTAATGCGTTAGTTGCCCTTGGTTTTGGTGCTTCTCTTATATCCATTTTTGCAAGATTAGGTGGAGGAATTTTTACTAAAGGGGCAGACGTGGGTGCTGACTTAGTTGGGAAAGTTGAAGCAGGAATTCCTGAAGATGATCCAAGAAATCCTGCTGTAATTGCAGATAATGTTGGCGATAATGTCGGTGATTGTGCAGGTATGGCTGCTGATTTGTTTGAAACTTACGCTGTTACAATTGTTGCAACAATGGTTTTATCTTCAATTTTCTTTGTTGGTGATTTAAATATGATGATTTACCCCTTAACAATTGGTGCAGCATGTATAATCACTTCAATTGTTGGAACTTTTTTTGTAAAGCTAGGAAGAAATAATAATGTCATGAATGCTTTATATAAAGGATTCATTGTTTCTGCGGTAGCTTCATTAGCAATTTTATGGCCAGTAACCGATTATGTAATTGGTTTTACAAATGAATATACAGTAAATAATAAAACATTTAATGGTATGGATTTGTATTATTGTGGTGTGATAGGTCTTGTTATTACAGGTTTGTTAATTTGGATCACAGAATATTATACAGGAACTAGTTATAGACCTGTAAAATCTGTTGCACTATCATCAACAACTGGTCACGGAACTAATGTAATTCAAGGTTTAGCTGTTTCAATGGAAGCAACTGCAATTCCAGCATTAATTATTGTTGCGGGTATTCTTATTACAAACACTATTGCTGGTCTTTTTGGTATCGCGATAGCTGTAACAACAATGCTTGCTTTAGCTGGTATGGTTGTTGCTTTAGATGCATACGGCCCTGTTACTGATAATGCCGGTGGTATTGCTGAAATGTCAAATTTAGATAAAAAAGTAAGAAAAACAACAGATGCTCTTGACGCTGTTGGTAATACAACCAAAGCTGTGACCAAAGGTTATGCAATTGGTTCTGCTGGTTTAGGAGCATTGGTTTTATTTGCCGCATATACAGAGGATATTAAACATTTTTCAAAAGAAGCAGGTTCTGCACTTGAAGGTATTGTAGTAACTTTTGATTTATCTAATCCATATGTAGTTGTTGGATTATTGATAGGTGGAATGTTGCCCTACTTATTTGGTTCAATGGGGATGCAAGCAGTAGGTAGAGCAGGTGGTGCTGTAGTAGTAGAAGTTCGAAGGCAATTTAAAAAATTTCCAGGTATCATGAAGAGAAAACAAAAACCTGATTATGCTAAATTAGTAGACTTGTTAACTGTAGCTGCAATTAAAGAAATGATTATACCATCATTACTTCCAGTGTTATCTCCTGTAGTTTTATATTTTATAATTCTATTTATTGGAGGACAGGTAGCTGCTTTAGCTTCAGTTGGTGCTATGTTATTAGGTGTGATTATTACAGGACTATTTGTTGCTGTATCTATGACTGCAGGTGGTGGTGCGTGGGATAATGCAAAAAAATATATTGAGGACGGTAATCACGGCGGCAAAGGATCTGAGGCTCATAAGGCAGCAGTGACAGGCGACACAGTAGGAGATCCATATAAAGATACAGCAGGACCCGCAGTGAATCCAATGATTAAAATAACAAATATTGTTGCTTTATTACTTTTGGCTGTAATAGCAGGATAATTAGTTTTTAATCCTCTTAGTACCTCTAGGATCATCAATTTTTTGCCTTAAGGATGATAAGAAACTATTTATAAATGATCTTTTTGAATAGTTTAATCCTGTCTCTTCTTCATTAAATTCAATATTTTTCATATCATCTTTATTGTAAAAGTTTTTACTTAATAAAAGACCCTTATTGTCTATTTCAAGTACCAAAACATTATTTGTTAGTAGTTTTTTCTTTCCTAATTTTGTCAATCTTGATGTACTTGTTTTTCTTTCAATATAGATGAATATGTCGTTATCAAAACTACTTTTTGTAGATGGAGGTCCTATTAATTTGATAATATCATTTTTATTTGAAAAATTAATTTTTAAATTTGCTTGTTTTTTTTCTAAATTGTGCACACCATGATGTTGAACAACTTTATTTAACGAACAACTTGCTAAAAAAAATAAAGTAAGTATTAATATTTTTTTCATGGAAAATAATTATCTAAATCTTTATAATAATTTTGTAAAATTAACTACAAATAAATCTCTGTATAAAGGTATATTAAGTCAACAAGATGTTTTTTCTGATAGGTTAATATTATTTTTGTTACATTTTGCCTTTTTTTTGAAAGTATATAAAAGTACTGAGAATCAAAAAATTTTACAAGAAATTTACGATTTCAATTTTAGACAATTAGAATTAACCATTAGAGAAATTGGCTATGGAGATCAATCTATAAATAAAAAAATGAAAGATTATATAAATACATTTCATGCTATAGTTTCAGAAATTCATTTTTGGGACGAACTAAATGATCAAGAAAAAAAAAATAAAATTTCACCTTTTTTATCTAATTTCGATGATATTGAGTATTTAATTGACTATTTTGAAGATTTTAGGAACAATTTATCAAAAAAAAATTTGAAATCTTTTTTAAAAAGTGTAAGTAAACAGTAATTATGGCAGTTCCAAAACGTAAACAGACTCCGTCAAGAACAGGAATGAGAAGGGCTCAAAATATGAAGTTTGTCTCAAAGAATGTTGTAGAGGATAAAAAATCCGGTGAATACAGACTTTCACATCATTTAGATTTAAAAACAGGAATGTATAAAGGTCGTCAAGTTTTAGACCCTAAAGAATAACTTATAAATATCTATGACAGATTTTGTCAAAATTGCAGTTGATGCAATGGGAGGTGACAATTCTCCCAAAAAAATAATTGATGGTATTATACATAATCATAATTCTAATAAGAAAAATTTTTATAAAATTTTTGGTGAAAAAAAAATAATTGAAAATTTAATCAAAAATAAAATTGATAAAAGTTATTTTGAGTTAGTTAATACAACTAATAAAGTACATAGCGAAGACAGTCCGCTAGAAGCAGCAAAAAGAGGCAAAGATACGAGTATGTGGATGGCAATAGAGAGTGTAAAGAATAAAGATTGTGATATTGTTATATCAGCTGGTAATACTGGAGCATTACTTGTAATTTCAAAACTAAATTTAAAAATGATAGAGAATATTGATAAACCAGCTCTATCTGCTTTATGGCCAAATAAAAAAGGCATGAGTGTTGTTTTAGATCTTGGTGCAAACATTGAATGTAGTCCAAAAAATTTATTTGATTTTAGTTTAATGGGTTCAGCTCTTTATAGATCGTTATATGATAATAAGCCCAATGTTGCTCTATTAAATATTGGTTCTGAAGAGTTAAAAGGAAACGAAACCATTAAAGAAACATTTAAATTGATCAACGATAAACAAATTTCTGACTTCAATTTCTCTGGCTATATTGAGGGGAATGATCTCATGAACGGAAATGTCAATGTTATTGTATCTGATGGATTTACTGGTAATGTTGCATTAAAGACGGCTGAAGGTACAGCAAATTTTATTACAGAGGAATTAAAAAAGGCTTTAACAGGAAATTTAATTGGTAAAATTTCTTCGTTATTAAACATGTATAATCTTAAAAAATTTAAAAAAAGACTTGATCCAAGACTTTATAATGGGGCAATATTTATTGGTCTAGATTCACCTGTAGTTAAAAGTCATGGCGGTACTGACTTTATAGGTTTTTCGAATTCACTTGATGTTTGTTCAAGAATAATTAAAGGTAACTTAATAGAAAAAATTAAAAACAATATTTAATTATGAGAATTAATTTAACTAAAAAAGATTTAGTTAATTTAATTTATATGCAATTAGGTTTTTCAAAACAAATTACTGAAACTTTAGTAGATGATCTTTTTCAAACTATCATCTTAAATTTAGAAAAGGAAAATTCAATTAAACTCTCAAAATTTGGCACATTTCTGATAAGGCAAAAAAAATCTAGAATTGGTAGGAATCCTAAAACAAAAGAAAAAAAAGTTATTTCAGAAAGAAAAGTTGTTTTATTCAGACCTGCAAAAGAATTCAAAAATTTTGTTAATTTAAAAGATGAATAATAAAACGGATCAAGCCTATAAAACTATTGGTGAAGTTTCTAAATTATTAAACTTGAAAAGTAAAAATAATAAATCTAATCCAACTCACATAATTAGATTTTGGGAAAAAGAATTCAAACAAATTAAACCTAAAATTTTAAAAGGGAATCGAAGATATTATGATCAAAAGAATATCAATTTATTAAAAAAAATAAAATTTTTACTAAAAGAACAAGGTATGACTATTAATGGGGTAAAAAAACTATTAAATTCCGATCAATCAAATGAGCTTGACGAATTAGCAAATAAATCTATAAGTGCAGATAATTTAAAATTAAAAATTAATAAAATTACAAATATTATTAAAGAACTTAAGAATAAATAATATGGCGAAAAAAACTCATGTTAAAGTAAGATTGGTTCCTGAATCTAAACCTGATAGTCCTTATTTTTATTATGTTAAAAAGCCTGCGGGTGGTGAGAAGGCAAAAATTAAACTTAAAGCTAAAAAATACAATCCCAACACAAGAAAACATGAAGTTTTTGTTGAAAAAAAACTTCCTCCTCACAGTAAGTAGTTATTTTTTTTTGAAATTTCTTCTTTCGAAATCAATATAAGCAGCAATCATATTAGACCAAATTTTATTTGTAATTTTTGGGTCAATTTTGTTTTTTAGAGATTTTCTTTTTATATTTTTTAAGATTACAGCTATTCTTTTTTGATCAACAATCTCACTTCTTTTTTCTTTTAAAGCCAAAACCCTTTTAACTAAATTGGTTCTTTTTTTTATTAATTTTATAAAGGAATTATCAAGTTTATCTAATTCTAATCTAATTTTACTAAGTTTTTTTTTCTTTAATGGCGACATTTATATATTTGGATCTATAAAAAATTATTATATTTATTCGAATATGTATACAAAAAATCCAAAAATTAATAACCAATTATCAATTTGGTTAATAACTATGTTTTGGATTATATCCATAATGATAGTTGTAGGTGGTTTAACAAGATTAACAGACTCGGGTTTATCTATTACAAAATGGCAATTATTTTCTGGTCTCTTACCACCTCTAAACCATGATGACTGGATATTATATTTTAATCTCTATAAAGAAATTCCAGAATTTAAATTGCAGAATTACAATATGACTTTAAAAGAGTTTAAAGTTATATTTTGGTGGGAATGGGCTCACCGTTTTCTTGGTAGAATTATTGGAATAGGATTTTTTGTTCCTTTGCTTTATTTTTCATTTAAAATTAAATTTTCAAAATTAATAAACCTATATTTAATTTTCTCTTTAATATGCTTTCAGGGGTTTATTGGTTGGTATATGGTTAGCAGTGGTTTAGTAGATAGAATAGATGTAAGTCATTTTAGATTATCAGTACATTTATTAATAGCTTTTTTGATATTATCATTGGTTTTTTGGAATTATCTTAAAATTAATCAAAAAACAAATTTTTTAAATCAAATAAATCCATTTATCCCATTTTTATTTTTGATTTTAATATTTTTACAAATATGTGTTGGTGCTTTTGTTTCTGGTATGGATGCAGGGAGAATTTATAATTCCTGGCCGAATATGGGAAATAGTTATTTTCCTGATGACAATAATTTCTCTAATTTGTTTAAATTGTCTGCTTTTAGTGATCCATCCTTAGTTCAATTTATTCACAGGAATTTAGCTTATGTAATTGGAGTTTTTTATATACTGATCTTTTACAAAATATATAAAAATAAGATGTATGATTTATACAAATCTATCAATTTGCTTGGGTTCTTCATTATTTTGCAAATAATTTTAGGTATATTTACAATTTTATATGGTGCACAAATTTATATTGCATCTATGCACCAAATAAGTTCAATTTTTTTAGTAAGTTCAAGTATCTATTTTTTTTATATAAACACAAAAATTAACTAACAGCTTTTAAAGTTCCTTTAGAGGACTTATTTAATGCTTGATCTAAATCATCAATAATATCATCAATGTGCTCTAAGCCAATACACAATCTAACATAACTTTGAGTAACTCCTGAAGCAGCAAGTTCTTTCTCATTTAATTGACTGTGTGTTGTGCTAGCTGGATGAATAGCTAAACTTCTTGCATCTCCAATATTTGCAACATGATAAAACATTTTGAGAGATTCAATAAATTTTCTACCTGCATCAATTCCACCATTAAGCTCGATACCTACCATTGGACCATTTCCACCATTCAAATATTTTGCTGCTCTTTTTGATATAGGTTCAGAATGTTCTGTAGAATAAATCACTTTTGTAACTTCTTTGTGTTTTTTTAAAAATTTAACAACTTTTTCTGCATTTTCACAATGTTGCTTCATTCTTAAAGCCACAGTTTCAAGTCCTTGAATTATTGCAAAAGCATTATCTGGCGCTAAAGCTGAACCAAAATCTCTAAGAAGACAAACTCTAGCTCTTACTGCAAAAGGTATATTTGCTCCCGTAAGCTCAGGTACAGCTTTCCCCCAAATAACACCTCCATAACTAGCATCAGCTTCATTAAATAATGGTTGCCTTTTTGGATCTGCAGTCCAATCAAAGTTTCCACTATCAACTATACTTCCAGCGATGGCAGTACCATGACCTCCTATGTATTTTGTTAAAGAATGAATTACAATTGCAGCACCATGCTCTATTGGTTTACAAATAATTGGTGCAGCGGTATTATCCATTATAAGTGGAATATTATATTTTCTACCAATATCAGAAACTTCTTTTATTGGAAACACTCTTAAATAAGGATTTGGTAAAGTTTCTCCATAAAAAGCTCTTGTTTTATCATCAACAACTTTTTCAAAATTTTTTGGATCTTTTGGATCAGCATATCTAACTTCAATTCCAAGTTTACTCAGAGTATGAGTAAATAAAGATACTGTACCTCCATATAAATCAGTTGAACTCACGATGTTATCTCCAGCTTGTGCAACATTTAAAATTGCAAAAGATGATGCTGTTTGCCCAGATGAAACAGTTAAACATGCCAGTCCTCCTTCGAGAGCCGCAACCCTCTTTTCAAGAACGTCATTTGTCGGATTCATTATTCTTGTATAAATATTCCCAAACTCTTTAAGAGCAAACAATTTTGCTGCATGATCTGTGCTCTTAAATTGATAAGAGGTTGTTCTATAAATTGGTACAGCAACTGCGTTTGTTGTTGGATCACTTCTGTAATCCCCACCATGAATGGCTATAGTTTCTGGATTATTTCTTTTTTTAGTCATTATAACTCCTTTTTTAGTGCTTTAACTAAATGTAAGGCGCACAATATAGTTCAAATGCCTACCGATTTATTTTTAGAAAATTCCATTTTAGCAGTTATATGCCCGCAATAGGATCAAATCGGCAACAATAAATTAACAGATTAGACTTGTTTTTCAAGAAAAATATGAAATTGACTTTATAGTTAATAATAGTATTAATCCTCGCACAATGACAAAATTTTTAAAAAAAGATCAGCTTACTTCAAACTGGTATGAGATCGATGCAAAAAACGCAGTAGTAGGAAGGTTAGCTAGTTTAATTTCTAAAATAATACGAGGTAAAAACAAAACTACATATACACCTCATATGGATGATGGAGATTTTGTTGTAGTAAAAAACATTGAGCAAATAAAATTTACAGGTAAAAAGTTTCAAAATAAAAAATATTATAAACACACTGGTTACCCCGGTGGAATTAAAGAAACCACACCAGAAAAACTGTCTCAAAAAAAGCCAGGTGAAGCACTTAAATTAGCTGTTAAGAGAATGTTGCCGGGTGGAGTATTGGGAAAAAAACAACTAACAAAATTAAAGATTTACTCTGGGAATGAACATCCACATTCATCACAAAATCCTAAAGTAATTGAGATAAATAAATTAAATAATAAGAATATCATAAGAAACTAATAATGGAATCTTCTCCTACAGAATTTAAAAAAAATAAATTAAAATTAGATTTTAAAGATAGCAAGTATGCGACTGGAAGAAGAAAGAAATCAATTGCTAAAGTTTGGTTAAAAAAAGGCTCTGGAAAAATTTATGTTAATGGTAAATTATATAATGAATATTTTGTAAGCGAAAACCATAAAATGCAAATTACAAGACCTTTTGAAATAATTAATCAATCAACTGAATATGATGTTAAATCAAGTGTAATTGGTGGAGGACATACAGGACAAGCGGGAGCACTTGTTCATGGTATTTCAAAAGCCCTGGTTCTTTTTGATGAGAATTTAAAATCAACCTTAAAAAATGAAAAATTAACAACAAGAGACTCTAGAGCTGTTGAAAGAAAAAAACCAGGTAGAAGAAAAGCAAGAAGAAGCTTTCAGTTTTCTAAAAGATAATTTTTTTTTCCATTTAAACTGTTATAATAAAAAATGCTTAAGCTTAATGTATTAATTACTGGATCAACAGGATATATAGGTGTTCAATTGGTTAAACTATTAATTAAACACCGTAATGTGAATATTAAATATTTATGTGGAAAATCATCAGTTGGAAAAAATATTTCCTTTTATGACAAATCACTTAAAAATGAAAAATTACCTAAAATAGTAAAATTCAGCCATAAGTATCTAAAAGAAGTTGATATAATTTTTTCAGCTTTGCCAAATGGTGAAGCGCAATTATTGTCAAAAAGTCTTTTAAAAAAAAATACTTTAATAGATTTGGCAGGAGATTTTAGACTTGAAAAAACTTCAGATTATTTAAAATGGTACAAACAAAAACACAAAGCACCTAATCAAATCAAAAAATCTATTTATTCTTTGCCAGAAATTACTGGAAAGGAAATTAAAAAATTTAAAATTATATCCTGTCCTGGTTGTTATCCTACATCTATATTATTGCCGTTATATCCATTAATCAAATATAATTTAGTCAAATCTAATAATATAATCATAGATTCTAAATCTGGTTATTCTGGAGCCGGCAGAGGTGTTAAAAAAAAATACAAAAATCAAAATTTAGATGAGTCATTAAGAGCTTATGGTATTGGATTTCATAAACATAATCCAGAAATTGATCAGATGCTTAAAAAGATTACTAATAAAAAAGTTAGATTTTCTTTTACACCGCATTTATCACCTATGTTTAGAGGAATATTAAGTACAATCTATCTAGACTTAAATAAAAATATAAATTTAAAAAAAATACATTCTATTTTACAAAGATTCTATAAAAGTAAAAAATTTGTAAAGGTTTTGAAAATAAATTCACTTGTTAGTACAAATGATGTAATTAATACAAATAATTGTCATATTTCTGTGTGCAAATCAAAATACAGTAATAAGATAATATTACTTTCTGCAATTGATAATTTAATTAAAGGTGGTAGTGGTCAAGGTATTCAAAATATGAATATTTTATACAATTTTAATTATACAGAGGGATTAAAATGATTAGAGTAATATTTTTATTTATTTTTTTAAATGCATGTTCTCTTGAATATTCTAAAAAAAATGCTTCAGTACCTGACCTAAAATTTTCTGATAATTTATCAATTGAAGAATTTAAAATTAAACTTAAAGAATATTCTTTAAATAATAAGTATCCAGATATCGATAATTAAATGAGCAAAAATTTTAGAATTGGCATTATTGGTTTAGGTCAAATAGGTAACTATTTGTATCATGAATTAAATCGAAAAAAAAAAGATATAGAAAATAAGACAGGAAAAAAAATAAATATCATTGGTATATCAGCTAAAAATAAAAATAAAAAAAGAAAATATAAGATAAATAAAAAAATTTTTTATTCAAATCCATTTGATGTTATCAAGAAAAGGCCCAATGTAATTTTCGAGGTGATTGGAAGTCCAGATGGAATTTCAAGAAAAATTGTTGAGACTTCATTAAAGAATGGCATTCATGTAATAACACCAAATAAAGCATTAATTGCCAAACATGGTAATTATCTAACAAGGTTAGCAGAAAAAAATAACGTTAATCTTGAGTTTGAGGCTTCTGTAGCTGGAGGTATACCAATACTTAGAACACTTAAAGAAGACTTATCTACTAATAAGATAAATAAAGTTTCTGGGATTTTAAATGGTACCACAAACTACATTCTTACTGAAATGGAAAATACAAATCAAAACTTTAAAAAAGTTTTATATAAAGCTCAAAAGCTTGGTTATGCTGAACCAATAAATCCAAAATTAGACTTAAATGGATTTGATGCTTTTGCAAAAGTAAGGATATTATCTTCTTTAAGTTTTAATTCAAAAATTGCTTCAAATAAATGCTTAATGGAAGGGATTGAAAACATAGATATTAAAGATATCAAGATAGCAAATCAACTTGGAATGAGAATTAAATTGTTAGGATTAACAGAATTAATTAATGGAAAATTATTTGAAAGGGTTCATCCATGTTTAGTTGATAAAAAATCGTATATTGGAAATGTAAATGGTGTAATGAATGCAGTAATTATTAATGGAGAACCAGTAGGTGAGAATATCTTGCAAGGTGAGGGTGCAGGCCCAGGACCAACTTCATCATCTCTGCTATCAGATTTAATGTTTGTTTTACGAGGAAATATCCAAAAACCTTTCGGTATTCCTTATAAGCAACTAAAACAGTACAAATCATATAATTTAGAAAATTACTCAAATTCATTATATTTAAGATTTGAGGTAAAAGATGTGCCTGGAGTTATGTCAAAAATTACAGATAAACTTGCAAAATTTAAGATATCTATAAAACGTTTAATTCAAACACCAGGCAATAAATCAAAAAAAGCAACAATAATAATGATTACGCACAAAACAACAGAATTAAATATCCAAAAATGCCTAAAAATCATTAACAAAGACAAAAATACTTTAAAACCCGCAACATTAATTAGAATTTTTAATTAATGGAAATTTATTTAAAATTACTTGAGGTTCTTTTTCCCGTTTTTTTTGTTGTTGGAATTGGTTATTACCTGGGAAAAAAAAATCCAAAAATAGATACAACCTTTATAAGCAATTTTGCTGCTAATATCGGCTCTCCCGCTATTGTTATTTATTCATGTAATGCAGCTAATATTTCTTTTGATATTTTCACAAATTATTTTTGGTATTATTTAATTGCAATAGGTGGTTTCTTTTTAGTCGGTGTATCTTTTCTTTTTTTTCAAAAAACAAAAGATATTGTTAGAGAACTCCCTCCATTTGTTATGCCAAACACTGGAAATATGGGTTTGCCAATTTGTTTATTTGCCTATGGAACACAGGGCTTAGGAGTAGCAGCAGCAATATCTGCATTAATTATTTTATGTCACTTTACGCTTGGAGTCTTCCTGGCAGATAGAAAATTTAACTTTGAAGTAATATCTAAAAGTCCTGCTTTTTATTCAGTTATTATTGCAGTAGTTTTACTTTATTTTAGTATTGAGTTACCCGTCTTCGTAGAAAATACCACTTTATTACTAACATATGCAACAATCTTTCTAATTTTAATGTCGTTAGGTATAGCTCTTACAAGGTTAAAGGTTTTTTCTTTTAAAAAGGCTTTAATTTCTTCAATTGGAAGAGTTATTATAGGACCTATAATTGGATATTTATTAATTATTTATTTTAATTTAGAAGGATTTGCTGCTGGGGTGTTGCTCATTCAATGCTCTATGCCGAGTGCCATTTTAAATTATTTAGTTGGTTCAATGTATTCTCCTAAAAAAATTGTTGATAATGTCGCAAGCATGATTGTTGTTTCAACCATATTGTCATTTTTTACTATTCCAATTGTTGTATTCTTTGCTTTAAAATACTTTAATTAATCTGTATCTTGTGCCTCATGAAGGCTATAGCTTTTAATTTATTAGCTTGGGTAATGCTCCCTATTATGGATGGATTTGCTAAATATTTAAGTTCAGATCTTCCAGTTCTTCAAATTACTTGGGCGAGATATTTTTTTACTGTGCTATTTACATTACCAATAATGTTTTTCCTTTTTAGAAAAAGCCTTGTCTGGACTGATAAACCAAAATTACAATTTATAAGAGGATTAATTCTTTTAACAGCCAATATTTGTTTCTTTTATGCAATTTCTGTAATCTCATTAGCAAAAGCATTAACTTTAGCTTTTGTTGCTCCTTTAATTGTTACTGCTTTTTCTCCAATTTTTTTAGGTGAGAAGGTGGGTTTTAGAAGATGGTTTGCAGTAATTATAGGGTTTATAGGTTCTTTAGTAGTTATAAGACCTGGTTTTGTTGAAATTAATTTAGCAAGTATATCTGCTCTTGGAACTGGTGTAATGTATGGGTTTTATTTAATCATTACTCGTAAATTAAGTACTTCAGATAATCCTTTATTAACTTTATTATTAACTGGTGTAGTAGGGGCTGTAATCATATCTACTGTAATGCCTTTTGTGTGGGTTAAGCCTAATTTAAATCAGTGGTCTATGATGGCTGCGATAGGTATATTTGCTTGTATAGGGCATTTATTCCTTATATTATCCCTCAAATACGCTGATGCTTCTAAATTAGCACCATTTAGCTATTTTGAGATCATTACAAATATCATTATAGGATATTATTTCTTTAGTGACTTCCCAGATAATTGGACTTTCTTAGGATTATTTATTATTGTATTAAGTGGTATCTACATATCAAGAAGGGAGATCTTAGCTAAAAAAGTTAAATAATAGGTATTATTTATTTACTAAAATCTAAAGTATTAGATTAAGTATTACTACTAAAGTATTGTATTTATTTAATTTTATTAATTATAAAAATAATTCAATTATTAGATTATTTTTAAATATTTTATAACAAATTATCTTTATATTTAGTGAAAGCGTTGAGAATTATATCAATATATAAAAAACATCAAAAAATTAGCTAAAATAAAGCATTTTTTAAGATTGTGTTTATGAAAATTCCTTAAAAATAAGGTACTCCAAAAGCATTGATATACTTGAATAGTAGAGCGATGCACTATTTGAATATACCATTTAAACGCCCGTAGAGGGGTCTTATTTAAGTATAGGCTCATATATGGTACAACTAAAGGGTGAATTATGATATTTAAGGAGAAATCAGGTAAAAGTGTAAAAAAACATTGATATTACTAACTTTTTTAGCAAAAAAAAGCCTCAAAATAGGGCTAAATCGCTACCTTTTCAGATCTAAGTAATTTGAGTTTTTGTTTAATTCCACCTCTACCAGAGTAGCCTCCAAGAGCTCCATCAGACCTAATCACTCTATGACAAGGTATCTTAGGAGCATACGGGTTTTTAGCACAAGCATTAGCCACAGCACGAGCTGATTTAGGACTTTTTATGCCTATTGCAACCTGCTTATAAGTTTGTACCTTACCTTTTGGTATTTTTTTTAAATATTTCCAAACTCTTAGTTGAAATTTAGTCCCTCTTAAGTTCATATATTTCAAAACCTGTATTATTAGCTATTTTGTCGTACAATTTTTTCGCATTTTCGTTACTAGAGTGGGTGATCCATCGAATTCCACTCCAGTTATTATCTTTAGATAATGTTTTTAAATAATTTATTATTTTTTGTGCTATTTTTTGGCCCCTATAATTTTGATCAACAAATAAATCATCTAAAAAACCTATGTATTCACCTTTAATTGGTCTTGGCATTGTTCTATAATGAGCAATTCCAACAATCTGATCATCTAATTCATAACAAACGCCATTAACAATATGATTCTTATCATGAATCCAGGACCAAACCGTATCCAATATTACTTGATTCATTGGAGATTTATAAAAATTGGCATATCCATTGTATAAGTTTTCCCAATTTTTTTTATCTTTTTCCTTTAAATTCCTAATCATTAAGTTTTAGGGAAAATTATCAATATTAAATAGCTAATAAAAAAAATGATCCCCATAAATGAAAGAAAAAAAGTATTAAAATTTTTACCAGTATTTCGGTACTGAATAAAAGTTAAAACTGCAAAACCTATAGAGCTAATTAAAAACCATACTGCTGGAATTTCTCCATCAATTGAACCCATAATTTTTTAATTTAAACTATTGACATTAAAAATCACCTAATATATACATTCCGATAATTAATGGTTATCGGTAATATATGAATAATTTAGTAACTGACTTAAAAAACCTGGAAATTGAGACTTTAAAAAATTTAAGAAACTCAAAATCTAATAATACCTTAAGAGCTTATAACTCAGACTTTAGAGACTTTTCAGCATTTTGCTCAAATAACGGATTTAATTCATTACCTTCAGAACCTAAAATTTTGGCTTTATATATAACTCACTTATCTAAATCCTCAAAATTTAGTACTTTAAAACGTAGAATAGCCTCAATAAGCGTTATTCATAAGTTAAAAGGGCATTATATTGATACAAAACATCCAATAATTATGGAAAATTTACATGGTATTAAAAGAGCTTTAGGATCCAGACAAAAAGCTAAAAAACCTATATTAATCAGTGATTTAAAATTAATTATTAATGCAATTGATAAAGACAAATTAAGAGATAAAGCTCTTATTTTAACTGGTTTTGCCGGAGGTTTTAGACGATCTGAGTTAATTAATATTAACTATGAAGATATTGAATTTGTTCCCGAAGGTGTAAAAATTTTAATTAAAAGATCAAAAACAGATCAATCTGGAGAGGGTTCAATCAAAGCAATCCCCTACTTTGAAAATAAAGATTTTTGTCCAGTGCTTAATCTTAAAAATTATATCAAGCTGAAATTCAAAACATCTGAAAATGGGAGAGTTTTTGAAATTTCAGATAAATCTGTAGCTTTAATAATAAAAAGATATGCAAAAAAAGCAGGCTTAGATCCATCTAGATATGCCGGGCATAGTTTAAGATCAGGATTCGCAACAACAGCTGCTGAATTTGGTGCTGAAGAAAGAAATATTATGGCAATGACAGGGCATAAAACAACTCAAATGGTAAGAAGATACATACAAGAGGCAAATTTATTTAAAAATAATGCACTTAATAAAATCAAAATTTAAAAAAAAGTTTTAAATAAAAATAATAAATTTTGCATTTAATTAGATCAAAAAAGTAATCAAAGTTTTTGATTGGTTCTTTTAGCGGACCATTGTAAATTGAGTCTGATTTCAAAAAATGTTTTTTAAAAAATTTTATTGTATATCCCCATTTTGAAAGAAAAATTTTTGAACCTTTGTTACCAGTTTCGGTAATAGTTTTAAAATTTTTTTCTTTTTGACGAGTAACAATAGATCCAAAATGATAAACTTTACAATCTTGAAGACCTTTAAAATTTCTCACTCCTATATCCCATAGTTTTTTATTTAAGTCGGGATCAGATCCTGTACCAGGAAAATATTCTTCTGAAAAACCCCCTACTTTATTCCATGTATTTTTATGTATTAAATGAGGAGCCCATGTGGAGCCTTGAAAATCATGAAATCTAAT
The DNA here is from genome assembly GCA_902629585.1 of uncultured Pelagibacteraceae bacterium. GTDB lineage: Bacteria > Pseudomonadota > Alphaproteobacteria > Pelagibacterales > Pelagibacteraceae > Pelagibacter. The sequence goes on along the minus strand of CACORI010000011.1, from coordinate 12,274 downwards.
ATTATCATAATTTTCTAAGAGCTTTTGCTCGTTAAAATTTTTTAAATTATTACCACAATCTAATTTTACCTGACCATTTTGTATCATAGTACCAGAAAGGTAAAACAATTCAGTATTTTGCAAATCTAATTCTTTTTTAAAAGCTGTATCCCAATTTGGGCAAAAATAAAAATCATCGTGTGAGTATAAAATATAATCAAAAGTAGCAAGATTAGATGCTTTATTAACGCCTTCGCATATACCTGCATTATAATCGGTAAATGTATGTTTAATGTTTTCTTTATTTATAAAATCTAATGTGCCATCGTTACCTAAGTTAACATGAACGATAATTTCATGATTATAAGTAGAGTTTTTTTTTATACTTGATAAACACAATTTAAGATAATTAATATTATTAAGAGTTGGTATAACAATAGAAAACATTAATCTTTATGCCAAATAAATTTTTTTTTTGATTTTAGATTAAATGTTTTGTGAATAATGAAATCTGCAACAACTTTCGAATTTAAATATTTAAGATATTTATCCTTACCTTTTTTAGCTATTTTACGTCGTAATTTGTCGTTGTTAGCGTATTTAACAATTTTTTTGGCTAAATCTTTCATAGATTTATAAAAAATAACTTCATCTTTCTTTAAAAAATCATCAAGTTGTGTTTTTTTATCTATAAATGTTAATAAACCATTACCAATAAGTTGGGTGATCCGATCACTTGAATAATACTTAATTGATCTTCCTTGACTTAAATTTAATCCCATCTTAGCTTTAGATATTGCTACTTTAAAATTATCAGCCCAAATCGGTTGAATATTTTTAAGACCATATAAATCATATTTTATATTAGGTGTTTTCTTAATTAATTTATCTATAAATTCCTCTCTTTGATCGAATTTGCCTTTTTTAAGATTACCTCTATGTACACCATGTGAAATTGCAAAAAAAACATCATTTTTTAAGTATTTTTTTTTATCTATGTTTAAATTTTCAAAAGAATTGTCGGCAGGATTAGGTATATAAAAAACTTTATTTTTTTTTGGAAATTTTAAAATATCAGGTGATGTTGTACAAAAACTGCAATCAACAAAGTCTATCTTATCTAAGAATCTTTTTTTATTATTTTTCCACTCACTATCCATTCTGTCCAAAAACCATTGTACAATTTTTATATTTGGATAAGTTTTCTTTATAAAAGAAAGAGTTTCTTTTTTAATTAAATCAGCATGACCTAATATTAACAAATCTGGAACGTAATTAGAAATAACCTCTATTAGTTTTTTATTTAATGTTTTGGAACCATCAATATCTCTTAACGATCTATAATAACTAACAATATCTCTATCGCTTAAAGTAAGCACACTATGATTTAACCTTACAAAACCATTATTTAGTCTTCTACCAGTATTGTAAAATAATCGTCCATTATGTCTTTCATTAAAATTTGTAACATGAAGGATTTTATATTTTCTTTCTGATTTATCAAAAAAATAATTTTCATTTTTTTCTAATAATTTTTTTCTATAAGAATCAATTTGTTTAGTTACAAATTTATTCGTTAAGTAAAAATTGTTAAATGAATTTTTCTGAAGATTAATTCTATAAGATGAATTTTTAATTAATCTATCTAAAGCATTAAATAAATTTTTCTGATTTAATTTTCTCAAAATAATTGCATTTGTAACAGTTTCAGGAAGTCCTCCTCTATTACTTATTATCACGGCACACCCACGACTGGATGCTTCAAGACTAGTTCTACCGAATGGCTCTTCCCATCTTGAGCAAACAACTGTTATACTGGTTTTTTTGAAATTATTAAGAACTTTATGGTGTTGTTGAAAACCCATCATATTTAAATTCTTATGTTTGAAAATTAATCTTTCTCTAGGTTCATCACCAAAGACATTTGATTTCCAATCGGGATATTTATCTAAAATTTTAGTAATTGTTTTTCCAAATATATCATAACCTTTAGCTCTATTTAATTTACCAACAAATGTAATAATTTTTTCCTTTTTTTTAAAATTGATATTTACTTTATTTATTGATTGATAAATTACTTCTAGTTTATTTGATTTATGGTAAATTTTATCTAAATTACTTATAAATCTTTTTTTTGACCATTCGCTGTTAAATATTATCTTATCAACTTTATTTATAAGATTCATTCTATCTGCTACAGATTTCGAACTATTCATGTCAAGAGGATCATTATGAAAATAGAGAACAATTTTTGCATTGGACCTCATATATATTCGATCAACATAAGAGGGTCTGTTATGTATTTCTATAATGTCTGACCTATTTTTATTTTCTTCATTAAGAAAATTTTCAACGTAGATTTTACTGCTACTTTTTAATAGCTCTTTTTTAAAAGGTAAATTTGCATAATTATTAAGAAGTTTTTTTTTAAAACTTGTGCTTCCATAAATTTTAATATTTTTCTTATAGGCACTACATAACGATGTATCTTTTACATAAATAGAAACAGCTCCAGGATACTCTGGTGAAAAATTCTCTTTGTATGGTAATAAAATTGAAATTTTCAAATTAATATTCCTCTTTTAAAAATTTTCTAAATTTATAATCTTTTTTTAGTTTATTCTCTTCTATCATTGCTTTTTTTTTTGTCTTGTATTCTTTGTAATATACAAGTTTCCATTTTCTGCCTTTAGTAAATTTTGCACCTTTTCCACTATTATGTAATAAAATTCTCCTTTTTAAATTATTTGTATATCCAACATATGAAATCTTTTTTTTATTGGTTTGAGAAGTTATAAAGTATACAAAAAACGTCATTTTGGCGGTCCCTAGGGGAATCGAACCCCTCTTTCGAGGATGAAAACCACGTGTCCTAACCGATAGACGAAGGGACCGAATGTGTGGGTTTTTATTTCATAAAAGCTTATTAATCAAGCATTATTAGAGCAAATTAAATCGACTATTTCTAATTGAATATTAGTTTTATTATTCCATTGATTTTTATTTATTTTAGCGAGAATATTTAATTCATTTTTGTAGCTAAGAAGTGTGATCGATATTGGAGATTCGACAGGGCTAAAAAGAACAGCTTTTAAAAATTTATTAGATTTAGATTTGATCAAACAAGAAATAATATTGTTCTTAATAATTTGAGGCTTAATAATTTTTACGTTTTCAACTAAAAAAACAATTTTTGAATTTTCATTTCCAAAGGGTGCAAGTTTATTAATGTCATTAAAAAAAAAATTATTAATAGCATTTAATGAAATTTTGGATGCATATTTTTTTATTTTTAAATGATTATTATTTTTAAAATAATTGTCTAAAAATTTCTTGAATAAATTAATCTTATTTTTATGTAAGGTTACACCAGCAGCTAGGTTATGACCACCACCAGAAATTATAATTTTTTTATCTACAGCAAGTTTTATATATTGTCCAATATTAAAGGAGGGTATAGATCTAGCGGAACCTTTTAAATAATTTCCAGATTTTGTAAAAACTATACTAGGTTGTTCGAAATATTCATTTATTTTAGAGGCGATAATACCAATTATACCCTCAGAAATTTTAGGATTATAATGGAATATAACACCCTTTTCATTTGTAAATTTTTTAAAATCTAAGTTTTTCATAATAAAATTTTGCATTTTTTTTCTTTTTAAATTTATTTTGAAAAGATGATTAGATATTTCTTTTATTTTTACCTTGTTAGAAGAAGTTAAAAGTTCAACAACTTTATTTGCATCACCCATTCTACCGGCAGAATTAATTATTGGTGCAACTAAATAAGAAATATCATCAATTTCAAATTTCTTATTTCTTTGATCTAGAGCAAAAAAAGTTTTTATTATAGGATTTTTATATGTATTAATTTTTTTTAATACTTCTTTAAGTAAATATCTATTATTTTCTCTACACGGCATTACATCAGCAATACATGCTATTGCAATAAGAATAAGTTCATGGGAATTATCAATATTAATATTATTTTTTTTTTTGAAAATTTCTAAAAATAAGTAAGTTAAAAAGGCAGAACAATATTGATCATAGTTCTTAAAATTTAACTTTTTAGGATTTATAAACGCATTAGCCTTGGGTTTAGGTAATGATATATTATGATGATCTATTATAATACTTTCAATATTATTTTTATTTAAATATTCAACTGCTTCATAAGAATTTGAGCCACAATCAAGCATTATAACTAATTTTGGTTCGTATTTTTTTAATAATTCTTTTATTAATCTTAGACTGGCTCCATAACCATCGATAAATCTATTAGGTATATAATATGAATTTTCTATATTTTGCTTATTTAGAAAATTAATTAACAAAGATGTTGAAACACAACCATCTACATCATAATCGCCAATCACTAAAATCTTATTTTTTTTTATAATATTGTTCTTAAAAACATCAATTCCTTTTAAAAAATCTGGATCATTTATAAACGGATTAAAAAATTTTACTTCATTATTAATGGAATAAATCTCTGTTTCTGAAAAATTTCTATTTACTAATATTCTTGATATAATTTCAGAAAAGTCGTTATCTAATCTAATTTTTTCAACTAATCTTTTTTTACAAAAAATTTCTTCCCAGTTTTTACCGGAAACTGATATCATTAAAGATCTTGAGTTATCTTAATTATTTTTTTTAATCTTGAGGATTTATGAGTAATCAAAGTCTCAGAGTAAAACTTATCCCCAGTGATTTTAATTCCTTTGACTAAATCACCAGTTGTAATTCCTGTAGCACAAAAAATTGAGTCTCCTTTTATAATTTCATTTAATTCATATTTTTTCTGAAAATCATTAATACCCATTTTATTTGCCCTTTTCTTATCTTTATCTGTATCAAAAAGGAATCTTCCTTGAAAAAAACAACCAAAAGTATCTAGTGCTGATGCCGCTAGGACACCTTCAGGTCCACCACCTATACCAAGGAAAATATCAACGTTAAAATTTTCTTGAGACACTAATAGAGCACCTGATATATCCCCATCACTTATTAATTTCAATTTTACTTTTAATCTCATTAATTCCTCAATAATTTTTTTATGTCTTGGCCTATCTAAGATGCAAGCTGTAATATTTTCAGGTTTTGTATTTTTATGTTCAGCTAAATTAAAAATATTTTTTTTAATTGTATAGTCTATATCAACAATACCTTTTTGTGAGTCTGATATAGCTATTTTATTCATATAAGTCTCTGGTGCATGAAATAAATTATTTTTTTCTGCGATAGCTATTACTGATAGAGCTCCTGGCAAATTATTAGCAGCAAAATTTGTACCCTCCAACGGGTCTACTGCAATATCAAGATTAGGACCTTTTTTTGTGCCTAATTCTTCACCAATGTAAAGCATTGGAGCCTCATCTAATTCTCCTTCCCCTATTACAATTCTTCCACACATTTCAATTTTGTTTAACTGATTTCTCATAGCATCTACTGCTGCTTTATCAGCTAAAATTTTATCTTTCTTTCCCACTAAATAGTGTGAAGCTAAAGCAGCCTTGACTGAAACGTTATGAAAATAATTGATATATTTTTTATCTAATCCCATTATATAGCTGTTTGAGCTTTTGCATTAATCTCTAGTTTTTCCTCAAACTCACGAAGTCTTTTCCACACTGAAATTAGTTCGACGATAGTTGACCAACTTTTTACTAAATATTGTAAAGATCCCTCTACCCTACCAAAAGCTCTTGTTATTTGTTGAACAAATCCAAGTGTTATTGCACCTGTAACAATTGTTGGAGCTAAAGCTAAATAAGGAACTATGACCATACCTTGAAAATAACTCCATTTAACTGTGTTAAAATATAAATAATGAAAATAAGATTTATAATGGATACCTCTTACACGGTTATATAATTGACCTATTGTTGGTGGTGCAGCTCTTATAGGATCGTCTTCACCATGAACTAATTCTTTTCTATAACCAGCCTCCTCTTTCTGTATATCATATTCTATACCTGGTAATTTAATACCTACAGCCGCTAATAATAAAGTTCCACCAAGTGCTGAAATAATTGCAACCCACACTAATGCGTGATCAACTTCACCAATCCATGGAAGCACATCTATTTGTTTAGATAGGCCCCATAAAATTGGAGTGAATGCTATCAGTGTCATTATACTGTCTAGCAACCCAGTTCCTAATCCTTCCATAATACGTGCAAATTTCAAAGTATCTTCTTGAACTCTTTGAGAAGCTCCTTCAGTTAAACGAGCTTTTAACCATTGTTCATGATAATAATTTGCCATTGAAGTCCGCCATCTAAAAACCCAATGACTTGTAAAAAAACCTGTAAATACTGCTATTAAAATCCATAGTGCTGCTATTTTAGCAAAAGTAAATAAGTAACCAATAAACTCTTTTTCAGAAACTGAATTCGGAGTGGTTAAAGCTTTTTGAAGAGTGTCATAAAATTCCCCAAACCACTCATTAATCCTAACGTCTAGTTGAACTTGATACCAAGTAGATACTAGAATAAAAATAGAACCAAGAATGCTCCATAAAAACCATTGTTTTTGTGTAAAAAATTTGAACATTTTCTAATTTAAGAAATTATTTGCATATGATTTTTTTATCACTTTTCTTTTACGAGGTTCAATTAGTTCAAAATCAATTTTTTTTTTCTTAGCAAAATTTATGGCTAATTCTTTAGTTGTAAATTCTAATTTCATTGTAGAATAAGTATCATTTGAACTTTCCCAACCCATTAAAGGATTATTTGATGGATCATTAGTCTCATATTCCAAAATCCATTTATCAGTTTTTCCTACTCCAGATTGCATAGGACTTTTATTAGGAATATAAATTTTCGCTTTTCTCATAAAATGGTCGGAGTGGCAGGATTTGAACCTGCGACCCTCTGGTCCCAAACCAGATGCGCTACCAGGCTGCGCTACACTCCGAGGGTTTTACTATTACAGTACTTATTAAATTTTTAAAAGTATAAAGATTGCTATAAATAAGAGTAATTTTTAAAGTATATGATATAAAAACATATGATTATTGAATGTACAAATTGTCACAAAAAATTCAAAGTTGACCCATCTCAAATACCGGCTTCTGGAAGAAATATTCAGTGCGGCACATGTAATTTTATATGGTTTTATAATAATGAGGAAAAAATAACCTCTAATTTAAGCCCAATTAATGAAAATTTAGAGAAAAAAGATCATCAAAATTTCGAAAAAATAGAAAATAGTAAATTGGTTGAAAAGAAAACAAGTAAAAAAACCACAACTAGAAAGTCTAAAAGTTCAAATCTTGGTAAATTTTTATCTTATCTAATAGTGGCAATTATTTCTTTTATAGCGTTAATAATTATTTTAGATACATTTGAAACACAATTAATAAATGTATTTCCAGGAATAGAATTAATATTGTTTAATTTATTTGAATCGTTAAAAGATATATTTCTCTTTTTCAAAAATTTAATAGAGTAACAAATGATTAATAATATATCAAAACCATTTAGATGGTTTTTTAAATTGGAAGCTGCTAGTGGACTAGTATTATTATTTGCTGCAATAATTGCTTTATTTATAAGTAATTCAAGTTTAGCAGAACTATATTTCTCAACCTTAAATAAATATCTTTTTATAGGTATAAATAATTTTGGATTAAAACTATCTGTATTACATTGGATAAACGATGCCTTAATGGCAATATTCTTTTTCTTCGTTACTTTAGAAATTAAAAGAGAATTTTTACAAGGTGAACTATCTAATATTAAGCAAGCTTTATTACCAATAATAGCTGCCGTAGGAGGAATGCTTGTTCCAGCATTATTTTATGTTTTTATAAATTTGGGTGATAGTGAAACTTTAACGGGATGGGCAATTCCATCTGCTACAGATATTGCTTTTTCTTTAGGAGTCTTATCTTTATTAGGTAAAAGAGTTCCTTTATCATTAAAAGTATTTTTAACTGCCTTGGCTATAATTGACGATTTAGGCGCAATAGTAATTATTGCCTTGTTCTATTCTGGAGATTTAAGCATTAAGTATTTAACTTTAATGTTACTAGCTTTTATTTTTTTATTGTTAATTAACAAATTTAAAATTAAAAAATTTCTACCTTATTTGGTCGTTGGACTTTTCCTTTGGGACTTTACACATAACTCTGGTATCCATGCTACCATTGCAGGTGTTTTGTTGGCTATGACAATTCCTCACAGAAAAAAAGAAAAAGATTTTTCTTTATTAATTAAAATAGAACATGCAATTAGTCCATATGTTGCTTTTGGAATAATGCCTCTATTTGCATTTGCAAATGCTGGCGTATCTTTGGAAGGTCTAACTTTTGCATCGTTATTGAATAAAGTTCCCCTAGGTATTGTATTAGGACTATTCTTAGGTAAACAACTAGGGGTTTTTATATTTTCATATATATCTATAAAATTAAAAGTAGCACAAATGCCAAATGACACTAGCTGGTACAATTTTTATGGTGTGGGAGTTCTCACTGGTATTGGTTTCACAATGAGTTTATTTGTTGGAAATTTGGCTTTTGCTGAAAATATGCAATATATGGATGGTGTAAAAATAGGTGTACTAACTGGGTCATTATTATCAACTTTATTTGGTTATTTTTTGATACTACTAACCCCAAACAAGCCTAGCAAATGAGAAAAGTAATATTAATAGTATCTTTAATTATGTTTTTTTTTAAAACTTTAGCATCTGCAAACTACGAAAAAAAATTTTATGATTTTAGTATAGAAAGTATAACTGGTGAGACGATAAATTTTAAAGATTACAAAGATAAAATTATCTTAATTGTGAATACAGCTAGTTATTGTGGTTTCACAAAACAATATGATGAATTACAAAAGTTGTGGGATTTATACAGAGAAAAAGGCTTGATTGTTCTTGGAGTTCCATCCAATTCATTCAATCAAGAAAAAGATAATAATGGTGACATAAAAGAATTTTGTGAAGTAAATTTCAATATTGACTTTCCATTAACAACTATAACAGAAGTAAAAGGAAAAAATGCTCATGAAGTGTTTAAATGGGCAAAGGAAAATCATGGCAAATCAGCTGTACCAAAGTGGAATTTTCACAAAATTTTAATTAATAAAGAAGGTAAGATAGAAGATACATTTGCATCTATGACAAAACCAATGTCAAAAAAAATTATTTCCAAAATTGAAAAGATTTTATAAATTTATACTTAATCCATCATAGGCTGGAACAACATTTTTAGGTAAAATTTTTTTGAGAAAATTATAATCAAGATCACAATGAAGATTAGTCAAAATTGATTTTTTTGGCTTCAATTGTTTTATTAATCTTAAAGATCTTTCTAAATTATAATGAGATGGGTGATTTCTGAACCATAAACAATCTAGAATAAGAAACTTTAAATTTTTAAAATATTTAAAATCTTTTTCATAAATTTCACTGACATCACTTATATATGCTAATTTTTTGTCAATTAAATAGCACATACTATCAACATTACCATGTTTTACTTTGATCGACTTTATATTTATTGTTTTTGATCCATCAATTAATTTCAAATTTTTTTTAATCAAATTAAGTTTCAAAATTGCAGGATATTCTTTACTATTATCTATAAAACAATATTTAAATGTGGTCATTAAATATTGTTTTGTAGCTTTATCAGCATATACAGGAATTGTCTTTTTTTTTTGTAAATAAAAAACTCTCAAATCATTAATTCCATGAGTTTGATCGGCATGCATGTGTGAATATAAAACTTTATCAACTTTTTTTATGCCATTTTTTACTAATTGATGTCTTAAATCTGGTGACGTATCAATTAGTACTGTCTCGGTTTTAGTTTGAATTACCGCTGAGCATCTTGTTCTATGATTTTTTTTATTTTTGGGATCACAATTACCAAAAAAACCATCAGCTCTAGGTACACCCATTGAACTTCCTGAACCTAAAATTGTAAATTTCATTAATTAATTAAATAATCTATTAAAATTATTAGTTGTTAAAGTATTTAATTCCTCAAAAGTTATATCTTTAAGATCTGCAAGTTTTTGTGCGGTAAATTTAACAAAAGAAGGTTCATTTTTTTTTCCTCGCTTAGGTTCAGGAGCTAAATAGGGGCTATCGGTTTCTATTAATAATTTATTTTTTGGAATAAATCTAAAAGTTTCCTGTAATGCAATAGAGTTTTTAAATGTTATTATTCCACTTGCTGAAAAATAAGCATCTAAATTAAGCATTTTTTTTGCAAATTCAGTTGAGCCGGTAAAACAATGCATTAAAATTTTAAGATTTTCTTTTTTAAATTGATTTAATATTTCAAAAGTCTCTGTTTCTGCGTTCCTAGAATGAACAATTACTGGTTTTTTAAGTGTGATAGAAGCCTTAATATGTTCTTGAAAACTTTCTATCTGTTTTTTTTTATCACTATGATTGTAATAAAAATCTAAACCAGTCTCACCCACTCCAATTATTTTATCGTTATTTTGGATTTCATCAATAATTAATTTAGAGTCAACAATATCATTTTTAACTTCGTGAGGGTGTATTCCAAACGTTCCAAAAATAATTTTATCTTTTTTGATTATTTTTTTTATCTGTTTAAAACTTTCTAATGTAGTACAAATAGTTAATAATTTAGTAATACCTACAGATTTTGATCTTGTAATAACATTATCTAAATCATTTAGAAGCGGCTCATAATCTAAATGGCAATGTGAATCAATCATTATTTTTTTCTACTTTTTTAAATAAGATATTTATTTTGTTAATACTATCCTTTTTTCTTAAATATTCGTGATTTTCTAGAGATGAAAACTCAATATCTGCTTCAGAAATATCAAAAATTTTCAATGCTTTTAAAGACGACTCTGGAATAATTGGGTACAACATAAAACTGATTTTTCTTACAACTTCTAGAGTAGTAAAAACAATTGTATTTAATCTCAATGGATCATTTTTCTTTTTCCAAGGCTCTTGATCATTAAAATATTTATTGGCTTCAAATAAAGAACTGATTATAAAATCTATATAAAAATTTACATCTTGATTATCAATTTTTTCTCTGATCAGATTTAAATTAGTTTTAAATCTATCTAATAATTTAATATCATCAACATTAAAATCAAAATTAGTTGGTATTTTTCCATTACAATTATTTAATGCAAAAGTTGTTATACGCTGACACAGATTGCCAAAATTATTAGCTAAATCACTATTAATACAATCTTCCAATCGTTCTTGTGAAATATTTCCATCATTTCCAAAAGAGACTTCTTTTATTAAATAATATCGAAGCGGATCTAATCCATATTTATTAATAATTTCTATTGGATCTAGAATGTTACCTTTTGATTTTGACATTTTCTCTTCTCCTGACAAAATCCAACCATGACCATAAACTTTGTCTGGGAGTGGAATATTTGCAGCTAATAAAAAAGCAGGCCAATATACTGCGTGGAATCTTAAAATATCCTTTCCTATTAAATGAATTGAAGCTGGCCAAAACTTTTTAAAATTTCGATCTTTTGTATCTGGATAATTTAGAGCACTTAAATAATTAGTTAGTGCATCCAACCATACATAGATAATATGATCTTTATTATTTGGAACTTTAATCCCCCATGAAAAGCTTTTTCTACTAACTGATAAATCTTTTAAACCACTTTTTACAAAACTTATTACCTCATTTTTTCTAGAAGTTGGTGATATGAATTGTGGATTTTTTTTATAGTACTCTAAAAGTGGCTTTTCCCATTTTGATAATCTAAAGAAATATGACTCTTCATCTATCCATTCCACAGAAGATTTTGAAGATATAGATTGTTTTATTCCATCTATTTCCTCTATTTCATCTTCACTATAAAATGCTTCGTCTGAAACAGAATACCATCCAGAATATTTAGATAAATATATCTCTTCATTTTTTTCTAAAATTTTCCATAAATATTCTACTGAAGATTTATGTCTTTCTTCTGTAGTTCGAATAAAGTCAGTATTAGATAAATTTAATGTTTTAGTTAATTCTTGAAAAGTCTTACTAATCTTATTGCAAAATAACAATGTATCAATACCTTTTTTTTCTGCAGCTCTTTGAATTTTAAGTCCATGCTCGTCAGTACCTGTTAAAAAATATACATCGTAGCCATCAATTTTCTTAAACCTCGCAAAAAAATCAGCAATAATGCTTGAGTAAGCGTGACCCATATGTGGTTTTGCTGAAGGATAATAAATTGGAGTCGTTATATAAAAATTTTTATCCATTCAAAATTTCTTCATAAAATTCTATAAATAAATTATCTACATCTAA
>CACORI010000010.1 GCA_902629585.1 uncultured Pelagibacteraceae bacterium | reverse complement strand
CTTTACTTTTTGGATTAATTGAATTTTTTAGAGGATATGTTCTCACAGGTTTTCCATGGAATCTTTTAGTTTTTAGTTTTTCAAACTATCTTGAAATATTACAAGCATTATCTGTAGTAGGTACATATGCGTTAAACCTATTTTGTATAACTTTATTTATTAGTCCAGCAATTATTATTCTTAGAAATTCAAAAAAAGATGTTTTAATTGGTACTCTTTTCATATTCACAACATTTTTCATATATTTTTTTGGTACCTCAAAAATTGAGAGTTTCCAAAAAAAACCCCTAGTGAAAAATGACCATATAATAAGGGTAGTTTCATCAAATATAGATTTAAATAGATTTTATGGTGATCAAGATACTTTTTCAATTTTAAGCGAATTAATAGAGCTTAGTGATCCACCTTTAGATACAAAGACATTTATTTTATGGCCAGAGGGAATTATTCCAAATATTTCACAATTAGAACTTATAAGATTTAAAAACTTATTTGAGGGAAAATTTAATAATAATCATTTAATTGGTTTAGGTATTAATAATCAAAAAAATCGAAATAATGTTGATAAATTTTTCAACTCTTTTTCAGTTTATGATAATAACATAAAATTATTATATTCTTACGAAAAAGTTAAATTAGTGCCATTTGGTGAATTTTTGCCATTCGAAAATATTTTTGAATTAATTGGTCTAAGATCACTTACTAATAATTATCAGTCATATAGTGCTGGAAGTAAAAGAAATATTATTGATCTAGAAGATAATAACTTTTCGATAAAAATATTACCTTTAATATGTTATGAAATTATCTATTCAGGAAGACTTTTTAAAAATAATGATTTTGATTATATAGTTAACATTTCAGAAGATGGTTGGTTTGGAAATTCAATAGGCCCTTATCAACATTATACACATAGTATTTTTAGAGCTATAGAGAATGGTAAGTATGTCATAAGATCAGCAAACAATGGTATTACAGCCATAATAAATCCAATAGGAGTTGCTGAAAAAAAACTTTCTTTAGACCAAAGTGGATACATTGACTTTAAAGAAAAAAGGACTGTTGAAACAACCCTTTTTTCAAAATATGGAAATAAAATATTTTTTAGCATGATTTTATTGTATATTTTTATAATTTTTTCATTTAAGAGAAATTCCAAATGAGTAAAATAAAAAACTATCTTTTTACCAGTGAATCTGTTTCTGAAGGACACCCAGATAAAGTTTCAGACAGAATTTCAGATATGGTTGTTGATAGTTATCTTGCTAATGATCCATATTCTCGAGTGGCATGTGAAACACTTACTACAACTAATAAAGTAGTTTTAGCTGGTGAAGTTAGAGGTCCAGAAATTAAAAAAGAAGATCTAATCCAAAAAGTAAGAGATTGTATTAAAGATATTGGTTACGATCAAAAAGGATTTACTTGGAAGGATGCAACTAAAATTGAAAGTCATTTACATTCTCAATCTAAAGATATTGCAATGGGTGTTGATTCATCTGGAAATAAAGATGAAGGCGCTGGTGACCAAGGTATAATGTTTGGGTATGCTTGTAGAGAAACGGATGAATTAATGCCTGCGCCTATTCTTTATTCTCATAAAATATTAAGATTAATGGCTGAAGATCGTAAATCAGGAAAATTAAAGAATATAGAACCAGACTCTAAAAGCCAAGTAACTTTTGAATATGAGAATAACAAACCAAAAAAAGTAAAATCAGTAGTAATATCTTCACAGCATTCTGCTGATATAAATCAGTCCCAAGTTAGAGATCTTTTGAGACCTTATATGTTAAATGCTATACCTAAAAATTTTTTAGAAGATTTTAATGAGAAAGAGTTTTATGTAAATCCAACTGGAAAATTTGTAATTGGCGGACCTGATGGTGATTGTGGTCTTACAGGTAGAAAAATTATTGTAGACACTTATGGTGGTGCAGCTCCGCATGGAGGAGGTGCTTTTTCAGGTAAAGACCCAACAAAAGTAGATAGATCTGCGGCTTATGCAGCAAGATATATTGCTAAAAATATAGTAGCCTCAAATATTACAGATAAATGCTTAATTCAATTGGCTTATGCTATTGGTGTTTCAAAACCTTTATCAGTTTATGTAGATTTATTTGATAATGATTTAGAGAAAAATAAATTTGTTGAGGAGAAAATTAGAGAAAATTTTGACTTAAGTCCAAGAGGAATTAGAGAAATGTTAAGTTTGAACAAACCAATTTATGAGAAAACAGCTGCATATGGTCATTTTGGGAGGTCCCCAGAGTCTGATGGGACATTTTCTTGGGAAAAGACTGATAAAGCAAGTGTTTTTTCTAAATAGTTTCTGTTGAATTAAAAAAAAACTTTATTATATTCCACTTAAATTATTGACCTCACAAAAATGGGCTTAAGCCCATTTTTTTTTGGAGCAAACAAAAAAATGTTAAATAAAAGAGCAGATAAATTAGAATTATTAAGAATAGCTGAGGCAGTCGCCTTAGAGAAGTCTATTGATAAGGAATTAATTATTAGTTCCATGGAGACTGGTATTGCAAAAGCTGCAAAATCTAAGTTTGGACATGATAATGAAATTAAAGTTTTGATTAATAGAGAAAATGGAGATATTGAACTATTTAGAAAGTTAATAATCTCGGAAAATCCTGAGAATAATAACACAGAAATAAACCTTGAAGATGCAATAAATCTTAATGAAATAAATAGGGATAAAAAAATTGGGGATGAAGTTCTTCAACCCCTACCATCATTTGATTTTGGTAGGATAGCTGCTCAAACAGCCAAACAAGTAATTAGTTCAAACGTTAGAGAGGCAGAAAGAGAAAGACAATTCAACGATTTTATTGATAAAAAAGATACAATCTTAAGCGGCATTGTTAAAAGATTAGAGTTTGGAAATATTATCGTTGATTTAGGAAGAACAGAAGCAATTATACAAAAAAATGAAATTATCCCAAGAGAAAATATTAAAGCTGGAGATAGAGTAAAAGCCTATTGTTATGATGTAAGAAGAGAACCAAGAGGTCAACAAATTTTCTTATCCAGAGCACATCCAAAATTTATGGAAAAGTTATTTGTACAAGAAGTGCCAGAAATTTATGATGGGTTGATAGAGATAAAGTCATCATCCAGAGACCCTGGAAGTAGAGCAAAAATATGTGTTAAAGCAGTTGATACCTCTTTAGATCCAGTTGGAGCTTGTGTAGGAATGAGAGGCTCTAGAGTTCAAGCTGTTGTTAACGAACTTCAAGGAGAAAAAATAGATATTGTTAATTGGTCAGAAGATCCAGCTATTTTAGTATCAAATGCATTATCACCAGCTGAAGTCCAAAGAGTTAATGTTGACATTGAAAGAAAAAAACTTGATGTAATTTTGACTGAAGAAAATTTAAGTAAAGCGATAGGTAGAAGAGGTCAAAATGTTCGTTTAGCAACAAAATTACTTAATTTTGAAATTAATATAATGACAGATCAGGAAGATTCTGAAAGAAGGCAGCAAGAGTTTAAGGAAAAAACAGAATACTTTGTTAAAAATTTAGAACTAGATGAAACACTTGGTCAACTACTTGTTGCTGAAGGTTTCTCCACAATCGATGATATAAAAGATACTTCTGTTGAAAACCTATCAAAAATTGAGGGTATAGAGGAAGATACAGCTAAAGCATTAATCGAGAGAGCTAAAGAATTTTATGAAAAAGATAAAGAGGATATTTCACAAAGAATTAAAGATCTTGGTCTTGAAGATTCATTAATAAACTTAAAAGGCCTTACTCCCGGTATGTTAGTGACTCTAGGTGAGCAAAAAATTTTAACTCTAGAAGATTTTGCAGACCTTGCATCTGATGAATTAACCGGTGGGTTTGACATAGTGAAGGGCGAAAGAGTAAAAATTCAAGGATACTTAGAGGATTTTGCCTTATCAAAAGAAGAAGCTGATGGATTAATTATGTCAGCTAGAGAAATTGTTTATAAAGATTGAGAGATGAGTTATGGAAAACAAAAAAACAAAATTAACTATTTCTGGTACAGCCAAAAAATCTATCAAAAATATAGAACTAGCGAAATCACAAAGTAAAAATTCAGTACTAATTGATAAGTCTAAAAAAAATTTTGTAAAAAAAGGAAGTTCCTTTAGATCTGCAAATCAAGGTGGTAAGCCAAGGCCAACTTCATCATTCAATCGTGGATCTCCTTTGAAGCCAACACCTGGAGCAAAAATACCATCAATTGCTAATGATTTTGAGAGAAGAAAATTGGCTGAACAAAGGGCTACGAGACGATTAAAAGGGGAAGGCGATGTAAAAGAGAAAAAACAAAAAATAGGAACACAAAAAAGAGAAGTTAAATTAACTGTTTCTAGGGCCTTAAGTGACGAGATAGAAGCAAGACAAAGAAGTTTAGCCTCTGTGAAGAGAGCAAGAGAGAAAGAGCAAAAAAATTCTAATAAAAATGAGAATAAAGAAAATCTAAAACCAGTTAAAAGAGATGTAAATATTCCCGAGGTCATTACAGTTAGAGAGCTTGCTAATCGTATGGCTGAGCAATCAAGCAATGTTATAAAACATTTGTTTGGCATGGGTGTAACTGTAACAATCAACCAAAGTCTTGCAGCTGATACTGCAGAGTATCTTGTAAAAGAATTTGGTCACAATCCTATTAGAGAAGAAAAAGCCGAGGAAATAATAAAAAAAATAAAGGCCACCAGAGTAGAAAATCTAAAAAACCGTCCACCAATTGTAACAGTAATGGGACATGTTGATCATGGAAAAACATCTGTCCTTGATGTTTTGAGAAGTGCGAATGTGGTATCTGGCGAGTTTGGAGGAATCACCCAACACATTGGTGCTTACCAAATTGAAAGTGGTTCGAACAAGCTAACATTTATTGATACACCAGGACATGCTGCATTTACAGAAATGAGAGCAAGAGGTTCAAAATTGACAGATATTGTTGTTCTAGTTGTTGCAGCAGATGATGGGGTAAAGCCACAAACTGTAGAATCAATTAAACACGCGAAATCAGCAAATGTTCCAATTGTAGTTGCAATTAATAAATGCGATTTACCTGAAGCAGATCCTCAAAAAATTAAAAATCAATTATTAGAACATGAGTTAATAGCTGAAGATTTATCAGGTGATACTTTAATGGTTGAAATTTCAGCGAAAACAAAAAAAAATTTAGACAAACTTATTGAGGCAATAATTCTTCAAGCAGAAATTTTAGATTTAAAAACAGATTTTGAAACTAAAGCCACAGGTGTTGTGCTCGAGTCAAAAATTGATGTTGGAAGGGGTCCTGTTGCAACTATAATTATAACTACTGGGACTTTGAAAAGAGGAGATTTTTTTGTAAGTGGATTAAAATGGGGTAAAACAAGAGCAATTATTAATGATAAGGGCAAAAGTGTTGATGATGCTTTACCATCAACTCCTGTTGAAATTCTTGGAATTAATGGTGCTGCAAGAGCTGGAGATGATTTTATTGTACTTGAAAGTGAAAAGGAAGCTAAAACATTGAGTGAAAATAGAGCTCAAGAAAGTAAAGATGGAAAAAACCCACTATCTTTTGCTACGCAGGAGTCTGCTTTCTCAGATAAATCTACTGAGGAATTAAATTTAATAATAAAATCTGATGTCCATGGCTCCTCAGAAGCAATTAAAAATGCTATTAGTCAAATTAAACATGAGGAAGTAAAACCAAAAATAATTCTAGCAGATATAGGGATGGTTACCGAAACTGATGTCACACTAGCGAAAGCATCAAAAGCTGTATTAATTGCATTTAATGTTAAACCAAGTAAAGAGGCTAAAAAATTAGCCGAAAATGAAAGTATTAAAATTTCCTCATTTAATATTATTTATGAGGTGTTAGATTTTATAAAAATGAAAATGTCTGGATTATTAACACCTGATATACAAGAAACAATTACAGGAACAGCACTAGTATTAGAACTATTTAAAGTCTCAGGTGCTGGTAAAGTTGCTGGATGTAAAGTAACTGAGGGGGAGATAAATAATAATTCTGATGTGAGGTTAATTAGAGATGGATCAATAATTCACAGTGGAAAAATTGGAACTATTTTTAGAGAAAAAAATCAAGTGAAACAGGTAATCAATGGTCAAGAGTGTGGAATTACAATAAAAGACTATATGGATTTCCAAAAAAACGATACAATTGAAGCATTTAATGTTACATCAAAAGAGAGAACAATATAATGGCTGATAGAATTTCAAAACCTGTATCACAACGACAATTAAGAGTTGGCGAAATGATCAAACAAGCTTTAAGTATGATATTTATAAGAAATGAAGCAAAAGTTCCTAACTTAGAAACAAATACTATAACTGTAACAGAAGTAAGAATGAGTCAAGATTTAAAAATTGCTAAAGCATATGTAATGCCTTTAGGTGGAAAAAATGCAGATGAAACAATATTGAAGCTTAAAGAATATTCTTATTTAGTGAGAAAAATTCTTTCAAAAAAAATATTTATGAAATTTTTACCAAAGTTACTCTTTAGAAAAGACGAGTCTTTTGAGTATGCGGAAAAAATAGAAAACTTAATAAAACAAACAAATAAGGAAAACGCATGATAAGTAAGGCAAAAGAATTAGCAATACATGATAAAGACACTGGATCTTCAGAGATACAAGTTGCATTGCTAACAGAGAAAATAGAAACTCTCTCAAAACATATTAAACAATTCAAAAAAGATAAACATTCATCAGTTGGATTGTTAAAAGCGGTAAA
The DNA here is from genome assembly GCA_902629585.1 of uncultured Pelagibacteraceae bacterium. Classification (GTDB taxonomy): domain Bacteria; phylum Pseudomonadota; class Alphaproteobacteria; order Pelagibacterales; family Pelagibacteraceae; genus Pelagibacter. The sequence continues at coordinate 26,169 of CACORI010000010.1, read as the reverse complement.
TAGAAGAAAAAAATTGTTGGAATATTTAAAAAAAAATAAAAAAGATTCTTACAAAAATGTGCTGTCGAAATTGAATTTAAGAAAGTAAAATCAAAATAGATGGAATGGAACGAAACGAACGAAACGAAATGGAAATGAAATGTTTAAAGTATACAAGAAGGAAATTGAAGTAGCAGGAAAGAAAGTAAGTTTAGAGACAGGAAAAATTGCAAGACAAGCAGATGGAGCAATAATTGCAACATGTGGAGAAACAGTTGTTTTAGCAACAGCAGTTGGAGCAAAAAAGGTAAATCCTGATATGGATTATTTTCCACTTTCTGTAAATTATCAAGAAAAATATTATGCAGCAGGTAAAATTCCAGGTGGATATTTTAAAAGAGAAGCAAGACCTACTGAAAGTGAAACATTAATATCACGTTTAATTGACAGGCCAATCAGACCATTGTTTCCTGATGAATTTAAAAATGAAGTTCAATTATTACCGACTGTGATTTCATATGATAAAGAAAATGAAGCAGATATTTTATCAATCATAGCTTCATCAGCTGCTCTTGCAATATCAGGAATGCCATTCATGGGTCCTGTGGGCGCTTCAAGAGTTGGTTTTATTGAGGGAAAATATGTTTTAAACCCATCAAAAATTGAATTAGAAAAATCAAAATTAGATTTAGTTGTAGCGGGTACAAAAGATGCTGTTCTTATGGTTGAATCTGAGGCGAGTGGCTTGACAGAAGAAGAAATGCTTAATGCAGTTAAGTTTGGACATGAGGGTTTTGTACCAGTAATCAAAATGATTGAGGAGCTTGCTAACGAATGTAGAAAACCTGACTGGGTGGTTGAAAAGAAGGATTTATCAGAAGTTAAAAAGAAGCTACAAGAAATTTTCACCGAAGACTTAAAAAAAGCATTTGCAACTAAAGATAAACAAGATAGATCAAATCAAATTTCTGAAATCACAGAGAAAGCAAAGAAACTTTATGAAGAAGATGAAAATTTTAGTGATTTAGACGTCAATAGCCAATTAAAAAATCTCGAAAAATCTATCGTAAGAACAGATATACTCAAAAATAAAAATAGAATAGATGGCAGAGGCTTATCGGACGTAAGACCAATTTCATGTGAAGTAGGAGTTTTGCCAAGAACACATGGTTCAGCATTGTTCACAAGGGGTGAAACACAAGCAATTGTGACTGCTACTTTAGGAACTTCTGATGATGAACAAAGAATTGAAAGTTTAGACGGACTACAAAGAGAGAGATTTATGCTTCATTATAATTTTCCTCCTTTTTCTGTTGGTGAAACTGGTAGAATTGGAACAGGAAGAAGAGAAATTGGACACGGTAAATTAGCATGGAGAGCTATTCATTCTTCATTACCATCAAAAGAGTTATTTCCTTACACTTTTAGAGTAGTATCAGAGATAACAGAGTCTAATGGTTCTTCTTCTATGGCTACAGTTTGTGGAACATCACTAGCTTTAATGGATGCTGGAGTCCCAATCAAAGAGCCAGTTGCTGGAATTGCAATGGGATTAATTAAAGAGGGTAATGATTTTAGTGTTCTCTCTGATATTTTAGGTGATGAAGATCATTTGGGTGACATGGACTTCAAAGTTGCTGGGACAAAAAATGGAATTACATCACTTCAGATGGATATTAAAATTACAGGAATTACCTTTGAAATTATGGAGCAAGCTTTAAATCAGGCAAAAGATGGAAGAGTGCATATCTTGGGTGAGATGAATAAAGCATTATCGGCTTCAAGAGCTGATGTGGGAAAACATACTCCAAAAATGGAAAAAGTAAATGTTGATAAAAAAGATATCGCTGCTGTAATTGGTAAAGGTGGAGCAACTATTAGAGAGATCGTTGAAAAATCAGGAGCAAAAGTAGATGTAAATGATGAGGGCGTAGTAACAGTTGCCGCTCCGGATGAAGAATCCAGAAATATTGCAATGCAAATGATCAAAGATATTACTGCTAAAGCTGAACTAAACAAAATTTATTCAGGTAAAGTTATGAAGATAATGGAGTTTGGCGCATTTGTAAATTTTCTAGGAAAACAAGATGGCCTTGTTCATATTTCGGAGCTTGCAGATAAAAGAGTAGCTAAAGTGACTGATGTTGTTAAAGAGGGTGATGAAGTAAAAGTCAAGGTTATTGGATTTGATAGAGGTAAAGTAAAACTTTCAATGAAGCAGGCTGCTGAATAAATTTTTTAACGTATTTAGTAACAGGCAATTGATTATCATTTCTTTCTTTTTTCTTTTTTAAGTTTCCTTTTTTCTTTTAAAGATAATTTTGGTTTTTTCATTACGCTTGCATCTTTGAATGATTTCCCACTATATCTTTTAGACATTATATTAGGTAATATTTTTAGGATCTGGCATTCCAACTTTGTTATAACCTGCGTCTACGTAGTGAATTTCACCGGTAACACCATTTGAAAGTTCACTGAGTAGGTATAGTGCTGAATTTCCAACATCGTGGATATCTACGTTTCTCTTTAAAAAAGAATGATCTTCATTCCATTTATATAAAAATTTTGCATCACCAATTGCTGAAGCCGCTAAGGTTTTTATAGGTCCTGCACTTATAGCATTCACCCTAATGTCTTTATTGCCCAAATCTCTTGCAAGATATTTTACACTTGCTTCGAGAGCAGATTTACATACTCCCATCACATTGTAATTTGGAATAGCTTTGGTTGACTCGTAAGTTAAAGTCAGCATGCTACCGCCTTTTTTCATTATTTTTGAGGATTCTTTTGCGACTTCAGTGAATGAAAAGCAAGATATTAGCATGCTTCGTAAAAAGTTTTCTCTAGTAGTATTCAAATATTGACCTGATAATTCTGATTTATCAGAAAATGCTACAGCGTGAACAACAAAATCAATTTCTCCCCATTGAGATTTTACATCTTCAAATAATTTCACAATTTCCTCTTTTTTTTCAACGTCACAGCTAAATGTTATTTTTGAATTTAATTTTTCAGCTAGTGGGATTACCCTTTTTTTTAATGCATCTCCTAAATAAGTGAATGCTAGTTCAGCACCAGCCTCAGAAAGTTTTTGTGAAATACCCCAAGCAATAGATCTTTCATTTGCAACTCCCATGATCAGTCCTTTTTTATTTTTCATTAAATTCATAATTAAATCTTTTCAAAAATTAAAGCAGCATTTGTTCCACCGAATCCAAAACTATTAGACATTACGGTATTTAAATTTACATCTTTTTCAGTTTTATCAATTATTGGAAATTTTTTGGCTTCTTCATCCATTTCACTAATATTAGCAGATCCTGCAATAAAATTATTTTTCATCATTATTAAACAATAAATAGCTTCATGAACTGATGCGGCTCCTAAAGGATGTCCGGATAAAGATTTTGTTGAACTAATTTTTGGAATGTTGTCTCCAAAAGTTTCTTTTACAGCTTTTAACTCTGTAATGTCTCCCACAGGAGTAGAAGTTCCATGTGTATTTATGTAATCAATTTTATTTTTGGTTTTTTCCATAGCCATTTTCATGCATCTCACAGCTCCTTCACCTGATGGAGCAACCATATCATATCCATCTGATGTTGCTCCATAACCAGTCAATTCCGCGTATATTTTGGCACCTCTTGCTTTAGCATGTTCATATTCTTCCAATACTAAAACTCCACCACCCCCAGCAATTACAAAACCATCTCTTGTTTTATCATAAGCTCTAGATGCTGTTTGAGGTTTATCATTATACTTTGAAGATAAGGCAGTCATTGCATCAAACATTGCAGTCATGGCCCAGTGTATTTCTTCACTTCCACCAGCAAAAACAATATCTTGTTTTCCCATTTGAATTAACTCCATTGAATTACCTATACAGTGACCACTGGTTGCACAAGCTGAACTCATTGTATAATTGGTCCCTTTAATTTTAAAGGGAACAGCAAGAGTTGCTGAAGCTGTACTTGCCATAGTTCTTGGGACAACAAATGGTCCCATTAATTTTGGAGTTTTGGCTCTTGTTTTATCTGCTGCTAAAATTACATTTTCAATTGACGGACCACCTGAACCCATCACAATTCCAGTTTTAAAATTACTCACATCGCTATCTTCTAAACCTGAATCCTGAATGGCTTCTTTCATAGCAATATAATTATAAGCAGATCCAGAACCCATAAATCTGATTGTTTTTCTATCAATATGATCCTCTAATTTAATGCTTGGTTTCCCGTGAACGTGACTTTTGAGATTGTGTTCTTTATATTCCTCAGCAAATGAAATTCCAGATTTTGAATTTAGTAAAGATTTATAAACTTCATCTTGATTATTACCTAAGCAAGAAACAATTCCTATTCCAGTAACAACAACTCTTCTCATTATTTAAATAATCCCACTTTTAAGCTGTCAGCAGAATAAATTTTTTTTTCGTCTGCTAAAACTACTCCATTTGCCAGACCAACAGTAGTTCCTCCAGGTGACATGATTTTTTTCATATCAATCTCATACTTTACTTTTTTTACATTTTTCAAAACTTCTCCTGTAAATTTTACTGTCCCAACTCCTAAGGCTCTTCCCTTTCCTGGATTTCCAATCCAACCTAAGTAAAAACCAACTAATTGCCACATTGCATCAAGCCCAAGACAACCTGGCATTACTGGATCTTCCTTAAAATGGCAATCAAAAAACCACAAGTCTTTTTTTATATCCAGCTCAGCTTTTAAAGATCCTTTTTTAAATGCTCCTTCATTATCATTAATTTCCGTTATTCTGTCAAACATGAGCATAGGAGGGAGAGGCAATTTTGCATTCCCAGGCCCAAAAAGTTTGCCATTACCACAATTAATTAGCTCATCATAAGTATATGAGTTTTTTTTCATAAAATTGAATATCCTTAATACTTGATTTTGTAAGTTTATAATATACTTTTTACAGTTGTTTAGAACAATTATAACTTATAAGATGTAACTGTTGTGAAATATATCGAAAAATTAAGAAATTCTGGATTAAGACCAACTAAACAAAGACTTAAGATTTGCCAGGTTTTGTTCGATAGTGAAAAAACTTTTCATTTTACAGTCAACGATTTAGCGAAAAAAATTAAAATTAAAATTGATAGCAATATTTCTTTAGCAACGATTTATAATACTGTTCACGCTTTTGAAAAGAAGGGATATTTAAAACAAATCCCTATAAATTCGAGTCAAACTTATTTTGACACAAATGTCTCTGATCATCATCATTTTTATGATTTAAATAATGATAAATTAATAGACCTAGAAAACTCTGATGTTGGTCCCATTAATATAAAAAAAAAAATAAATGGTAAAAAAATAAAATCAGTCGAGGTTCTAGTAAAACTCGAAGACTAATTAAAATTTTTATTTTCATTATATACAATTGACACCTTTTTAGAATCATTATAAAGTAGAAATGTTAAGGAGATATTATGAGTACTGAAAGTTATAAAAAAAAATCTTTTAAATTAGAGCAACTAGGAAAATGTCCATTTACTGGGTCAGGCACACCTGCAAAGTTTTCAGCGGGTAGGGGTCAAACTAACAGAGATTTTTGGCCAAATAGTTTGAATTTGAAAATTTTAAGCCAACACTCTGAATTATCGAATCCAATGGATGATAAATTTAATTATAAAAAAGAATTCAAAAAACTTAATTACAAAGCATTAAAAAAAGATCTTGAAAAATTAATGACAAATTCTCAAGAGTGGTGGCCTGCAGATTATGGTCATTATGGCCCATTATTTATTAGATTGGCATGGCATGCTGCAGGAACTTATAGAACAGGTGACGGTAGAGGTGGAGCAGGAACAGGTAACCAACGGTTTGCACCATTGAATGCTTGGCCAGATAATGTCAATTTGGATAAAGCTAGATTGCTTTTATGGCCAATAAAAAAAAAGTATGGAAAAAAAATCTCGTGGGCTGATTTATTTATTTTAGTAGGCAATGTAGCTTTAGAGTCAATGGGATTTAAAACTTTTGGATTTGGTGCTGGAAGAAAAGATATTTGGGAACCAGAGGATGATATTTATTGGGGATCTGAAAAAGAAATGTTAGGTGTTAATAGATACAGTGGAAAAAGAGATCTTGAACAACCTTTAGGAGCTTCACACATGGGATTAATTTATGTTAATCCACAAGGTCCAGATGCAAATCCTGATCCATTGCTTGCGGCTCATGATATTAGAGAGACATTTGGAAGAATGGCTATGAATGATTACGAGACAGCAGCTTTGGTTGCAGGTGGACATACGTTTGGAAAATCACATGGAGCTGCTCCAGAGGCACATAAAGGTCCAGATCCTGAGTCATCAAAAATTCAAGATCAAGCAACTGGGTGGAATAGTAATTATAAATCTGGAAAAGGAGTTGATACAATAAGCAGCGGTATAGAGGGAGCGTGGACGCAAAACCCAATTAAATGGGATATGGGATATTTAGATTGTTTATATGGACATGAATGGGAATTAACAAAAAGTCCTGCAGGAGCACATCAGTGGACACCTAAAAAAAATGGCCAAGAAATAAAAATGGTTCCAGATGCTCATGAAAAAAATGTTTTACATCCACCAATGATGCAAACAACGGATATTTCCTTGAAAGTTGACCCAAGTTATGGACCAATAACCAAACATTTTCATGAAAACCCCATAGAGTTTCATGATGCTTTTGCAAGAGCATGGTTTAAGTTAACTCATAGAGATATGGGGCCAAAAGCATGTTATTTAGGAAGTGAAGTTCCAAAAGAGGAATTAATTTGGCAAGATCCAATAGATAAACCAAAATATAAACTTAAATCAAAAGATATTAAGGACTTAAAATTAAAAGTTCTTAAATCAAAAATTTCTGTTTCTGATCTTGTTTTTACAGCTTGGGCATCAGCTTCGACCTTCAGAGGCTCAGATAAAAGAGGTGGTGCAAATGGTGCAAGAATTATGTTGGAACCCCAAAAAAATTGGAAAGTAAATAATCCAAAAAAAATCCAAAGGGTGCTTGAGTCTTTAAGAAAAATAAAAAACAAATTTGATACTAAAAATAAAAGCGTAACAATGGCTGACTTGATTGTTCTTGCGGGAAATGTTGGCATAGAAATAGCTGCAAAAAAAGCAGGTCATAAAGTAAGTGTACCATTTTCTGCCGGCAGAGGAGATGCAAGACAAGATCAAACAGATATACATTCCTTCGAATTATTGGAACCTCAAGCTGATGGATTTAGAAATTATTTAAATAGTGTTTCAAATAATATTTCGGCAGAGGAAAAATTAATTGATAAAGCTCAGTTGATGGGTCTTACAGCACCAGAAATGACAGTGCTTATTGGAGGAATGCGGGTTTTAGACACAAATTATGATAACTCAAAACTTGGTGTTTTTACTAAAAAACCAGGCACTCTCTCCAATGATTACTTTGTAAATCTTTTGGATATGGGCGTATCTTGGAAGGAAACTGATAAATCTGAGCAAACATTCTTAGGTACTGATAGAAAAACAAAAAAAATTAAATGGAAAGGTACTAGAGTAGATCTTATTTTAGGTTCGAATTCACAGCTAAGAGCTTTGGCTGAAGTTTATGCATGTGAAGACTCCCAGAAAAAATTTATTAAAGATTTTATATTAGCCTGGGTCAAAGTAATGAACGCAGATAGGTTTGATTTAAAGTTGAATTAATCAATATAATATGACCAATCAATTAGCAAAAGTAAGTTTTGAGGATTTTTATGAAGTGCCTGAGTTATGTTTTGACATCTCAAAATTAAGAAAAGACTTAAATAAAATTTTAGAAAATAAAAAATTTAATTCTCCAGGAGTTACTCATTTTGGAGCAATTCCAATAAATCAAATCCCTAATGATGAAAATTCAATCAAGGGAAATTTTATAAGAGGCAAATATTGGACTATAGCTGACGACACAGGAAAAGAGGTATCTAGAGATATTGACATTGAAGAGTCAAAGTATACTCAATTAGTTCCTGAATTTGAAAATACGTATTTTAAAGAGGTTTATGAAATATTAAGTGAAAAATTTAAACTTGGAAGAGTAAGATTACTTCTTAAAGAACCCAGATCAACTCTGAGCTGGCACAAAGATCCAGAATGCAGACTTCATGTTCCTATTATTACAAATAAAGGCTGTTCAATGGTAATTGAAAATGTAGCTAAACATTTACCTGCAGATGGAAAAGTATGGATTACAAACAACACAAAATATCATAATTTTTTCAATGGAGGTGAACAATCTAGAGTTCACTTAGTAGCCTGTGTTTTAGAAAGTCCTTTTAAAAATTGAAATATATTTTTAGTTAATTAATCCCCAGATATTATCTTTTTTAATCCAACCTTTGTATTCATTAGATTTAATTTTACACCAATTGTTTATACATCTTTCAATTATTAATAATCTACCTTGATCTATTTTTGCAATAGGTTTTGAAAAAATTGTTGGCTTATTAAATAATATTTTATTTTCTATATTAATTACAGAATTGATCGGTTTTAACTGCGACCAATGAATCCATCCACTATTATTTTTTAAATCTATAACTCTTCTCCAATTTTCTTTTTTATCTATTTGTTTTAAAGGTAGATTTATTTTTTTATATACAAATTTAATAGGTGATTCAAAACTCGGGCCATATCTAACATTAACTCTATTTTTCTTTAAGGATAAAAAAATTTCTTCAGCAGTTACAAAATTACAAAAAATAAATGAAAAAAAAATAATTAAAATTTTTCTTGAATCTAGCTGCATAAACATTTTCTTCTTTTATTTAATTTAACTTTTCTAAAATTTAAATTCAAAAGGTCTATAATTAAGATAAAGCCATTTAAATTTCTTCCTAAATTTAATATTTGCTTAATTACTTCATTTGCTTGAATAGTTCCAATTATTCCAGCTACTGTACCTAATATTCCTTCAAATTCACAATTGAGAATATCATCTGATATTTTTTCTTCTTGAAAAAAACACCTTAAACAAGGATCTTTTTTATTCTGAAAGTTAAAAGTAAAAACATGACCATCAAATTTACTTATTGCTCCAGCTATAAGTTTTTTCCTATATTTAACACAAAAATCGTTGATTAAAAATTTGGTTTCAAAATTATCACTTCCATCTATTATGTAGTCAAACTTTGTAATAATTTTTTTAAAATTTTTTTTATTTAATCTTAAATTATACGTTTGGATTGATGTTTTTGGATTTATTTTTTTTAATTTTTTCTTTGCAGCTATTACTTTAAATTTTTTAATATCTGTTGTATTAAAAAGACTTTGACGATGAATATTTGAAACGTTTACCAAATCATTATCTAAAATACCGATTTTTCCAACACCTGCTCGGGTTAGGTATTCTGCTACAGGACAGCCTAATCCCCCTACTCCAATTATTAACACCTTTGATTGTTTTATTTTTTTTTGACCTATTAGCCCAATATTTTTGAGTATTATTTGTCTTGAATACCTATCTAATTCTTTATTATCAAGTTTAATGCTCATTTTCCAGTTGAGCCAAATCCTCCCTCACCTCTTATAGTTTCAGGCAACCTTTCGGTTTTTTCAAGCTCCATTTTTATTACAGGGGCTAAAATCATTTGAGCAATACGATCTTTATTGTTGACTATAAAATCATCTTTACCATGGTTAAAGATTATTACCTTTATTTCTCCCCTATAATCACTATCAACAGTTCCAGGGGTGTTTAGAACACTAATATTTTTTTTTGCAGCTAATCCTGAGCGAGGTCTTATTTGTATCTCATATCCCTCTGGAAATGCTAGGGATATACCAGTCGGAATTAATTTAGATGTATTAGGTTTTATAACAATTGGAGAACCTATGAACGCCATTAAGTCCATTCCTGATGCACCACTTGTTTTATAAGAAGGTAGTTCTACTTCTGAATTTATCCTTTTAATTAAAACTTTTACCATTAATTTATAAAATTATTAACTCTATTGATAATTTCATCAGAAATTAAAGATTTATTTTTTTTCGTAAGTTTTTCTTTTTTATTATCTTTGTAATAAATGGTTACTTCATTTTGATCAGAGCTAAAACCAATCTCTTTTTTTGATACATCATTGGCTATTATCCAGTCACAGTTTTTTTTATTTAATTTGTCTAAAGAATTTTTTTCAATATCATTAGTTTCAGCAGCAAAACCTATTACTAATCTAGGTCTCATTGAATTATGTTTAGATACATAATCTAAAATATCTATGTTTTTTTCTAATTTAAGAACTAATTCATCTTGTTTTTTGATCTTTACACCTAATCTTTTTTTAATTTTAAAATCACCAACAGCTGCAGAAAAAATAGCAACATCTACAGGTAAATTTCTTTGAGTTTCATTAAACATTTCCTCTGCTGTTTCGACTTTTATAAGATTAATATTTTCATCAATTTCAAGGTTTGTTGGACCTGAAATTAAAGTAGTTTGATAACCGTTTTTATAGAGTGATTTTGCTATTTCATATCCTTGTTTTCCACTTGATTTGTTTGAAATAAATCTCACTGGATCTATATATTCATTTGTGGGACCAGCAGTAACCAAAGCTTTTAATCTTCTATTTTTTTTTAAATTAGAAAAGTATTCGTCAATTTTTTCTGCAACTTTTAAGGGCTCTGTTACTCTACCTTCTCCATATTCTCCACATGCCATTTGACCAGTTTCTGGCCCAATTATCTTATATGAATATCTTTTTAAAATTTTTAAATTTTCTTTTGTTGAAGGATGCTCCCACATTCTTACGTTCATTGCAGGAACTAAAAAAATTGGTTTATTTGATGCTAAGACCACTGTTGATGCTAAATCTTCAGAAGTTCCTTTAGCTAATTTTGAAATAGTGTTTGCTGTGGTAGGATTAATTAAAATTATGTCAGCCCATCTTGATAAAGTAATATGATCCATTTCTGTTTCATTCTCTACGTCAAAAAGATCATCATAAACTTTTCCTTGAGATAAAGATGCAACAGACAATGGTGTTATAAATTCTTTAGAACTTTTAGTTAATATTGTTCTAATTTTACAATTATTTTTCTTAAATATTCTTATTAACTCAAGGCTTTTATAAGCTGAAATCCCGCCACAAATTATAAGTAATATCCTTTTATCTTTTAAGTTTTCCATCTCGTGAATTAAAATACTAATAAACCAACAATTACAAGAATTAATATCCCAATTATTGATTGATTTCTAAACGCTAACATTTCAGATTTTTTATTATTTAATTCATTATATGAATTAGAATTTTGAGGTATTTGCCCACTTGCAAGATATGTCAATGCTTGATTTGCCTTGTCCATTATTTCTGGGAATTCAGGAAGACGCTTTAAAACCTCAGATGTGTTTTGTATTGTCTCATTTAAAGTAGTTAGTGGATCTTTTGTTTCCTTTAACCAACTTTCGAGAACTGGCTTTGAAGTTGTCCAAATGTTGGTGTCAGGGTTTAATTTTCTAGCAACACCTTCAACTACTACCATTGTTTTTTGCAACATTAATAACTGAGGTTGAGTTTGCATATTAAATTTTTCAGTAACATCAAATAATTGTTTCAACAATCGACCACCAGATATATCTTTTACTGCCTGACCAAAAATAGGCTCTCCTATTGATCTTAGAGCTTGAGCAAGATCATTTAAAGGGACTGTTTTTGGCACAAGACCTGCAGCAAGATGCACTTCAGCAACCTTTTTATAGTCTCTTTGTATAAAACCAAAAAGTATTTCAGCTAAGAATCTTTTACTAATTTTATCAAGTCTACCCATTATACCAAAATCAATTGGAACTATCTGTCCGCTCTCATCTATAAAAATATTTCCTTGATGCATGTCCGCATGAAAAAAACCATCTCTAACAGCATGTCTTAAAAAATTTTGAATAATATCCTCAGCAATTTTATTTGTATTGATATTTCTTTTTTTAAGTTCTTCTGTTTCTCTAATTGATACTCCATCAACCCAATCTAAAGTCATCACGTTTCCGCTAGTAAAATTCCAATAAATTTGAGGTACTCTAAATCCTACATCATTTTTTGTATTTTCAGCATATTCGTTTGCGGCGGCTGCTTCAAATCTGAGATCCATCTCAAGATTTGTTATTTCTTTAAGTAGGAAAACAACTTCAACTAATTTTAATCTTTTTGTTTTTTTAACTAAAGACTCGATTATAAATGCAAATAGCATCATAGCATCTATTTCTTCATTGAATATTTTTTTTATATCTGGTCTTAAAATTTTAATTGCAACATCTTTGATCGTGCCGTTGTCATTAATTTGGGCCTTATGTACTTGTGCAATAGAAGCAGCTGCAATTGGTTCACTTAAATTTATTATTGAATTGAAAGTATCTTCACCAAGATCTTTTTTTATAATTTCTTTTGCTTGATCAATTTGAAAAGGTGGCAGTTTATCTTGTAAATTTTCAAGTTCTTTAGATAATTCTTCTCCAATAATATCAGGTCTTGTAGCAAGAAATTGTCCAAGTTTGATAAAAGTTGTTCCCATTGATTGTAAAGAACTAGACAATCGCTCACCTTCATTTTGATTTTTATTCATTGTTTCATTCTTGCTGAAAGAAAAAGCTAATACCTTAAATAAAATTTTTACAGTAACTGGTGGATCTTGAAATTTTGATAGTATCTTAAGTATATCTGACTTTGCTACTTTTCTTCCCAATTTAAATAATGTTATTATTTTTTTTATCATTAGAATTTCCACCCACTGTGTATACAAACAATCCCACCTGATAAATTTTGATAAGTACAATTTTTAAATTGTTTTTTATTCATCAAAGAAAGTAATTCTTCCTGATTTAAAAATTTTTGGATGCTATCAACTAAATACTCGTATGGTTTTTTTTCTCCAACTATTAAATTTCCTACTAGTGGTATTAGTTTGGAATAACTTCTATAAATAAAATCTAAATTAGAATTTTGAATTTTGGAAAATTCTAAACATAAAAATCGACCACCTGGTTTGAGCACTCTCAAAGCTTCTGAAAGAGATTTATCTAAGCTTTTTGTATTTCTTAAGCCGAAACTAATAGTATAAAAATCGTATGTATTATCTGGTACAGGTAAATTTTCTGCTGGTGCAACTATCCACTTAATATTTTTATGTTTTATCAATTTTTCTTTCCCTTTTGAAATCATCCCTGTATTAGGATCAACACAAGTAATTTCTGGGTTATTAATCGTAGAGTCTAAAAAAAGCTTCCCGATATCTCCAGTTCCACATGCTACATCAATTAATTTTTTGTTAGAACCAGGGTTCATCATATTGATAAGGTTTCTTTTCCAAGCTCTGTGAATCCCTAGTGACATGAAATCGTTCATAAGATCGTATTTGTCGTAAACTCGGTCAAAAACACTTTGAACTAGACCTTTTTTATTTTGAAGAAATTGTTGCATATTTAAATTTATATAATCAATATAGTATTAAATGCCAGAATTACCAGAAGTAGAAGTTATAAAACAATCTTTAAATAAAAATATTTCTTATCAAAAAGTTAAAAAAGTAATTGTTAGAAATAGAAATTTACGATTTAAAATTCCATTAAATTTTGAAAGTTTTTTAAGGCATAAAAAGATTCTAAAAATAGAGAGATTTTCAAAATATATCATTTTATATTTATCGGGTGATAACTATTGCCTAATACATTTAGGCATGTCAGGCACTATTCACATACTTAATAAGAAAAAAAAATCAATATTGACTAACACAAGCTTTTATCATTCACCATTTCTTCCAAAAAAACATAATCACGTTGAAATAATTTTTGAAAATATAAAATTAATTTATAACGATCCAAGACGTTTTGGTTTTTTTCAAATAATAAAAAACAAAATAAATTTGATTGAAAAGTTTAAAAAATATGGATATGAACCTTTTAATAAAAAATTTAATTCAAAATATGTTTTTTCTTTTTTTAAGGGAAAAAATAAAAATCTAAAAAATTTTTTAATTGATCAATCATTTGTGTCTGGAATTGGAAATATTTATGCAAGTGAGATTCTATTTTTGAGTAAAATTAATCCAAACAAAAAAGCAAAATTACTTAATATAAATGAGTGTAAACTGATAGTTAAAAACTCAAAAAAAGTCCTTCTTAAAGCAATTAAAAAAGGAGGGTCAAGTATAAAAGATTTCAAAAACATAAATGGAAATTTAGGAAGCTTTCAGGACAATTTTAACGTTTATTCAAGAGAAGGGCTAAATTGTAAGAGAGATAGATGTAAAGGAAAAATAAAAAAAAAAATTATATCTAGTAGATCAACTTTTTTTTGTAATTCTTGTCAAAAATAAATAATTATTTGATTGACCCATATTAATTCTCAAGTTATACCCCTGCGCATATGGCTAACACAAAATCAGCAATTAAAAAAATCAGAAGAATTTCTAAACAAACCACTGTAAATAAATCAAGAAAAAGCAGATACAGAAATGCTTTAAAAAAAATGAATATTCTTATTGAGGGTAAGAAAAAAGAGGAGGCTTTAAAATTCCTCCCTAAGTTGAATTCAGAGTTAATGAAAATTGCAAAAACAGGTGTAATAAAAAAACAAAACGCATCTAGAAACGTTTCAAGGATGACAAAAAAGATATCTTCAATCTAAAGGTTATACTTTTAGTTGATTCAACTTAAAGCATACGCTTCATGTATGATTTTGTAATCAATAATCACAATATTTAGATTTAATAATTTGATATTTTTTATTTTCAATCAGAAATTTTATTCTAGTTTTTTTTAGCCATAAATTATTTTTTTTTTTTTAATACATAAAAAAAAAATTTGTCAAAGAAAAATTAGAAAATTTTTTTTTTACACAATCATAGATTTAATTTTTTTTTTATTTTAAAGAATAATTTGTTGCAAATTTATTTATATACTTCTAAGTGGAGTCTCTTCCTATGAAATATGAATAATACAATTATTAATAAAAACCAAATTAATTTAAACAATCAAGAGTTAGATTGGAATATAATTCAAAATCAAATGAAAAATAAATTAGGCGGAGAAATTTATGAAAGTTGGTTAAAAAAAATTAATTACATAGAAGAATTTAATAACTATGTTTTGTTATCAGTACCCACACGCTTTATTAGGGATTGGATAACTTCAAGATATTTAGACCAAATACTTCAAATTATTAAAAATTATAAAAAAGATATTGTACGTATTGAATTTAAAATAATAGATCAAAAATTAGATAAAAAAGGACAAATTAATCATAATATAAATAATTTTGATAATATTGAGAACGTTTCTTTCATTAAAGACTCCTATTTACAATACAATCGTATCGATCCTAATAAAAGATTTGAAAACTTTTTAACTGGATCAAGTAATAATCTTGCTTACGAAGCTTCATTGAAAGTTACAGAAAATATTTCCCATTACAATCCCCTTTATATTTACGCAGGAGTTGGTATGGGTAAAACACATTTGTTGAATGCTATAGGTCTTGAATTAAAAAAAAATTATAAAGTTATGTTTATTTCTGCGGAGAGATTTATGTATCAATTTGTTAAGTCTATTAAATCTAATGATATGGTTAAATTTAAAGAATACTTTAGAAACACTGATATTCTTTTAATAGATGATATTCAGTTTATGAATGGTAAAGAAGCTATGCAGGAAGAGTTTTTTCATACCTTTAATGCACTTCTTGATAAAGGTTCACAAATTGTTGTATCAGCTGACCGAGCTCCAAATAAATTATCTAGAATTCAAGAAAGAATAAAATCAAGATTTTCTGGTGGTCTAGTTGTTGATATTCAAAAGCCCGATTATGAATTAAGAAAAAAAATTGTTGAATATAAATCAAATGATTTGAACAAACTTTATCCAGACGAAATAAAAATTTCATCTGAAATACAAGAATATATTAGTAATGAAATTACCAATAGTATTAGAGAGTTAGTTGGAGCAGTAAATAGAGTAATCTCTTTTTCAAGAATTTACAGTAAAGTACCAAAAATATCTGAAACTAAAGTTATTCTTAAAGATTTACTCAATCTAACTGAAAATAAGGTAACTATAGATTTAATTCAGACAATAGTTTGTAAATTTTTTAAAATTAGTAAAAATGAAATGTTATCATCAAGAAGATCTCGATATTTAGTTAGACCAAGACAAACAGCTATTTATTTAACAAAAATTTTGACATCAAAATCATTACCAGAGATTGGTAGAGAGTTTTCAAATCGAGATCATACGACCATTATACATTCTGTAAAAACAATTGAAAAATTGAAAGAGCAAGATCCAAATATGGTTGAAAATATTAATAAATTAAAAAATCAGATACTTTACAACAATAAAGAAAATGAAATTTAATGTAAATCAGCAAGACTTACAGCAAGCACTAAACTATTGCCAGGGAGTAATTGAGAAAAGAAGTACATTGCCAATTTTATCCAATGTAATGTTAGATGCTAGTAATTCAAAATTGACAATTACAGCTACAGATTTAGATCTTATATTTATCCATAAGGTTAATAATATAGAAGTCATTAATGAGGGAAAAACTACAACAACTTCATCTATAATGTATGATATAGTAAGAAAATTTTCCTCTGGAAAAAAAATAAACTTATCATTAACAGAAGTTAGTAAATTGCAATTAGAGTCAGAAAAATCAATATTTAATCTAAATTGTATTAGTCCAACAGAATTTCCTTTAACTGATGAAGATTTTGATGAAAATGAGTTCGTGATTTACTCAAAAAAGCTTTTAAAATTATTAAACAAATGCAAATTTTCTGTTTCAGGTGATGAGACAAGGCATTATCTAAGTGGAATATATTTTCATCAAACAGAATTTGAAGATAAATACTACCTGACCGCTGTTGCAACAGACAGTCATAGAATGTCTATATCTAAAATTAGATTAGAGAATAAGATAAATTTTAACCCGATAATATTGCCAAAAAAAACAATTTTTCAACTCTGCACTTTGCTCGATAGTTACGATGGAAATGTAAAAGTTTGCAATGCAAAATCTAAGATAAAATTTGAGCTAGATAATAGTGTTTTGATATCAAAATTAATCGATGGTAAATTTCCAAATTATATACAAGTTATTCCAAAAAATAATCAAAAAAAACTTGAACTTGATCTTAAGTCATTTTTAGGATCTGTAGATAGAGTTGCTTCAGTTTCTCTTGATAAAAAAGATGGAGTGAAGTTTATTTTGACAAAAGATAATTTAAATTTATCAGTCAATAACACAAATAGTGGTGATGGAAACGAAACATTAGTTGTTAAATTTGATCATGACTTAGAGATTAGTTTTAATTCAAGATATTTGATTGACGTGGCCTCACAACTTGAGGGTGATAGTATTGAAATTTTTTTCAATGATACTGGTTCACCAGCTTTAATTAAAGATCCAAGTGACTTTGACAGCATCTACGTTGTTATGCCAATGAAAGGTTAATTAATTCTATCTAACTCTGCATAAATATTTTTCTCTAATGTTTTTATAAAATCTTCTTTGTTAAAGTTAGGGGAAAGACTTGGAAGGATTGAAATTGTGATTTTTTTATTCGGTTTTTTTAAACCTTTCTTGGGCCAAACATACCCTGAATTAATTGCAATTGGTTGACAAGAAATTCTGAGTTCTTCAAAAATACGTCCAGCTCCTTTTTTAAATTGGGGACGTTGATCAGGATCAACCCTTGTTCCTTGAGGAAATATTATTAAAGGTCTGTGAGTTTTTTTTATAAGTTTATTTATATCACCAAAAAAACTTAAATTATCTCTGTCAATTTTGTTTCTTTTTATAGAGATTGAACCAATTTTTTTTAAATACCAACCGAATACCGGAATAAATAACAATTCTTTTTTAAGAATAAATACAGGTGAATTAAAAACCGTCTGCAAAAAGAATGTTTCAAACATAGACTGATGTGATGCTGCGATAAAAAATTTTTCATTTTTAATGATGTTCTCTTTCCCCACTATTTCTATTTTAGTAAATAAAATTATTTTTATACAAAATCCTGCCCACCAACCCATTAATTTACCTCCAAATATAACAACTTTTTGAGGTAATATCAGAGATGGTAAAAATATTATTGATATTAAGATTATTCCTGAAAAAAAAATTGTATTAAATAATAAATTTCTTAACATTATGTTAATGTTACATTATTTCTGAAAGCTTTTGTCTTTTGTTAATTATTTTAATTTTAGAGTCTTTGATAAGTATTTCCATAGGTTTTGGTCTAACATTGTAGTTTGATGCTAATGAAGTTCCATAAGCTCCAACATCACAAATAGCAATATATTCATCTTCATTAAGTTTTTGAAATTTTTTGATAGTTGAAAATTTATCTGTACTTTCGCAAATAGGTCCGACAAATTCATATATTTTTTTTGTTTTAGTATTATTTTTTTTCAAGGGTAGGATTTTATGCTTTGCATTATATAGAGCAGGTCTCATAAAGTCATTCATTGCACTATCTAAAATTACAAAATCTTTTTTGAAACCGTTTTTAATGTAAATTATTTTAGAAATTAAAATAGCAGTATTTCCTATAATTGATCTCCCAGGTTCAAATATTATAGTTGAATTATTTTTTTTCAGAAATTTTTGAATGTTTAGTGAGTACTTTTTAAAATCAAATTTGTTATTATTATGCATATAATCTATTCCCATTCCGCCTCCTAGGTCAATATATTCAAATTGATAATTTGTTTTTTTTATAACTTTATCAATTATATTTAGCATCTTTAAATATGGTTGGTTATCTAATATTTGACTACCAATATGGGCGCTTAAGCATTTTAAATTTAAATTACTAGATTGTTTTATAAAGGAAACTAATTTAAGAAACGTTTTTTCATCAACTCCAAATTTATTTTCTTTTTTACCAGTAGAGATTTGGCTTAGGGTTTTTGCATCAGTATTCGGATTCAATCTAATCCCAATATCCACCTTTCGTTTTTTTGATTTTGCAATTTTTTCAATCAGTGCAATTTCATTTTTAGACTCAGCATTGATTAATAATATTTTTTTGTTTATTGCATATTCTATTTCGTTTTTAGTTTTTCCAACTCCAGAAAAAACAATTTTTTTAGGATTAATTCCTGCTTTTAACGCCTTCATCAACTCGCCAATGGAAACAACGTCTGCTCCGAGACCTAACTTTTTAATTTCCTTTAAAATTTTAATATTTGAATTAGATTTTACAGAAAAACAGATTAATGGATTAATTTTTCTTAATATTTTTTTTAAATTAATTACATTTTTATAAAGTTCTTCATAAGAGTAACAATATAGAGGTGTTCTAAATTTTTTTGCAAGTTTTTCAACTTCCAATCCACCAATTTTCATCTTATTTTTTATATAGATCATGCAGATCTATTTATCTGATTTACTTGAATTTTTGTATTATTATTCTCCTCATTAAAAATAGGGTCATTCTTTTTACCACAAGAAGAAATTAAAAAACAAAATGTAATTATTACTAAAAAATTTCTAATCATCATAATTTCTTATATTTCATTATCATTCTTTTGATATTTTCAAAAGATGTTCCTCCATACGATTTTTTTGAATTTACTGAATTTTTTAAATTTAAAACTTTGATTACATCCATATTTAGTTTTGGCTCTATTTTTTTGAGTTCTTCTATTTTTAACTCGTCCAATCTCTTTTTTTTACTTTCAGCAAAATTGACAATTTCAGAAGTTTTTTGATAAGCTTTTCTGAACGACATAGAGTGGTTTTTCACTAAATGATCAGCTAAATCTGTAGCAGTTACAAACCCATTATTTGCAAGTTCATACATCTTTTTCTTATTAGGTGAAATATTATTTAGAATCTCATTAAAAATTTTTAAGCAGCTAATTAAATTATCATAAGATTTAAAAACAAGTTCTTTATCATCTTGCAGGTCTTTAAAATAAGACAAAGGCAATCCTTTCAGTATAGTAAGCATTGAAAATAAGTTTCCAAATAATGAACCTGATTTTCCTCTCAAATATTCAAGTAAATCTGGATTCTTTTTTTGTGGCATTATTGATGAGCCCGTGACAATTTTATCTGATAAATGAATTAATTCAAAATTATCTGAGCTCCAAATTATTAGCTCTTCAGCAATTCTTGAAATATGTATTGAACAAACAGATGTACTATAAAGAAAATCTAAAACAAAATCTCTGTCAGAAACTGTATCTACAGAATTATTTGTTGGACTCTTAAATCCCAATTTTTTTGTAGTATAATTTCTATCTATATTGAATGATGTTCCCGTTAGTGCTGCTACTCCTAAAGGATTTTCATTAAGATTATAGAAATTATTTTCAAATCTTTTTTTATCTCTTTGAAACATCTCTACATAAGATAAAAGATAATGTGCAAAAGATATTGCTTGAGCGTTTCTTAGATGAGTGAAACCTGGCATTATTGTTTCAATATTTCTTTCAGATATTTTTATTGTTGATTTTATTATTTTGTCTAAGTTGAGAACAACTTCTTTCGTAGCTGATTTCATCCATAATTTTAAATCTGTAATAACTTGGTCATTTCTTGATCGAGCCGTATGGATATATCCTGCTTCTTCACCGATTATTTGAAACAGTCTCTTTTCTATATTCATGTGTATATCTTCATATTTATTTTTAAAATCAAATTTTTTTTTGTAAATTTCTTTCTCAATTTTCCCTAGTCCATAAACAATTTTATTTTTAATTTTAAAAGAAATAATTTTTTGTTTGAAAAGCATCTCAACATGAGCAATAGATGCTTTTATATCCTCTTTATACAATCTTTTATCTATTGATATTGAGCTGCCAACTTTTTGGAATAAAACTGAACCTTTTTTTTTAATTCTCGAATTCCATATTGCTTGGTTGTTTTTATTTTTAGTCATGATAATTAATTATACTGATTAAATATGAGAATATTTATAATATTTATTTTTTTACTATCAAATGCTTTAGCAATTGATGACCCAAAATTAAAAAATATTGTTGTTAATAAAGAATTAAAAACCTATGAAAATTTAGCTTTTTTAGACTCTCAGAAAGAAATAGTTGAATTGAGTAATTACAAAGGGAAATTGATTTTACTAAATTTTTGGGCATCCTGGTGTGCGCCCTGTAAGGAGGAAATGCCTTCTCTCGATTTACTAAAAAATAATAAAACTTTTAACAATCTTGAAATTTTTCCAATTAATGTTGGAAAAGATGATTTAAAAAAATCTCAAAAATTTTTTGATAACTTGAATATTACAAATTTACAAATTTATTTTGACAATCCTAATACCCTAGCAAAAAAACTTTCTTTAAGAGGAGTTCCAACTACAATAATTTTTAATAAAAAGGGACAAGAATTTGCGCGAATTTTAGGTTCAATTGATTTTTTAGATAAAAATTTTATTGATTGGCTTTCAAAGTATAATTAGTCTTTAAAGAAATAAGCAAATGAAACTAAAAATATAATAGCAATAAATTGAAGCAGAACTCTTAGTTGCATTAATTTATTAGAATATTTTTTACTAGTGTCTCCTCCCTTGAATAAAGTGCCAATTCCTAAAATCAATACAATACCCACAGCTATCAAAAGCATTATCGATACAATTTTCACAATTATTCCTGAAATCATATTTATATTGTAGAGTGTTTTCAGAAATAAAAAACAAATTTAATTTACTATGACATTTTGTCTTGATGCAACGGTGATTAAACCAGAAAAAGGGATTAATATTTCTAATGCTATAGTATTGCTCCATGGCTATGGAGGAGATGGAAAAGATATAAGTATGTTATCCATGAATTGGAAAAGATATTTACCAAATACAATTTTTATTTGTCCTAATGGTCATGAACGTTGTTCAATTAATCCTTCCGGATACCAATGGTTTGATTTAACTCAAGATAATCAAGAATATATACTTGAGCAATCTTTTAAAGCTGAAAAAAAACTAAATCAATTTTTAGATGAGGTTAAAGAAGAATATAAGCTTCAAAATAGTAAAATTTGTTTATCAGGCTTTAGTCAGGGATGCATGATGTCTATTAATGTTGGTTTAACTTCTAAGGAGCCTTATAGTTGTATAGTAGGCTTCTCTGGTAAAATAATTGATAAAAATAATTTAGCTAGAAGAAAAAAAAATTCGTCAAATGTGTTATTAATTCATGGAGATTCTGATCAAGTGGTTCAGCCTCACTTTTTATTAGAGGCAAAAGATTTTTTTTTAAGAAATAACATTGAGATTGAAACTCATTTAATAAAAAACTGCGACCATAATATTCCAATAGAGGCATCAAGTATAGCTTTAAATTATATTTTGAAAAAAATTTAATATTTGCTTTTATTGAAAATTTTTTTTATTTAAGTTAAAATTTGTTATGAATAATTTTATTGAACAAAATGTTTCATTAGAAAAATGTCCAGCTTTAGTTTTAAATGCTGATTATAGACCACTAAGTTATTACCCACTTTCATTATGGTCTTGGCAAGATACAGTTAAATCAGTTTTTCTCAATAGGGTGATCATTGTGAGTAATTATGAAAGAATTGTAAGAAGCCCCTCATTTAATATGCAATTACCAAGTGTGATAGCTTTAAAGGATTATATAGTTCCTCAATCAAAGCCTAGTTTTACCAGGTTTAATGTTTTTCTTAGAGATAAATTCATGTGTCAATACTGTGGAAGTGGAGAAGAACTGACATTTGATCATTTATTACCAAGGTCAAAAGGTGGTGAAACAAATTGGGATAACGTTGTAACAGCTTGTTCCGCTTGTAATGTTCAAAAGGGAGGAAAATTACTTAAACAATCAGGAATGAAATTATTCAAATATCCATTTCAACCTTCAACTGAAGATTTGCATAGAAATGGTAAAAACTTTCCACCAAATTTTCTGCATAAAAGTTGGATGGATTATTTATATTGGGATGTGGAATTAGAGGCTTAATATTAAATCTTCTCAGAAATATTAATTGCTATTTTAGAACCGGTTTTAATTATTTTATCCATAATGGCATACAAACCTTTCTTTGATGCACCCTCTTCATAAGCAATATCTTTATGATCTAATTCATCTTGTCTAAATTTAGTTATTTTTTTTTTTAACTCTTTTTCTTCAGGACCTAATTGATTTATTTGATCTAAATAATGTTTATCAATAACTTCCTCAACTGAAGCAGTACATAACATAGCAGCCTTTTTTCCTAATAAAGTTGAACCAAATCCTAAACCAACACCTAATAAATCCCATAATGGTAAAAACTTTGTTGGTTTAATATTTCTTTTTTTAATTTCATTTTCAAAAAACTGACAATGTTCAATTTCATGTACCTTCATATCCTCAATGGTTTTTTTCAGATTTTCATCTTTAACAAGTGTATTAAGAGCTAGTAATTGGCCTTCATAAATTTTCACAGCTCCTCTTTCGCCAGCATGATCAACTCTGATAAATTCTTCTACTTTATTGCTTGTCTTTTTCATATGAATTATAAATTTTTAATAAAAAAATTGTTATTATAAAACTTATAATAACATTAATACTTGTTAGCGATAATCCAAAAATCTTAAATGTCACATCTCTACAACTTATAGTTTTTTTACTTAATTGCTTTAATAATTCTTCCTTAGAAATTATTTCTTCAGCATTTTTTAAACCACAAATAGAGGATTCTTGAAAAAAATCTTGTTCAATTCCAAGATGATATAATGATATAAGGGAAGAGAAGACAAAAACTAAAATTAGAAGTAAAAGAAAAAACTTCTCATTTTTCTTAAATATAGCAGTCAAAATCACCAGAATCATACTTAATCCATAAGGTATTCTTTCCATCAAACATAGGTTGCAAGGTTGATGTCCAAGAACATACTCTATAAAATAGGCTGAAATTATTGAGAATAAGCTGATTAAAAAAATTATTTTTAAATAATCTTGAGTTTTTAAATTAAGCATAATACTTAAATATTAAATAAAATATAATTCCAATAGTGCAAATTGATATTCCTAAAATTGTAAACCATTTAGATCCATGTTTATTCATAAATTGTGTGAAATGATCTCCAAATTTATAAGATAAATAAGAAACAATAAAAAAACGTAATCCTCTTGAAATGAAGCTTATTATTATGAAAATTAAAATATTAAATCCTATTAAACCACTAGAAATTGTAAAAACTTTGTAAGGTAGAGGTGTAAATCCAGCCAAAAAAAGAACTCCAAGCCAAGCGTAAAATCCATCACTATTAATCAAATTATTCTTAAGAGTAGTGAGTTTATCCTCATATCCATAAACACTCATTATCTGCATTCCTATATCAAAAAAGAATGCCCCAATGAAATAACCAAATATACCGCCTAAAACTGAGAAGATTGTTGTAATTAGAAAAATCTTGAAAAATTCGTTTTTGTTTGAAATCACCATAGGTACAACCATCACATCTGGAGGTATGGGGAAAAAAGAACTTTCAATAAAAGAAACAACAGCCAAGTAATATTTTGAACTTTTATGAGCTGCTAAATTTAAACATTTTTTGTAAAGAATGTTAAACATTTTTTGGTTTTAATATAATTTTAGTTCTTATACTATTTAATAAATTATTAAATTATTAAGGGCGAATGGCGGAATTGGTAGACGCGCACGACTCAAAATCGTGTTTCGCAAGAAGTGAGAGTTCGATTCTCTCTTCGCCCACCAAATTATGAAATTAGATAAAATTAACAGTTTAGTTGAACTTTTCTTTAAGAAATGTGAACAAAAAAATAATGATAATTTTTTTTTAAGATGGTTAAGAACAGATCAAAATCAAACATTTTATACTTGGGGTCAAGTTAATACTAAAATTAGAATATTATCTGAATATTTAGGTAAAATTCTTTCCCTAGGAGATAGAGTTGTTTTGTTATCAGAAAATAGACCAGAATGGCTAATAACTGACTTAGCAATAATGAATGCGGGAGGTGTAACTGTACCTTTATTTACAACATATTCCGAAAAAGATTACGAGTATATTATCAATGATTGTAAGCCTAAAGTATTTATTGTTTCAAACAAGGAGCAATATGAAAAGATAAAAAAATTTATCTCAAAAGAAATAATAATTTTTTCTTTTGATAATTTTAACAATGATAATAACTCAAATTCAAAACAGATTTTAAATTATGAGCATATTTTTGAAATATATGAGAATAAACATAACTTAACAAACGATGTATCATTAGATTATAACAATAAAATTAAAAGAAATGATCTCGCGTGTATCATTTATACGTCAGGCACGACTGGTAATCCAAAAGGAGTAATGTTAAGTCATGGAGGTATTCTTTCAAATTGTGAAGGTGCACAGGAAATTTTAAAATCCTTAGTTCAAAATGATACCCCAGTTTTTTTAACCTGGCTCCCATTATCTCACTCATATGAACATACTGTTCAATACGTGCAAATATTACTTGGAGCAAAAGTTTTCTATGCTGAGAGCCTTGAAAAATTATTACCAAACATGAAGATTGCTAAACCAACTATAATGACAGCGGTTCCAAGATTTTATCAAAATTTACATAGTAAGATTTCATTTAATTTATCTAAACAAAAAGGTATTAAGAAAAAATTGATTGAAAGAACTATTGAGCTTGGAACAAAAACTTTGAATAATGAGAGGCTCAATTTCAAAGAAAGATTTTTAAATTTTATTTGTGAAAAATTAGTAAGAAAGAAAATCAAAAATCAATTTGGAGGTAAATTAAAAGCCTTTGTTTCTGGAGGTGGGGCTTTGGATCAAAAAATTGGCGAATTTTTGAATTCTATAGGATTGCCTACTCTACAAGGATACGGATTAACAGAAACATCACCAGTTGTAAGCTGCAACATCCCAGGAAAAATTAGAATTGAAACAGTTGGCCCACCTTTTAAAACTAATAAAGTAAAAATTGCAGATGATGGTGAAATTTTAGTAAAAGGTGAGAATGTAATGCTTGGCTATTGGAATATGAAAAAAGAAACAGATGAAATTATTGTAGATGGCTGGTTACATACTGGAGATATAGGAGAAATTACAATAGATGGGAATTTAAAGATAACAGATAGAAAAAAAGAAATTATTGTAAATCTTGGTGGTGATAATATTTCACCGACAAAAATAGAGAATTTAATATGTTTTAATGAAAAGATAAGTCAAAGTTTTGTTTATGG
>CACORI010000009.1 GCA_902629585.1 uncultured Pelagibacteraceae bacterium | reverse complement strand
GGATGATCCATAAAATACCTTCCAATAAATTTTTTATTTTTCAAACGAGGAATTTTATTAGTTTTTAATGAATTTAGGATTATAACGCATGATTCTACTGCACCAGCACAAATTATTATATTTTTTGAATTGATTGAGACAATTGATCCTCCAAAATTAAAAAAGACAGAACTTTTATTTTTTTTATCGTCTAATGATTGAACTTTACAATTAGTTATAATATCAAATTTCTTAGTTTTATAGTATTTAGAAAACCTCAAAGGTTTTTTTTGTTCAATAAATGTTCTCGAGGTAAAATTTTTCATATAAATTTTTGGAACTCCTAATCTTGCAATATTAAACTTATATTTTGGTCCTACTTTACTACACCAGTATGTTAAATCTTTATGGCTAAGAGGCCAAATATTTTTGTTATTATTATTACACATTTCATTTTTAGAAAATAATGAATAAATTTGTGCCCAAGAATTACTAGTACCACCTATCCCAAATATTCTAGAGTCTTTTTTAATTTTAAAATTATCTGAGGCTATTTTTTCAGAAAATTTTTCTTTAAAACTGCCTCTCTCTAAAATTAATATTTTTTTTTTTGTTTTTATTAAATTATTCAATACTACAGAAGCAGCCGGGCCTGAACCAACTATTATATAGTCGTATAATTTTTTTAATCTGTTAATTTTTTTTTTTAAAACTAATTTATTTTCTTTAAGATCAATGTGCATCTTCTAAAAATTTGTCAATTATATTTTTAATTTTTGAAATTTTATTTTTTTTAATCCACTCTAAATCAATAAAATAAAGTTCTTTAAAAAAACTTTTATTATCATTTGATGAAATTGATTTAATGTTTAAGTCACTTAAATTTGTATACCAATTATACTTTTTAATTACATCAGCTACGATTTCTTTTGAGGAAAAAAATGGAATACCAAAATGAAAACCACTAATTACTCGATTTTTTTGATAAGGGTGTTGAACTTTTTTTTTATCTAAATGATCGTAAATGTTTTTTATTTTTTCTATCAATTTACCGTTTCTATTTTCAAAAGATTTTAAATCCTCTAAAGCTAAAAGAGATGCCAAGGGATGAATTCTTAATTTTAGGTCTTTAATACCTCCAGCAATTTCAAGATTTTGATTTTTTTTGTGTCCTGGGTGATGATTGTTAATCATATTTAAATACAAATTTTGATTATCTGTAAATATTACTCCTCCTTCACCTCCAGATATAGCTTTGTTTCCTTGTAAACTCATAAATGATATATCTGCAAATTTGATGTGATCCTCTTTATCAATTATCATTCCTTGAGAATGGCTTGCATCTATGATTATTTTAGTATTTTGACCCAAATAAGAATCTAAGATTTTTGAATTTATATAAAACCCAAAGGGATGTGTCATTACTAATAAATCATATTCTTGATCATTAATATTTTCATCAACAATCTCAAAATTTCTATCAATATTGAAAAAATAAATATCAAAATCGAATTTTTTCAAAATTTCTATCACAGAGGGGAACGTTAAAGATGAAATTAAAACTTTAGATTTTTTTTTTAGATTAAGAGCTAATAAAGATGAGTAAAAGGCAGCTGTTCCACTTGAAAATGAAAGACAAAATTCAGAATTGAATTTTTTACATAATGAATTTTCAAAACCATCAACATAATCAGGATATTTTGAGTAATCTTTTTTTAAAATAACAATAAATAGTTTTAAAAAAATTCTTAGATTAAATCCTTTAATTATTTTAAAAAAATTGATTAATTTTAACATTCGAGTAACCTAAAGATTAATAAATTAATATTACCATTGTAAATATTTTGATAAGTTGTTTTTAATATAGTTTTTTTCAGAACTAGATAGCTCTTTTATTGCTTTAAATGCATTGAACTCTGTTTTTTTAATATTAAAATCATTATTTATTCTCTTTATTTTAAGAAAATTAAGAATTTTTTTTTGTTCCTTCTCATAATTTTCAACAAAATCTTCAAATCTAATTTGCAATATATTTTTCTTATATTTTTTTGGAATTTTTTTCTTATATTCGTTAAATTGGTCCATTATTTGACCATACCAATCAGTCCAAACTTTTAAATTATGATGTGGGTAAGCTAAAGACTCTCGAGACTTCATGCTATTCCAAATACCTCTGGGATCTCTGGTAACTATGATAACTTTTACATTTTTAAAGTAGGAAAAAATATCAACAAAATTTAACATATTAAGAGCCTGATCTAAAATTATATGATCTAATTTTTTATTTTTGAGGTGACATCTAATAATTTTATTAAGGAAAATAATCGATTGTTTGAAAAAAGTTTTTTCATCAACAGGTAAGTACATTTTGAAAAAACTCTGATTTTTATTACCAGATATTTTTTTTTTATAATGGAAATATTTTTTTTTAAACAAATTTGTTTGTATTGCAACAAATTGCGGAAAAGAATTGTAGTTTAAAGTTGTTATATTTTTAATATAATCATTTGCCAATGGTAAAACTTTTTTACTGTAAAGCTTAGTATTCTTTCCATTAGTATTTATTTCTAACTTAACTAGATTTTCAATATAATTATTAAATTTCATAATTGCATTTGAATAATTATTTATTGACCGATTTGTATAAAAGTTGTGGTATAAATTTAAAATTCCATCAGGGTCATCCATCATCCTAAATTCTTGACTATTAAATGGACTTTTAAATATCGTATTCTTTATAAGATAATCTTGAATGGCTCCGCATCCACTATTTCCTGTGCCAATTGTTACTACTGTCTTCATTTATTACATTTTTAATATCTAATTTAAAATCAAAAAACTGACATGAATATTTTTAGAGATTTTCAGCTGTTGCACGGAATTGATCATTAATTTTAATTAACTCTTCAAATGTTCCTTGCTCTTTAAGCTCTCCTTTCTCAAACAATAAAATATTATCACAATTTTTTACTGTACTCAAACGATGTGCAATCATGATAATGGTTATATTTTTTCTAAGTTTACGCACAGCTTCCATGACTGCCTTTTCTGTCAAATTATCTAATGCGCTTGTAGCTTCATCTAGAATTAAAATTTGTGGTTTATGATAAAGTGCTCTTGCAATTCCAATACGCTGGCGTTGTCCTCCTGATAGTCTTATACCTTTCTCACCAATCATAGTTTGATACTGTTTAGGTAATTCTTTTGATACAAAATCATGTAAATTGGCAATTTTTGAGGCATACTCAACTGTCTCTTGATTAATATTCTTGTGGTCGATACCAAAAGCGATATTGGATGCAACAGTGTCATCAGAAAGAAAAATATGTTGAGGTACATATCCAATTGAACTTTGCCAAGCGTTGCGATTATCTTTATTAATAATTTTTCCATCTACTTCTAATGATCCTTTTTGGGCTTCTAGTAAGCCAAGAATAATATCAACTGCTGTTGTTTTTCCACTACCTGTTGCTCCAACTAATCCAACGGTACTTCGTGCCTGAATGTTGAAATTAAGATTTTTTAGAGCTATTCGAGATGAATTTGGATAATTATAATAAAGGTTTTTTAAGGTAATTTTGTCTTTAAGTAATAAGGATTCTTGGTTTTTATTTGGATTATGTGGTTGTAAACTTTTCAAGTCATAATAAACAGAATTAAGTGCAGGTATCGTAAATCTAATCCTAATTATATCAGCATATATTCTCTGGAGTGCGGGCATTAAACGATATCCGGCAAAGGCATATAGAGCTAATATAGGAACTGTATCTATAAAAGTTCCACTTTTAGACATCAAATAAAGTGTTACTAATATCATTCCTCCAAAAGTTATTGCCTCAAGAGCAAATCTTGGCATCTCACCAATGATTGAAACAGAAGCAGTATCTTTAGCAAGGGTTTTTGCAGGATCTGAAAATCTCTTAATGTAAATTTCTTCCAAACCACCTAATTTTATTTCTTTTGCTGCACCAAAAGCTTCATTTAAAGAGGTAAATTTTTCTTCATTTACTTTTATGCTTTCTTCACCGACACGTGTAACATAACTTTTAGTAAATTTATAAATTAATCCATATGCTAAGCCAAGTGTAAAGCCTACTACCATGGTCAGTTTCGGATCAACTAATAATAATAAAGTAATTAATGCAATAGTTACAGCACTTTGAGTAATTAATTCTAATAAGGGTGCCAAACCTTTACCAACAACTTTACTAACCTCAGAAAGAATAGTTTTGCCAATCTCTGCACTATGACGACTTAAGAACCAACTATAAGGTTGATGCAAATAGCCCTCCAGCAGACGCTTGCTTAAACTATAATTACGCATAGCAAGAAAGCGTGTTTGAGCATAACGAGTTAAAGCTCTAAAAGTTAGAGAAGATAGTAGAAATAGAAATACAAAAATACCTAAAAAAAATAAAAACTCATTTATTGTTTTTATTCCGAATACTTCTGAGAATTTAAATGCTTTATTAAGCATGAGATTTGTTTCAACAATTTCAGGGTTTGATAAAACAGCTATAAATGGCAT
The DNA here is from genome assembly GCA_902629585.1 of uncultured Pelagibacteraceae bacterium. Lineage (GTDB taxonomy): Bacteria > Pseudomonadota > Alphaproteobacteria > Pelagibacterales > Pelagibacteraceae > Pelagibacter. The sequence goes on along the minus strand of CACORI010000009.1, from coordinate 29,643 downwards.
GATTGAAGCAATACCTAGCATATCTAGTAAAGCCATTGCTAAAATCATTACTAGTAATAAATATGCATGTTTCTTTTCTCGATCAGACAAGAGATATAAAAATTTTTTCAAAGTTTTCATTAAATTTTATATTAATCCTTTTTAATTAAAATAGTTCGATCTGAAAGAATTTCACATTTTATATCTTTCAACCCTAAGATTCTTTTTAATTTTGTAAATCGTTCTTGCACATGGTTGCTATCTAAAGGTGGAAATTTTTGATTTCCTTTGAGTTGTCCAACCTTCCTTGGAATAAATTTCCTAAATATCTCACCTGGAAATTTTCTTAATTTTATTAATTTTAGGAGAAACCTAAATTTAATCCAATTTGATGATTGAATTGCTCTATCTTTAGAAAGTTCCCCCCAGACTTTTACTATTTTCTCAGCAGCCAATTCATTATCATCAAAAAAAAGTTTTTCATTTATTGACTCGGGTAATTCCTGATTAATATCTTTTTGATTATTAGATTCTTGTTCCTTAAACAATTTATTTATAATCATTGACAATTCTTGAAGTGACTCAACTCGATAACCTAAATTATTTGAAGGGGAATCATCATAGTAGGAAGTCCTAAAGGGTACGTAGCTTACTACAGGTTTTTTCGAAACAGTCGCTTCTACTGCTGTTGTGCAACGATTATGCATAACAGCAAAAGAATTATTTACCCAAGCGGTAATGGAGTCTTCTCTTATAACATGAACATTAGGAATATCTTCTAGGTAAAATTTCCACGCATCAAGGTTTTCTACTGGGTGTGGACGTAAAACTATATCAAATCCATTACTATTTTTGGCGATAAATTTTATTGCTTTAATGAAAGCGTGCGTCCTTCTAAAATCTTCTCCTATTCTAACAAAATCTTTCTCGAACTCTTCAGGATCCCTTTGGTAATAACCTGATTTTTTTCTTGTTTTTAATTTCTCATGATAATGACCAACTATGTTTGCTCTACTCATGTTAGATGAAACTAATAAAAATGGTTTATTAGGTATTTTTTTTGGAACCCCCCAATAATCAATAAAAAGTGATTTCCAAAGGTCTGCTCGTGGAGTACCTGTTTTGTGTATTTTTGACGAAAATCGCGGATAATGTTTATTTAAAGAGTCTGCATCGTCTGTACCCCAACAAAATACAGCTGATGCTTGCTCGATTGTTTGTTCTGAAAATCTAGTTTTTGAGAATTCAGTATGACCTTTAATATCGAGACCCGCCTCCTCATCAATACTTGTAATAATAAAATCTTTGCTAAGAATAAATTTATGTCTAGCGATTTTATGGTCTGCTGGTGTAAGAGATTTAGTATGAAAAATTCCTGGAGTAAGCACCCCACTTTTCATACCCTTGATAATGCTTTCTGTGTTAGAAATTATCACTTGATGACCTTTCGACGCCGCTAATGTAGCTAAAAGAAGATTGCTATCTAATTCTCTAGATGAAACCTCAACGCTAATGTAAATATTCATTGGCTCAGTATCTTTCTGTATTTACTATCAATTAAAATTTTCTTTTTATTTAATTTTTTCAAATAAAAATTTAATGTTGTTAAATCCTCTTGATAATCTATGTCTACCCATTTTTCATTTTTTGAAATCATACCATAGGTATTTTTTGGCTCTTTGATTCCATTTTTATATAAATGGGATCTGTAAACATAAATATTTCCCGTTGGTAAAAACTTATCATTGATATCTTGAGATCTTTTATTTAATTCATAATCCGGTTTCCAACGGTGATTTATAACTTTGCCAGTAAAAGATGGGTCTTTAGCTAAATGAATTAGACTGTCAAAATTTTTTTTATTATCTAAAATTTTAATTGATCTATAAACTAAGTTTATTTTTCTTAAAGGGGAAGTTGGTTGTAATAAAATGATATACTTATAATCATTATTTAAATTTGAGAGAGTATAATGAATTACTTCATGAATTGAAGCACGATCATTTGATATTTTTTTTGGTCTACTTAAATATGAAATTTTTTTCTTTTTACATATCTTTTTAATCTGATTGCAATCACTTGTAACTATTAAATCATATTTTTTTGCTTCGAGTTTTTTTGCGTAATTAATTGTCCAGACAATTAAAGGTTCATTTAGAACTTTTACGAGATTTTTATTCTTAATTCTTTTTGATCCTTTTCTAGCGGGAATAATTACTAAATTTTTTTTTAACATTTTTATTTTCTTATAAAATCAATTGATTGTCCTAAATCTATCCAGGCATAGTTTGGAATTGGATAAACCCCTATACTCATTTTCTTTATTGCTGCTTTATTTATTAAATCTACAAAACTCATCGTTTCATCTTTATTGATAAGTTTAAAAATTTTAGAATTTACTAAATATAAACCAGTATTTGCTAAATAATTTTTTTCAGGTTTTTCAATAATATTTTGTAATCGCTTTTCTTTAACCTTGCAAACTCCATAAGGAATTCGATCTCTTTGCAATGAGGTGACGATAGTAATATCAAATTTCTCCTTTTCATGAAATTCAATAAGATCGCTATAGTCAATATCCAAAATTACATCACAATTTGAGACTATATATTTTTTATTTTTATTTTTGAGTTTATAAAGAACACCAGCTGTTCCTAAAGGTTTACTTTCCTCCAGAAAAGAAACCTTAAAGTTTGGACTTAACTCCTTAAAAAAAGATTTTATGAGAATATTCTTGTAGTTAAGAGAAATTATAAATTTATTCAAACCAAACGCAGTAAATTTATTTATAACATTTTCAATAATTGTTTTATTTCTAAAAGGAAGTAATGGTTTTGGTAAAATATTAGTGTACGGTTTTAGTCTACTTCCAAGTCCTCCTGCCATAATAATAGTTTCAATCTTTTTGTTAATTTTTTTTGAAAATTTCGTCTCACTTTTATTATCTGCAATGTAATCAATAACTTTTTTGTTTTGGTCAACAATGGGGATTAGGTTTATTTTAAGTTTTCTTAACTTTTCATTAGTATTTATTTTTGAAAGCTTGCTATTTTTAATGAAATAACATTTTTTTCTAAAGTATTTTGAAATTTTAAAATTGAGTTTTGCATTTTTAAGAATTGCTCTTCTTATATCTCCATCATTAATAGTACCTAATAGATTATTATTTTTATTTACTACTATTAAACACTTTAAAGAAGTGTTTTGTAATTTCACTAAAGTTTCTTGTATTGTGCTGTTCGGTTTAATTAAAATTTCTTTCATTCTTACTTTTTTAAATTTGAAACTGTTTGTTTAATAATTTATCCTCATTTTTTAAATATTTTCTGATTATATTTAATATTTTTTTTGATGCTCCGCCATTTCCAAAATGGAATTTCATTTTTTTAATTTTTTTCTTAAAAGATTCAGAATTAGCAATTTTAATTGATTTCCTTATACTTGACTTATTGCTAGCACACCTAATTACAGAATTATGTAAAAATCTCCCATTTTGTCTCAAACCGATATTAATTGTTGGAATTCTAAAATAAGGAACTTCTATTATTCCACTTGAAGAATTTCCAATGACAAACAAAGACTCTCTCAATTTTTCAAAATATCCATTAACTCCCAATGATTTTACAAAAGAAAATTTTTTTTTATTTCTAACTAATTTTTTAATGAAATTTATTTGCTTGCTTGTCCCTTTTTCATGGCCTGGAGATGTAATTATTACTTTAAAATCAAATTTATTTAATTCATTTACAATTGTTGAAAAATTTTTACTCCAACTAAAATTATTTTTTAAAGTCTCGGGATGATAGGTCAAAATTACTTGATTTTTAATTTTTCTATTTCTTTTGGAATTATTTAATATTTTTTCTATACCAAGTGAACCTACATTGTGAACTCTAAAGTTTTCTTCAGCCATCGCTAAAACATTTTTTTTGTAATTGTTACATATTGTAAAATGTAAGTGTGCCGATTTTGTGATCATGTGTCTTACCTGATCATCTAATGCCCCCGTTGTTATCTCACCTCCATGAATATGAAAAATAAACTTTCTATAGGCTAAAGCTGCAGATACAATTGGTAATCTTTCAATTCTATCTCCCAATATCACAACTGAATTAAACTTAAATTTTTTAAAGATATTATTTACTCCAATTTGTGTCTTTGTTAGGGATTTAACTTGTCCAAATTCATCATCTAATTTGTCAACAGACTTAAACTTCGATGTTATTTTAAATTTCAATTTTTTTATATCTTTAACTGTATTACCATAATTTTTCTCTAGATGAGTTCCGTGAACAAAAAGAAGATATTCAAAATTTTTATCTTTTTTTATCTCATTTAATAAAGGCTCAAAAATTGTCATGTCACTTCGGGTTGATGTAAAAAAAGCTAATCTATGTTTCATTAATATCCTAAATCTTAATTATTTGACCTTTAAAAAAAGTTTTTTTTGCTTTTCGTCTGCAAACTTTATCAATTTCCATTGGTGAAATTCCTGTGCCAGGTCTAAGACAAATTAAATTATTTAATGAAAATTTTTCCCCTTTTTTAATATCTCTTGATGCAAAAAGTGATTTTCTCGCAATTGAAATATTTTTTTTCTCACTTTTGGAGACGAATTTCTCTTTTTTTCCAAGGATAACCTCTGTATTTCTAATCGCTTTCACCATAGAAATTAACTCTTTTGGGTTCAAACTTGCCACATGATCTGGACCTGCCATTTTTTTTGATATTGTGAAATGTTTTTCTATAACTTTAGCACCAAGAGCTGCAGCAATTATTGGGACTTGTACACCTAGTGAATGATCTGAGTAACCTACATCTAATTTAAATCGTTTTTTAATCTCCAGCATAGCATTTAAATTAATATCATCTTGAGGTGTTGGATATTCAGTGTTGCAATGAAGTAGAATTATTTTTCTTTTATTATTTTTGAGTATTGATATTGCATTATTTATTTCTTTAATATTAGACATTCCTGTCGATAAAATAATATTATTCTTAAATTTTTTTATATGCCTTAACATTGGTAAATTTGTAATTTCACCAGATGGAATTTTTATATAGTCTAAATTAAATCTTTTTAATAAATTAAAACTATCTATGCAAAATGGGGAAGACAAAAATTTTATTTTTTTTATTTTACAATATTTGATTATTTTAACATGCATATCGTAATTCATTTCTAATTTTTTTATCAACTCGTAATGGGAAATTTTTTTTACATTTTTTTTTTGATATTTGGCTTTAGGTGCATTTTTAGAAACAAGCGTTTCTGCTTTAAAGGTTTGAAATTTTACGTAATCAGCTCCTGCTTTTTTCGCAATATCAACTAATTTATAGGCTTTCTTTAAGGAGCCATTATGATTCCCCCCGGCCTCAGCTATAATTATTATTTTGTTTTTCATGTTTGTTTATATGTAAATTTATTATGTCCAATTTGTATAAAAGGTTTAAAATTAGCGTAATTCGTTGACCGAATTTTTTTATTCACTTCTCTTAAATTAAAATTTCTTATTCTATAAAATTCGTCTAGTTGCTTTTTATTTTTTATTATCTTAGACCATTTTTCTTTTTTAAATTGTTCTTTATAGGTTTCTATTTTTCTTGCATCACTCAAAATATTTCTAAAAAAAACTTTTGAGTATGCAATACATTGTTTGTGGGTTTTGAGCAAAAGACTTGCTACAGAATCATTTTTTTTTATTAAAAAATATTTAACAAATAAGATTTCACCATAATCAATTTTTTTACTCATTAAATGGATAGTAAAACCATATTTTTTTTCATTATTATATAATGCATAGTTTAAACATCCTATCCCTCTATATTTAGGAGGCCCTGGGTGTAAATTTATTGCAGCTATACTCGCCAAAGAAATGTCTTTAGGTTTTAAAATGATAGAACTTCTATAAGAAATTATAAAATCATATTTTCTTTTAGCTGATAACTTTTTTGTATTATGATCTGTCCAGAAAACTTTTACTTTTTTACTGTACAATTTGATAGATTTTAAAAATTTCTTACAGAAAGGATCTTTTTTTCTTAGTAAAATTAGTGCTGAATATTTTTTTTTCTTAATCATGAAATTTTTTTTATTAAATTAATAATTTTTTTTTGATCATTATTTTTTAAACCAGGATGTGATGGCAATACTATAACTTTATTCCAAATAAATTCTGTAAATTTTAACTTTTCTCTCATAAATTTTTTATATGGATTTTGTAAATGTAATGGTTTCCAAAATAAATCTAATTGAATTTTTTCTCTTCTAAATAAATCTTGAATTTCTCTAAATCTTTTATTTGAGTTCACAATAAGTACAAAAACCCAATTTTGATTCTTTCTATCAAAAAAACATTTGATGTTTTTTAGAACTTTGAAATTTTCATAATAATTATGAAAAATTTTTTTTTTTATTAGTAAAATTTTTTTTAAATTATTGATTTGAGATAAGCCTAAAGCTGCTTGAATATTTGTCATTTTGTAGTTAAAACCTATCGTTTCGTAATCATATTTATTCATTCTCTTTCCAACATTAGCTAAAGTTTTTACCTTATCGATTAATTTTTTCGAATTTGAGGCAAAAATACCTCCTGCTCCAGAAGTTAAAGTTTTATTTCCATTAAATGAAAAACAAAAATGCATTTTTTTGTCTTTTTCAAAATTAAAAATTTTATTGTCGTGGCATGCTGCAGTATCAAACAATAATTTAATATTATATTTTTTAGAAAGTTTTATTAGCTTATCAAATTCAAGTTTCTTACCAAAAGTTGAAACTGGTATAATGGCTCTTACAACTGAATTATTTTTTTTTAAAACTAAATTTTTTTTTTTAAAATATGTTTTAGATTTTAATATTTCTTCAATTTTATCAATGGGTAGATCAAAATTTCTATCACAATCAAAAAACCAGGGACTAGCATTGTTATATATTATTGCATTAGCAGTGGCTGCGAAAGTATAAGAAGGCAAAATAACTGTATCACCTTTACTTACGCCAACTGCCTTAAGTCCCAGATGCAGAGCAGAAGTTCCTGAATTTACTGCTACAGAATATTTGAAATTATATTTTTTATTAAAATCATCTTGAAATTTTTTGACCAAAGGACCCGCAGTAGAAACAAAATTAGTTTCTAAACACTTTTTTAAAATATTTTTATCACTTTTTTTAAAATAAGGAATGTAAGTATTTATCATTTATGTGTTGTAATATTTTTTAGCTTTCAAATCTCCGTATTTTTTTGAATTTATATTTTCAATAATCAATTTCGTAGCATTGATTAAATCACTACCTGGCTCTAGATCGAAATATTTTTTCATTTTACTAAAATCTAATCTGTAACTTCTTAGATCTTTATCTTTGTCGATTATTTCCATATTTATTTCTGGAAAAAAATTACTTTGAACAAGTTTTGCAATATCAATTTTTTTATAATTTTCATTATCATAACCCATATTAAATATCTGTGATCTAAATTTAGATCCTTTAGAATCTATAACTTTTTTATAGACACGAGCAGGCTCACCTACCCACATTAATGGTCGAACCATTTCTGGTCCAAATACTTTTATTTCTTTTTTTAAGAAAGCGTCTAAGACCAAGTGATTTAGAATTAAATCAAACCTCATCCTACTAGAGTGACCATAAACAGTAGAAGGTCTAAAAATTGTTATTTCAATATCATTAGAAAATTTTTTTAATAGATCATTTTCACAATCAATTTTAGTTTTTGCATAAAGAGAGACAGGATTAAGTTTGGTCTCTTCATTTGCTATCTCACTTGTATCTTGAACGCCATAACTGCTAGCTGTTGACATAAAAATGAATTTTTTTACTTTGTTTTTTCTTGCTAAATCACATAATTCAATTGTTGCATGATAATTTGTTGAAATAGTATCAGTCTCAGAAATTTTACATGCTGCTTCTCCAACTAATGCAGCTAAATGAATAACTGCCTCTGCGCCATCTAGATGGTTTTCCAAATTTTTTAAATTTCTTAAATCCTCCTTAACAAGAATTAAATTTTTGTTATTTTTTATATTATCTAAAGAATTCAAATCAAACGACAATCTATCTATGACAGTTACTAAATAGTTTGATTTTATGAGTTCTTCGACGACGTGACATCCGATGTATCCTGCTCCACCCGTAATAACTACTTTTTTATTTTTCATATCCAATTTTTTTCTCCTGATATTTTGTAAGTAATATGTTTAGGAAAATTTATTTTTTCCCAAACTTTCATATTATCTAAAATATACCTACATTTGGTTAGGTGCTTAGTTATCTTTCTTAAATTAGTTTTAAATTCCTTATGGTCAATACTCACAACTATACAATCAAATTTATTTAAGTCTTGTGGATATCTAAACGATTTAATGCCTACAATTTTTTTTATCTCTTTAACAGAATAATAAGGATCAAATAATTTAACATTAATATTTCTTGACTTCAGATATTTTATAAAAGGTATTACTGGAGAAAGGATGTCTACCTTAAGATTTCCTTTGTAAGAGAGACCCAGGACACCAATTTTTTTATAACCTTTTTTTATTAAAGATTTGGCTATCAAAATATTTATATTATTATCAGTTTTTATAGTTTCTCTTAATAAAGTTAGTTTTGATTTATTTTTAACCTCCTTTAATACATATTGACTTGAAAGAGGTATACAATAACCTCCTGTTCCAAATCCAGGATGATATGTTCCTACATTCCATTTGGTACCAACTAATTTCAAAACTTCTCTCATATTTTCTTTTGGATAGGCTAATGAAAGCTGATTTGCTAATGTAATCTCCATGTGTCTATAGGCATTTTCTATGCTTTTTACCATTTCAGATACTTTATGTGACGTTGCCTCATGAAGATTTTTACACACTATAGAAAGAATATTTTTTATAACTTCTGAAGATTTAGAGTCTGTTGAACCAAAAACTCTATCTATATCGACTAAACTTTTGGTACCCTCCACAAACCAATCTCTTCTAGGTGCAACTCCATAAATAAAATTTTTTCCTGGAAATAAGTTGTATTTTCTAAAAAAAGGAATTATTTTTTTTTCTGAACATTGGGGTGTGAGTGTTGACTCAATTATAATTACAGGTTTTACTTTATTATTTATTTTAATAATTCTAATTATCTTTTTTAGTACATCAAAAAGTATATCAAAAAAAGGTTTTCCATTTTTTTCGGTCGGAATAGCAATAAAATGAACATTGAATGAATTTTGATAGAATAAATTGTAATCATTTGTAGCTTTAAGATATCCTTTTTTTACTGAACTTTTAATATCAAATCCAAACCAATCTTTAAGCTCTGAGATTGGAAGTTTGCCAGAATTAATAATATTAACTTTATTTTTATCTATATCATAACCAACACACTTAATTCTACTTTTAGAAAAAAAAGCCATTGTTGACAATCCAATGTAACCTGTTCCCCAAACAGCGATTTGAGATTTTCTTTTTTTTAATTGATTTTTATAATTCAATTTTTTGTCCTTTTGACTTTTTAAGTTCTGCTTTAAGTTCATCATATTCCTTCATTTTGGCTTTCATAAAATTTATTGTAAGTTTTGTTTTTTTTGTAAAACCTTTAGGAGTAAGCACGTAAATATAATTAATTTTATTTGGATTTTTTGTAAAATTTTCTATCTTTATTAGACCTTTGTTTTTTAACGCTTTAAGACAATAATTAAGTTTCCCTAAACTAAATCCCAATTCCTCAGCTAATTCCCTTTGAGTTGAATTTGGTTTTTGATCAATTTTTCTTAAAACTTCAAAATGATCCTCTTTATCTTTATTCATAGTAATAGATGTTCAATTTTTGAACAGATTAACGTTCAATGATTGAACAGTAAAGATAAATCTTTTATTATATTTTAAGAATAATCAGAAAAATATTTGTATAAATATGAATATTGAGAATAAAAATTTTTTTCAGTGCATAAATCAAGCCAATTGAGCTATTAGTACTGGTCAGCTACACGCATTACTGCGCTTCCACACCCAGCCTATCAACGTGGTGGTCTACCACGGCTCTATGGGAAGAACTAGTTTTGAGGTGAGTTTCCCGCTTAGATGCTTTCAGCAGTTATCTCGTCCATACTTAGCTACCCGGCACTGCAGCTGGCGCTACAACCGGTCCACCAGTGGTATGTTCAACCCGGTCCTCTCGTACTAGGGTCAACTCCTCTCAATTCTTCTACACGCATAGCAGATAGGGACCGAACTGTCTCACGACGTTCTGAACCCAGCTCACGTACCACTTTAATTGGCGAACAGCCAAACCCTTGGGACCTGCTCCAGCCCCAGGATGTGATGAGCCGACATCGAGGTGCCAAACACTGCCGTCGATATGAGCTCTTGGGCAGTATCAGCCTGTTATCCCCGGCGTACCTTTTATCCGTTGAGCGATGGCCCTTCCACTCAGAACCACCGGATCACTATGACCGACTTTCGTCTCTGCTCGACTTGTCAGTCTCACAGTCAGGCAAGCTTATGCCATTGCACTCTACGAACGATTTCTGACCGTTCTGAGCTTACCTTCGCACGCCTCCGTTACTATTTGGGAGGCGACCGCCCCAGTCAAACTACCCACCATACAATGTCTTGATGCCGGATAACGGCAATCAGTTAGATATCAAGAAAAACAAAAGAGGTATTTCACTGGTGACTCCACAAAAGCTGACGCTTTTGCTTCAATGTCTCCCTCCTATTCTAAATATGTTTTTCCTAACACCAATGTAAAGTTGCAGTAAAGGTGCACGGGGTCTTTCCGTCTAACTACGCGAACTCCGCATCTTCACGGAGAATTCAATTTCACTGAGTTGATGTTGGAGACAGCGGAGAAATCGTTACGCCATTCATGCAGGTCGGAACTTACCCGACAAGGAATTTCGCTACCTTAGGACCGTTATAGTTACGGCCGCCGTTTACTGGGGCTTCAGAAGTTGGCTTGCACCAACCGCATTAACCTTCCAGCACCGGGCAGGCGTCAGACCCTATACATCCACTTACGTGTTAGCAGAGCCCTGTGTTTTTGATAAACAGTCGCTTCTCCCTGGCTTGTGCCACCTTTCCCTAGTTGCCTAAAAAAAGGTCTTCCTTATTCCGAAGTTACGGAAGCATTTTGCCGAGTTCCTTCAACATCATTCTCTCAAGCGCCTAAATATACTCTATTAATCCACCTGTGTCGGTTTAGGGTACGGTCTTATGATGGAGCTATTTCTTGGAACCTTTTCGCGGCAAGTTCAATCCATTAAGAACTCACAACTTACAAGATTCGTCACTACCATCTGGTTAAGGAATATTAACCTTATTTCCATCGACTACGGCTTTCGCCCTCGCCTTAGGTGCCGACTAACTCTGCGCGGATTAACCTTGCGCAGAAACCCTTGGATTTTCGGCGAAGAAGTTTTTCACTTCTTTTATCGTTACTTATGTCAGCATTCGCACTTCTGATACCTCCAGAATCCCTCACGGGTATTCCTTCACAGGCTTACAGAACGTTCCGCTACCAGTTGCAATTTTCGAAAAAATTGCAAATCCACAGATTCGGTATATGATTTTAGCCCCGTTACATCTTCGGCGCAGAAACTCTATTAGACCGGTGAGCTGTTACGCTATCTTTAAAGGATGGCTGCTTCTAAGCCAACCTCCCGGCTGTTAAGGAATTTCCACATCCTTTCACACTTAATCATAATTTGGGGACCTTATCTGGTGGTCTGGGCTCTTTCCCTCTCGACCATGGACCTTAGCACCCACAGTCTGTCTGCTGAAGAACAATGTTTAGCATTCGGAGTTTTATTAGGTTTGGTAAGAATCTCTTCCCCCTAGCCCATTTAGTGCTCTACCTCTAAACATCTATTTATTCAACGCACTACCTAAATAGTTTTCGCGGAAAACCAGCTATCTACGAATTTGGTTGGCCTTTCACCCCTTACCACAAGTCATCCAAAGACTTTTCAACGTCAACTGGTTCGGTCCTCCGGCAAGTGTTACCTTGCTTTCAACCTGCTCATGGTAAGCTCATTCGTTTTCGGGTCTAATTCATTAAACTATTCGCCCTATTAAGACTTGCTTTCGCTACGCCTACACCTAGATGGCTTAAGCTTGCTTAATAAATTAAGTCACTGACCCATTATACAAAAGGTACGCCGTCACTCTAAAAAGAGCTTCGACTGATTGTAGGCATGCGGTTTCAGGTTCTATTTCACTCCCCTAATAGGGGTTCTTTTCACCTTTCCCTCACGGTACTAGTTCACTATCGGTCACTGAAGAGTATTTAGGCTTAGAGGGTGGTCCCCCTATGTTCGAGCAGGATTTCACGTGTCCCGCTTTACTCATGAATTTTATTAAACATTACTTATACGGGACTATCACCCTCTGTGGTTAGTTTTTCCAAACTATTCAAATTTTTTTAACAAAACTACTGGCCTAGTCCGCTTTCGCTCGCCACTACTAACGGAATCTCAATTGATTTCTTTTCCTCTGGTTACTTAGATGTTTCAGTTCTCCAGGTTGTCTCTTCAAACTTATGTATTCAGTTTAAAGTATCACATAAAGTGATGGGTTTCCCCATTCGGAAATTTTCGGATCAAAACTTACATACAGCTCCCCGAAACTTATCGCAGTATATCACGTCCTTCATCGGCTTTCAGTGCCAAGGCATCCGCCACACGCCCTTAAACGCTTGATTTATGCACAGAAAAAAATTCTGTGTTGAATCAAATTTTTATTTTGAACATTAGATTATAAGATTTCTAACGTTCGGATATAGATATTGATATTAATTATTATTTTTTTACAAGTTAAATAGCTAAGTGTTTGGTGGAGGATAGCGGGATCGAACCGCTGACCTCCTGAATGCAAATCAGGCGCTCTCCCAGCTGAGCTAATCCCCCCTTAATGAAAATTGGTGGGCCGAGAAAGACTCGAACTTTCGACCCCACCCTTATCAAGGGTGTGCTCTAACCAACTGAGCTACCGGCCCCCATGCAAGAGAAACACTAAATATTAAGAAGAGAAATGAGGACGGTCAACATTACACATGTATATTATTTAGAATAAAAATTAATTTTTATTCATCCTTAGAAAGGAGGTAATCCAGCCGCAGGTTCCCCTACGGCTACCTTGTTACGACTTCACCCCAGTCGCTGACTATACCGTGGTCAAGGGTATTAAACCTTGCCTTAAGGTAGAACCAACTCCCATGGTGTGACGGGCGGTGTGTACAAGACCCGGGAACGCATTCACCGTGGCACGCTGATCCACGATTACTAGTAATTCCAGCTTCATGCACTCGAGTTGCAGAGTGCAATCCGAACTGAGGTATCTTTTAAGGATTTGCTTGACGTCGCCGTCTTGCTTCCTGTTGTAGATACCATTGTAGCACGTGTGTAGCCCAACACGTAAGGGCCATGAGGACTTGACGTCATCCCCACCTTCCTCCAGCTTATCACTGGCAGTTCTTTCAGAGTGCCCAACTAAATGATGGCAACTAAAAGTGAGGGTTGCGCTCGTTGCGGGACTTAACCCAACATCTCACGACACGAGCTGACGACAGCCATGCAGCACCTGTGTTTCGTCCGGCCGAACCGAAAACTTTAATCTCTTAAAGTCGCGACGAACATGTCAAGTGTTGGTAAGGTTCTGCGCGTATCTTCGAATTAAACCACATGCTCCACTACTTGTGCGGGTCCCCGTCAATTCATTTGAGTTTTAACCTTGCGGTCGTACTCCCCAGGCGGTGTGTTTATTGCTTTCGCTGCGACACTGAAAATAAATTTCCAACGTCTAACACACATCGTTTACGGCATGGACTACGAGGGTATCTAATCCTCTTCGCTACCCATGCTTTCGTTCCTCAGTGTCAGTAATGATCCAGAAAGCTGCCTTCGCAATTGGTATTCTTTCTAATATCTACGAATTTCACCTCTACACTAGAAATTCTGCTTTCCTCTATCAAACTCTAGCTGAAAAGTTTTGATGGCAGTTCCAGAGTTAAGCTCTGGGATTTCACCACCAACTTTTTCAACCACCTACGAACTCTTTAAGCCCAGTAATTCCGAACTACGCTAGGTCCCTTCGTATTACCGCGGCTGCTGGCACGAAGTTAGCCGGACCTTCTTATTCGGGTACAGTCATTTTCTTCCCCGACGAAAGAGCTTTACAACCCAAGGGCCTTCTTCACTCACGCGGCATCGCTGCATCAGAGTTTCCTCCATTGTGCAAGATTCCCCACTGCTGCCTCCCGTAGGAGTTTGGGCCGTGTCTCAGTCCCAATGTGGCTGATCATCCTCTCAAATCAGCTATTGATCAAAGTCTTGGTAGGCCATTACCCCACCAACAAACTAATCAAGTGCAGGCTCATCCAATGGTGCATAAAGCTTTCTCCGTAAAGACTTATCCAGTATTAGCACAAGTTTCCTCGTGTTATTCCAGGCCAAAGGGCAGATACCTACATGTTACTCACCCGTCTGCCACTGAGTATTGCTACTCCGTTCGACTTGCATGTGTTAGGCGTGCCGCCAGCGTACGTTCTGAGCCATGATCAAACTCTCAAGTTTAAAAACGGCGCACACTAGCTTCCATATAAATTCTAAGAATAAAATTTATATGATGTTGAAGTGTGTACGACAAATTTTGGTAACCTTAACCGTCCACACTTCTCTTCTTAAATTTTTTACGTTTTAAATAGCTAATTGAGCAAAAAAGGCTCAATAATCCTCATTAATTTATTGTATTTACAATAATATCTGAGAAAGTTGATGCTTATAGGCTAAAATTATAGGAAATCAAGCGTTTAAGAATAAAAAAACCATAAAAAAACCCACTAAAACAAGGGTTTTTTTGATTTTTTAGAAATCATAATTTATTAATTGTTAATTAATAAAATTAAAATGTTTGGCAAATTTAAAGTTAAATTTAAAAATAAAAATGAGTTGATTGCTTTAATTCTATTGCTGTCAATCACAATAATTTTAACAAGCTACTATAATTTCACTAAATCAAAAATTACGAATTCTTATAAAGATGTAATAAATAATATTTATTTTAAAAAAACAGCTAATTATCTTTTAAACAATTTAGAAGCAAAATTTAAAAAAATTAATCATAGAATATCCTCTGGTGAAACATTTGATAACATTTTAAAAAATTATTCTGTAAATAAAAAAGAAATCGAAATAATCAAAAATAAACTCTTTGAAAAAGTAAATTTAAACAAATTAAATACTAATCAGAAAATTTTAATGACTATTGATCAATCAAATAACTCAATTAAAGAGTTTGTATTGCAAATTTCAAATAAAGAAAGGATAATTTTAACTAGAAATATTGAAAATAACAAATTTGAAAAAGAGGTAGTTTTAGTCAAACTTAACAAAGAAATAATTTATAAAGAGAATATTATCCAACAAAGCCTATATAAATCTGCCACTGATAAAAATATTCCAGCTAATGCCATTATAGAACTTGCGGGTATCTATGGTTTTCAAGTTGATTTTCAAAGAGATATTAGAAAAAAAGATAGATTTCAAATTATGTATGAAGTTTTTATGGATGATAATAAAAAAATTATTGAGACTGGAAATATTTTATACGCAAATTTAATTTTAAGTGGTCAAGATAATTCTTTATATTATTATGATGACGAAAAAAACTCTGGCCATTATGACAAAAATGGAAAAAGTGTTAAGAAAGCACTAATGAAAACTCCGATTAATGGTGCGAGGCTATCTTCCCCATTTGGTATGAGAAAACATCCAATAGATGGTTTTAATAAAATGCATAGAGGAACTGACTTTGCTGCACCTATGGGAACACCTATAATGGCTTCAGGAGATGGGATTGTAAAAAAAGCTAGTTGGTGTGGAGGTGGAGGAAATTGTATTGTTATTAAACATAATTCAACTTATCAAACTGTTTATGCACATATGTCTAAATTTGCTCAAGGAATTAAAAGTGGCATTCGTGTAAAACAGGGACAAACTATTGGGTATGTTGGTTCTACTGGAAAATCTACCGGTCCTCATTTACATTACGAAGTTATAGTTAATGGAAAAAAAGTAAATTCTCAAAAATTA
Organism: uncultured Pelagibacteraceae bacterium; assembly: GCA_902629585.1. Lineage (GTDB taxonomy): Bacteria > Pseudomonadota > Alphaproteobacteria > Pelagibacterales > Pelagibacteraceae > Pelagibacter. The sequence goes on along the minus strand of CACORI010000009.1, from coordinate 13,573 downwards.
AAATTACCTTCTGGGAAAATTTTAAAAGGAAAAGATAGAAAAATATTCGAAACAAAAAAAATAAAATTGGAAGTTTTAAAATCGGAAAAAATTATAGGCTTAAATTAATTGTTTTTCGCAACAATTTTGGAATCGAGCGAAGCTTCATCTGTGTCTGAAGTATCTGTTTTTTTATTTTCAATACCAACAACTTCATTTTTCTCTTCATTACTTTTTTCATCTATTTGATTATTTGAAAATCTTTGTTTTTTATAACTCTCCTGCTCACTTAATATTCTTGTGAAGTGGTCTGCATGTTGAAAATAATTCTCAGATAATATTTTATCACCAGTTGATAGAGCCTCCCTAGCTAAATTGTTGTACTTCTCAATTAATTTTGAAGCATTATGATTATTTCTTCCAGGTATTTTTCTTTGAAAATTTTCATTATTAGAAAAATTTGAACCAAATTTTGGTCTATCATTATTACTTTTGAAGTTTCTATCGTTTCTTCTAAAATTATTTCTTCTGTTATTGTTGTTTCTAAATGTAACCATAATTTAAATCTTCTTGCTTATTATACACCTATCATTTTTTGCCAAATCTTTAACTATTGCATTAATATAAAAACCATTATTTTCTAAAATTTTTCTCACTTCAATTTTTTGGTTGAAGGCAATTTCTAAAATTAGCTTTCCATTTTTTTTTATCAGCTCAGCAGATTTTTTAATCACTTTTCTGATTTCTGATAATCCGTCTAATCCACCATCAAGAGCAATTTGCGGCTCAAAATTTCTAATATCCTTACTTAATTTTTTTAAATCTAATTTTTTAATATAAGGAGGATTAGATATTATCAAATCATATTTGCCCTTATTAAAATTGTCAATATTTGATTTAAATAATTTCATTCTATCGTTTACTTCAAGTTTACAGGCGTTTTTTTTACAAATATTTAAACAATCTTTACTAATATCTACCCCAGTCCCAAAAAATCCATTTTTTTCTTTTAAAATTGATAATGAAATTGCACCTGATCCAACTCCAACTTCTAAAAATTTTATATTATTCTTATTTTTATAATTTTTTAACACCTGATGAACTATCAGTTCTGTATCAGGCCTTGGAATAAGAACATTTTCATTCACATAAAAGTCATATTTCCAAAAATTTTTTTTTCCTAATAAATAAGCAATTGGTTTTCCTTTTGAACGTTCTAATATTAGTTTTTTAAACTTAATATAATCGTTTTGTCCAATTTTCATATTATTGTTTAAGATTATATATTCTCTTTCTTTATTAATTACTTTTGAAATTAATAATTCGGTATCAAGTAAAGAATTTTTAATATAATTTTTTTTCAAAATATTATTTGCTTGCTGGATAACAGTTTCAATTTTCATCTTAATTTAAGTTACTTAAACTTTCCTCTTGCGCTTGAAGTGTTAAAGACTCAATCATTTCATCAAAAGCCTCTCCCTCTAAAAATTCATTTAACTTATGAAGAGTTAAATTAATCCTATGGTCTGTAACTCTTCCTTGAGGGAAGTTGTAAGTTCTAATTCTCTCAGATCTATCTCCTGTTCCAATTTTGCTTTTTCTATCCTGAGATCTCTCTTGATCAATTCTCATTCTTTCTAATTCATAAAGTCTTGATCTTAAAATCTTCATTCCTTTAGCTTTATTTTTGTGTTGTGATTTTTCATCTTGTTGAGAAACTGAAAGCCCGGTAGGTATATGCGTGATACGCACTGCACTGTCTGTTGTGTTTACAGACTGCCCTCCAGGACCTCCTGCCCTAAAAACATCTATTCTGAGATCAGATTCATTTATTTTTACATCAACTTCTTCTGCTTCAGGCAATACTGCTACAGTTGCGGCTGATGTATGTACACGTCCTTGAGTTTCTGTATCAGGTACTCTTTGAACTCTGTGAACGCCACTCTCATATTTTAATGTAGAGTAAATATTGCTACCTTTTATAGAAGCAATTACTTCTTTTAACCCTCCTGCCTCACTTTGAGAAATGGAAATTAATTCAACAGTCCATTTTTTTTTGTGGCTTACTTTTTCATACATTTTAAATAAATCTGCAGCAAATAAACTTGCTTCTAATCCACCCGTACCTGCTCTAATTTCTATAATTGCATTTTTTTTATCAGCTTCATCTTTTGGTAATAAGAAAAGTTTTAACTTTTTTTCGTCTTTTGCATTTTCTATATCAAGATCATTTAATTCATTTTCTGCCATTTTTCTAATTTCTTCATCTGCATTTTTATCATCAAGAATTTTTTGGAGTTCTAACTTATTACTTTCATAAGATACATATTTTTTGGCATTTCCAATAATCTCATTTAAATTTGAGTATTCTTTAGATTTTTCTGCAAAAGATTTTTTATCTATAATTCCTGAGGAAAGCTCTTTTTCTAGCAAGGCGTGTTTACCAATTAGATCTTCTATTGTTTTTAAGGGGATCATTTATTTGTTCTCTAATTCTGAGGCTTTCTTCTCAACTTCATTTACAATCTTTTCAATCATATTGCTTGTTACAACTTTTTCTGACTGAACCCCTGACAGATACAACATATTATTTCCCTTTTTGCCTCCGGTAATGCCTACATCCGTCATGGCTGCTTCTCCTGGTCCGTTAACCACACATCCAATTATAGAAAGAGTTATTGGCACCTTAATGTGAGAAAGTTTTTTTTCTAAAATTTTTACAGTATCAATTACTTGAAATCCTTGTCTTGCGCATGATGGGCAAGAAATTATCTTCACTCCTCTTTCCCGTAAATTTAGAGATTTTAATATTTCATTTCCAATTTTAACCTCCTCTACAGGGTTGTCAGACAAAGAAATTCTTATTGTATCACCTATACCATCTAAAAGTAATGTACCTAATCCGATCGAAGATTTTATGCTACCTGGCATATAACTTCCTGCCTCTGTTATTCCTAAATGCAAAGGATAATCTGTAGCCTTCGACAATTGACGATAAGCCTCAATTGATAAAAAAACATCTGATGATTTTACGCTTATTTTTAGATTATTAAAATTTTCATCTTCGAGTATTTTGATATTTCTTAAAGCACTCTCAACTAATGCCTCTGGGCAAGGTTCTTTGTATTTCTCTAATATATCTTTTTCTAAAGATCCGGCATTAACACCTACTCTTATAGAACAATTATTATCACAAGCTGCTTTTACTACTTCTTTAATTTTATCAATATTACCAATATTACCTGGATTAATTCTTAAACAACTGGCTCCACTAACAGCGGCCTCGACAGCTCTTTTATAATGAAAATGAATATCAGCTACGATAGGAATATCTACATGTTTGACAATCTCTTTAAGAGCCTTAGAGGATGGCTCATCTGGACAAGAAACTCTGACTATATCAGCACCTTCGCTTTGAATTTCATTTATTTGTTTGATGGTCGCCTTTATATCAGTAGTTAAAGTGTTAGTCATAGATTGAACAGATATGGGATTATTACCTCCAACTTTTACTTTACCTACATTAATTTCTTTTGTTTTTCTTCTTTTGATATCTCTAAATGGTCTTATGCTCATCTTAATTTGCCTAATTTAAATTCTTTATGAAGGGCAACTATAGCCTTTCTAGTATTCTTTTTATCAATTAAAACTGAAATTTTTATCTCAGAAGTTGAAATTACTTTTATATTAATCTTTTTATTTGCCAAAGTTTGAAACATTTTAAATGTAACTCCGGGTGTCGTAATCATTCCAACACCAATAACTGAAATTTTTGAAACATTTTTTTCAAATAATAATTTTCTATAATTGATATTTTTATTCTCTTGAATAGTTTTTTTTGTTTTATTCAAATCCTCTGTCTTAATTGTAAATGTTAAATCCGTTTCTTTACCATTAGGAGAAATATTTTGTACAACCATGTCAACATTTATCAAATTTTTAGATAATGGTTTAAAAATAGATGCCGCAACACCTGGTTTGTCTTTAACACCAATAAGAGATACTTTTGAGTCATTTTGTGTTGAAGTTATTCCAGTAACAATTTTATTATTTATTATATTAGATTTTTTAGTAATTAGTGTTCCAGATTTTTTAGTAAATGATGATTTTACCTCAATATCAATTCTATTTAATCTTGCATCTTGAATAGATACTGGCTGCATAACTTTGGCTCCCAATGAAGCCATTTCAAGCATTTCTTCATATGAAATTACTTTTATTTTTTTTGCATTTTTTAATTTGTTAGGATCTGTAGTATATATTCCTTCAACATCAGTGTATATTATGCATCTTTCTGCTTTGAAGAATTTTGCGAACATAATTGCACTTGCGTCTGATCCGCCCCTTCCAATAGTAGTAAGTCTATTTTCATTGTTAACTCCTTGAAAACCAGTGATAACTGGTATGCCACCTTCTCTTAAATATTTAAAAATTTTATTTATATTAATTTGATTAATTCTTGAAATCTTATGCTTTCCCACTGTAATAATTGGAACTTGCCATGATAGCCAAGATCTTGATTTAAAGCCTTTATGGATTAATCTTCCAGCTATTAGCGAACAAGCCATTTGCTCGCCAGAGGAAACTAAAACATCGTGCTCTGAATCAGAAAAATTTCCACTTATTTCAACAGATTTTTTTACTAACTCATTTGTCACACCACTCATTGCCGATGAAATTACAATTACTTTGTAATTTTTCTTTTTGTAATCAGCAATAATTTCAGCAACTTTTTTAATCTTCTTTGTTGTGCCGACTGATGTTCCTCCAAATTTTAATACTACAATTTTCATGATAAAATATTATCAAATTTAAAAAATATTGAATAAATACATGTTGATTATAAAGTCAACTTACAAATGAAAAATAACACAATAAATAAAAAAGAAATAGAAAAATTTTCAAAAATCGCGAAAGAATGGTGGGATCCTAATGGTAAATTTAAACCATTACATAAATTTAACCCTATTCGAATTTCTTATATTAAAGAAAATATTATAAAAACATTTAAATTAGATCAAAGAAAAACACCATTAAGAAATATAAAAATTTTAGACATAGGTTGCGGTGGAGGTTTGTTATCAGAGCCAATGTGCAGATTAGGTGCTGAAGTAACAGGAATCGATGCATCAAACAAAAATATAGAAGTTGCAAAGCTTCATGCAAAAAAAAATAATTTAAAAATAAATTATATTTGTTCATCGCCTGAAAAATTAAAAATTACACGTAAATTTGACGTAATTCTAAATATGGAAATAGTTGAGCATGTTGAAGATGTAAATTTTTTTTTAAAATCATGCAGTAAGCTTCTTAGAACAAATGGGGTAATGTTTGTTGCGACATTAAATAAAACTTTTAAATCATACGTCTTTGCAATTGTAGGTGCAGAATATGTTTTACGATGGCTTCCAATTGGTACACACGAATGGGAGAAATTTGTAAAACCTGATGACTTAATATCAATTCAAAAAGAAAATAATCTTTTAGTTGATAAAGTAGATGGTATGAAATTTAATATCTTGACTGATCAATGGAGTGTTAGTGAGGATAAATCTGTTAACTATATTGCTAAATTTATAAAAAATTAATTATTACTTTCCTCTACCCAAGGCAACGATTGTGTTTCAATACCTTCATCTTTTAATTCCTTAAGATCTTTTTTTGAAGCTCTTCCATAAATTCCTTTTTTAACCTTTTTATTATCATAATGAATTGATCTAGCTTCATAGGCAAAATTTTCTCCCACATATTCAAAATTGTTTTTTATAAACTTTTGATACTCTGAAATTGTTTTTCTTATTTTGTTCAATTTAATTAATTCTTTTTCACTTTTCTGATTAAACGTTTTCTTAATTAACTTTGGAGCCATTAGATTTTTTTCCACTCTTAATGAGCCGCAGTTATGACAGTTTATTAATTTTTTTTTTTTCAACTTCTCATATTCTTTTGAAGATGCAAACCAACTGTCAAAAGTTAAGTTACATTTTTTACATTTTAAATTATATTTGATCATTTAACTTATTTAATTATATGCAATTAAAATTTCAATATACTAGCTTCTATAGTCAGAGTTAATCTCTACATATTTTTTTGTAAAATCCATCGTATATACTGTAAAATTCTTATTTCCACTGCCAATATTTACATCAATTTCGATACTTTTATTTTTCATGTAATTTGCTGCTTCATTTTCGTTATACTGATTATAAATTTTTCCTTTACTTACAATATTTAAATCACCAAACTTTAAAGATAATTTATTTAAATTTATTTCAACATCAGATTTTCCTATAGCCATTATAATTCTTCCCCAGTTAGGATCTTCACCTGCTAAAGCAGTTTTGACTAAAGGAGAATTTGCAATTGAGAAAGCAATTTTTTTTGCATCCATTTCTGTTTTTGAATTTGTTACTTTAATTGTTACAAACTTTGAGGCACCCTCTCCATCAGCCACTACTCTTTTTGCCAAATTAAGCAAAACTTTATTAAGAGATTCATCAAATAATCTTAATTTTTTGTCAGTAAAACTTTTTATAACAGAATTTTTAGCCTTTCCTGTTGAAAAAATTGTAATCATATCATTAGTGCTTGTGTCTCCATCACAGCTTATTGCATTGAAAGTATTTTCAATATTTTTTCTCAGCAATTTTTTTAAAATATCATTAGACAGCTCTGCATCAGTAAAAACATAGCCTAATGTGGTAGCCATATTTGGCTGTATCATACCTGAACCCTTTGCAATACCGTAAATTTTCACTGGTACATTTCCAATTTTACATTCATCCATGGCAATTTTTGGCTGAGTATCAGTAGTCATTATCCCTAAGGCTGCTTTCATCCATATGTATTTGTTTTGGGTATATTTAATATTCTTAATCAAATCAGGAATTTTAAATTTAATTTTTTCCTCCGGAAATTTTTCACCTATTGTGCCCGTGCAGCCGAAAATGATATTTTTAGGTTTTATTATTATGGGATCTTCCTCGTCCTCTTTTTGTTTATCACTTAATTGTTTTGAGACTATTTCGGCAATATGTTGTAGACTTTTGTAGCCTTGGTCTCCTGTGAAAGAATTTGCATTGTTTGTATTAATTATTAAAGAAAAAATTTTTTGTGTCTTTTGATTTAAATTCCATTTAATGTTTTCAGATTTTATTCTAGACTTTGTATAAACTGACGCAAAATTCGCCCCATCTCTAAAATAAAACATAACCAAATCATCCCTTTTAGTTTTATAAAGATCTGCACAAACTGCTGAAATCGACAAACCATCAATATGATCTAGATCTTGAAAATGGTTTAATTTAAGATTTTGAGATTTGGAATTTAGAAAATTTGATAAATTGATACCCATAATATTTAAATTTTATATTAAATAACTATATTAAAAATTGTAATTAAATTGTATATCAAAAATATGTTTAATCCTTTTAACTTTATTTCCAAATTCGTTAAATCTGGCAATCAAAAAGAGCTTGATAGAATTAGTAAAATTGTTGATCAAATCAACTTTTTTGAGGAAAATATCAGAAAACTCAAAGACGATGAATTTCCAAAAAAGACTAACGAATTTAAAGAAAAAATTAAAATGGGTCGAACTGTTGATAATATTCTTCCTGAAGCCTTTGCTTTGGTAAGGGAGGCTGCAAGACGAACAAGAAATGAGAGACATTACGACGTTCAATTAATCGGTGGAATTGTTTTACACGAAAAAAAAATTGCTGAAATGAAAACTGGTGAAGGTAAAACTTTGACTATTGTTTTATCCGCTTATCTTAATGCTCTCATGGGTAAAGGTGTTCATATTGTAACTGTCAATGATTATCTTGCCAAAAGAGATTCTCTTGAAATGGGAGTTATATACAATTTTTTAGGTTTAACTTCAGGCTACATTAATAATGATCAAGATGATAACGAAAGAAATAAAAATTATAATTGTGACGTAACATATGCAACTAATAGCGAGCTTGGTTTTGACTATTTAAGAGATAATATGAAATACTCAATTAATGAAAAAGTTCAAAGAGAACACTATTATGCTATCGTTGACGAGATTGACTCATGTTTAATTGATGAAGCACGAACTCCACTTGTTATTTCTGGTGCAGCGGAAAATAAAACAAGCCAATATTTGGCCATTGATAAATTAATAAATCAGTTAAATAAAAATGATTATGAAATTGATGAAAAAGATAAAAATATAATTCTGACTAACGATGGAATAAATAATGTAGAAAAAATATTCTCAGGAGCTGGAATTTTAAAAAATAATAATTTTTATGATCCAGAAAATTTAGCTTTAGTTCATCATGTTAATCAGGCACTTAGAGCAAATCACTTATTTGAAAAAGGAAAAGATTATATAGTTAAAGAAGGCAGCTTAAAAATAATTGATGAATTAACTGGTAGAATTTTGGAAGGAAGAAGATTTGGAGACGGCCTTCATCAAGCGTTAGAGGCAAAAGAAAAAATTGAGATACAAGCAGAAAATCATACTTTGGCTTCAATAACTTATCAAAATTATTTTAAACTGTATAAAAAAATTTCTGGTTGCACGGGAACAGCAGCTACTGAGGCAGAGGAATTTTATGAAATTTACAATCTTCCTGTAGTAGTAATTCCAACAAATAACCCTATGATACGTTTAGATCATAATGATCAAATATTTAGAACTGAAGAGGAAAAAAATTTAGCAATAATTAAAAAAATTAAAGATTGCCATGAAAAAGGTCAGCCGCTTCTTGTGTTTACCTCAAGTATAAACAAGTCAGAAATTTACTCTAAATTATTAAACAAAGAAAAAATTAAACATGTTGTCCTAAATGCAAAAAATCACGAGAATGAGGCAGAAATAATTGCTAATGCAGGAAAGACTGGTTCTTTAATTATAACAACTAGCATATCGGGTCGTGGTGTAGATATTCAATTAGGAGGAAAAAAAGGATCAGTATCTGAGGATGATTTGAAAAAAGAGAAGAAAAAAATAAAATCTATCGGGGGATTATTTGTAATTGGAACTGAAAGAATGGAGTCAAGAAGAGTTGACAATCAAGCTAGGGGAAGATCAGGAAGACAAGGTGATGAAGGTTCATCTATATTTTTTGTAAGTCTTGAAGATGATCTTATGAGAATATTTGGTTCGGAATCAATGAATAATATACTGAAAAAACTTGGTTTAAAGGATGGTGAAAGTATCGATCATCCTTGGATAAATAAAGCTTTAGAAAGAGCTCAGCAAAAAGTTGAGGCAAGAAACTTTGATATAAGAAAAACCCTTATTAAATTTGATAATGTTTTAAATGACCAAAGGCACGTAATCTTCACACAAAGAAATAATGCCATGAATAGTGAAGAAATTTTCAACTATTCAGAAAATTTTTTAAACGAAATTATTCAAGATTTAATAAGATTAAAAACTCAGAAAATCTCAAATCCAAATAATAATGATTTAGATAATAAAATTAAAACTTTAATGGGAAAAAATATTAATGAAAGTCAATTCAAAGAATTGATTTTATTGAATGATGAAAAATTTAGAGAAAGTATCATGAAACAGTTTAATATAAATAGAGATGAAAGAATAAAAATTTTAGGGGAGAGTCAGGCCAAAGAAATAGAAAAGCGAATACTTTTGCAATCTATAGATTTGAATTGGAGATCCCATATACAATATCTTGAACAATTAAGACAAGTAATAGGTCTAAGATCTTATGGGCAAAGAGATCCGTTAATAGAATACAAAAAAGAAGCTTTCAATTTATTTTCTATATTATTGGAAAAACTCAAACTAGATTATGTAACAGTCTTAATGAATTTAAAAGTTGTTGAACAAACAAAAGAAAAAAATAAAGAAAGTATTGAAAAAAAGAGAGTTAAACCCCCTGAAAAAAAAATGAGAAGAAACGAACCTTGTTATTGTGGTTCAGGAAAAAAATATAAACACTGCTGTGGTTCTTTATAAAAAGAAAGATAGTAAAACTATTGCTAATAAAGCAGATCCTATTAAAAAGACCAAGTTTTTTTTTTTACTTATAAATTCACTTATTTTATTAGATTTTATTTCTAGATTACTTAAACTTTCAGGATCTTTTATAAATCCTTTATTTCTTCCGATCTTCAAAAACTTATTTTTTCTCTGATTAAAAATTTCTTCAGATGACATGGTTTTAAACTGATTTAGATTTTTTGATATTGAATCTCTAACATTGCTTAGCATTAAATTTTTATCTCTATGTGCTCCACCTAAAGGTTCTTCGACTATTTCATCTATTACTTTTAATTCTAATAGATCTTTTGCTGATAATTTCATTGCTATTGCAGCGTCTAACATTTTTTTTGGGTCTCTCCACAAAATAGTTGCACATCCTTCTGGTGAAATTACAGAGTATATTGCATTTTCTAACATGATGACTTTGTTAGAAGAGGCTAGTGCAATAGCTCCTCCAGAACCACCTTCACCAATTATAATTGCTATGGTTGGAACTTTTAACTTCATGCAACACTCAATTGATTTAGCAATAGCTTCTGCTTGACCTCTTTCTTCTGCTCCCACACCTGGATATGCCCCTGGTGTGTCAATGAAAGAAATTATTGGAATATTAAATTTATCAGCTAATTCCATTAATCGAATAGTTTTTCTATAACCTTCTGGTCTCATCATGCCAAAGTTTCTTTCAATTCGAGTTTCAAGATCATCTCCTTTCTCTTGACCTATCACCAATACTGACTGATTATTAAATTTTGCAAAGCCAGTGATTACTGATTTGTCTTCTCCATAAAATCTATCACCAGCTAAAGAAATAAAATCTTCAAATAAATTATCTATAAAAAATTTTGATTTTGGTCTATCTTCATGTCTTGCGACTAGAGTAGTCTGCCAAGGATCTAAATTAGAATAAATCTCTCTTAGCTTCTCATCAAGTTCCTTTTGTGTTTTTGTTATTTTTTCAGTATCCACCTGGGATAATCCCCCTTCATTGTAAGGGTCCTTTAATTTTTCTAATTCTTTCTCGAATTCCTTTATATCTGTCTCAAAATTAAGATAATTTTTCATATTTTTAGAATAATACCTAGGTGGTAATAAAGGCAATAAAATGTTTATTAAATAATTGTATTTGACTTAATATTTTTTAGAAGTAAATTTTAACTATCGGAAGAGACTATATTTATAGCACCGAAGGAGCAACCACCCCGGAAACTCTCAGGTATCATGGACCGATACGGCATAACACTCTGGAAAGTGATTTTTATCCGCCGAAGGAGCAAATCTCTCAGGCAAATATACAGATGGGGCTTGATAAAATAGTGATATGCAAGAAGAATACATACAAATAAACAATCTGAAAGTTTCAAAAAAAATTTTTGATTTTGTAAATAATGAATTATTAGCCGAAACAAACATAACTTCTAAAAAATTTTGGAATGGTTTTGACGAAATTGTTCATGAACTTGCACCACAAAACTCTGAGTTAATTAAATTTAGAGTAGAATTGCAGAAAAAAATTGATGATTGGCACATTGAACGTAAGGGTAAGGAAATTGATGTTGATGAATATAAAAAATTTTTAAAAGATATAGGATATTTAGTCGATGAAGGTCCAGATTTTAAAATAGAAACAGATAATATAGACGAGGAGATAGCTAATATTGCAGGACCTCAGTTGGTAGTGCCCATAATGAATGCAAGATACGCATTAAATGCTGCAAATGCTAGATGGGTAAGTTTATATGATAGCCTATATGGAACTGACATAATAGAGTCTGAAGAAGGAGGGAGTGAAAGATATGACCCAAATCGAGGGCAGGAAGTAATAAAATATGTAAGAGAGTTTTTTGATAAATACATTCCAATTGATGGAACTAGCTGGAAAAATATTGCTGGTTTAAAAGTTGTAGATAAAAATTTAATTATTTTAAAAGACGATTACGAATATAAACTTAAAGATAAAGAAAAATTTATTGGTCATAGAGGTAATGCAAATAAACCAGGCGCTATCATATTACAGAATAATAAACTTCACTTTGAAATAATTATTAACCCAAGAGCCTTTAGTGCAGCGCATGATATTGCTGGTATTAGTGATGTAATAGCTGAGTCTGCTGTATCAACTATTTGTGATAATGAAGATAGTGTTGCAGCTGTAGATGCTCAAGATAAAGTTTTATGTTACAGAAATTGGCTTGGATTAATGAAGGGCGATTTAAAAGTCCAATTTGAGAAAAATGGAAAAAATTTAGAAAGAAAACTAAATCCTGATAGAAGTTATATTTCAAAAAATGGAGATGGATTGAAGCTTCATGGTAGAAGTTTGCTGTTGATAAGAAATGTTGGTCATCTTATGAATAATTCATCAATTATATTGAAAGATGGTAGTGAAGTGCCTGAGGGAATTATGGATGCTTTTATCACAACGGCTGCAGCAATTCATGATTTAAAAAGAAAAAAAAATTCAAAGACTGGTTCAATTTATATTGTTAAACCTAAAATGCATGGTCCTGAGGAAACAGCCTTCACAGATTTAATATTTACAAAGGTTGAGGAGTTACTTGGATTAGATAAATACACCTGCAAAATTGGAATAATGGATGAAGAAAGAAGAACATCAGCTAATCTTAAAGAATGTATACGAACTCTTAAAAATAGAGTTTTTTTTATCAATACTGGTTTCCTTGATCGTACAGGTGATGAGATGCATACGTCTATGGAGGCAGGACCAATGATAAAAAAAGGAGATATGAAGTCTTCAAAATGGATTTCAGCTTACGAAAATAACAATGTTGATATTGGGTTAAAATGTGGTTTTGCAGGTAAAGCTCAAATTGGTAAAGGAATGTGGGCTGCTCCAGATAAAATGAGGCAAATGATGAATGAAAAAATTGATCACCTTAAAGCCGGTGCTAACTGTGCATGGGTTCCTTCACCAACAGCCGCATCATTACATGCACTTCATTATCATAAAATAAATATATTTGATGAACAAAAGAAAATTATGGATAGAAAAAAATCGAAATTAGATGACCTTTTAACAATACCTATAGCTGATAGACCAAATTGGTCAGTTGATGAAATTAATTCTGAAATATCAAATTCTGCACAAACTTTATTGGGTTATGTAGTTAGGTGGATTGATCAAGGGATAGGGTGTTCAAAAGTTCCAGATATAAATAATGTTGGTTTGATGGAGGATAGAGCAACTTTAAGGATCTCTTCTCAACATATCACTAATTGGATTTACCATGGAATTACAACAAAAATTCAAGTTATTGAGATAATGAAACAAATGGCAAAAGTAGTAGATGATCAGAATCAAGGTGATAAAAATTATGTTAGAATGAGTGACAATTTTGAAAATTCCATAGCATTTCAAACTGCTTGTGACCTAATATTTAAAGGTAGGGAACAACCATCAGGCTACACAGAGCCTTTACTTCATTTAAATCGACTCAAACACAAAGCTACTAAGAATTAGATTTTAAATTTGATCTATTTTTAAAAGCTGAAAATAATGTTCCATCGTCTAAATTTTCTATTTCTCCACCTACAGGCAATCCCTGAGCAAGTTTAGTAATTTTAACTCCTAAATGTTTTAGACTT
>CACORI010000008.1 GCA_902629585.1 uncultured Pelagibacteraceae bacterium | reverse complement strand
TAGACAAAAAGAAAAAAGATCCTGCTAAAGAAGCTGATAAAAAAGAAGAAAAAAAATTAGCTACAGCGTAATATAATAATTTAAAATTATGATTAAGAGTTTTATCGTTGATATAACGTGCAATAATATGCGTTTAGATAGATGGATAAGACATAAAGTAGGCAAAATGCCCCAAGGACTAATAGAAAAAACATTAAGATTAGGAAAAATAAAAATTAATAAAAAAAAAGTAAAAAGTTCATTTAAATTAAAAACTAATGATAAAGTTGAAATATTTAACTTAAATTATGAAGAAAAAATAATACAAAAAAAAATAAATTATTCACCAAATAATGAAACAATTAAATCAAATGAAAATTTAATTATAGACAATAATAATGATTTTATAATTTTGAATAAACAAGCTGGTATTTCAGTTCAAGGAGGAACAAAATCAAAAAAGAATTTAATTGATATCTTTTCAAAGAGTAAAATTTTTGATGAAACTAAACCTTATTCTGTTCATAGACTAGATAAAGACACATCAGGTGTTTTTATTTTAGCAAAAAATAGAGAAACAGCACAATTATTAACTTCATTATTTAGATTAAGAAAAGTTTACAAAACATACTTGGCAATTTGCAATGGTGAATTAGAAAAAAATTCAGGCGAGTTAATTGATGATTTAATACGATATGATAATGGAAAAAAAATTATTGAGAAAGCAAAAACGATTTTCAAAGTTATTGACAAAAATTCAAATTCTACATTACTCGAAATGAAACCTATCACCGGTAGAAAACATCAATTAAGAAAACAATTATTCAACATTGGTCACTCAATATATGGAGATAAAAAATATACATCAAATAATTCATCTAAAGGAATAAATAAAAATCTTATGCTTCATTCTTATCAAATAAAATTTATGATTAATGATAAAAAATTTACTTATAAAGCTTTACTACCTGAATATTTTAAAAAATTACTTAAGACAAAAAGATTGAACTTTTCAAATTTAAAATAAAGTTTTCAACCAACTTATCACTTAATTTCATATAGTCTTTATCTTTTATCATTTTTAAACTTGTCACTCCTTTATCTTTGACTCCACAAGGAATGATCGCATCGTATTTTCTTAAATCATTATTAATATTTATTGAAAAACCATGATATGCGATCCATCGACTTACCCTTACACCAATGGCTGCAACTTTTTCAATTTGATTATTATTCTTACACCAAATTCCAATATTTTCTTTATCAGCAAATGTTTCTATATTATAAAATTTAAGAGTGTCTATTATTGTTTTTTCAATAACTGAAATAAAATTTCTTATATCTTTTTTTTTATTTTTTAAATTAATTACAAAATAACATATTAATTGTCCAGGACCGTGATATGTAATTTTGCCACCTCTATTAGTTCTATAGATATTTATTGATTTATCTAAAATTTCACTTTCTTTAAAAGTAGTTCCAGCTGTATAAATTTCTTCATGTTCTAAAATCCATATTAATTCACTTGATTTATTTTGTTCTATTTCTGATAAACGAAGCTCCATAAATTTAATAGCATCCTCATATTTAACAGGTTTTTGGGATTTTTTAATTTCTATGTTCATTTAAAAATTGTATTCTTTTTATTATGTATTAAAAGTTCCGACAGATTATAGGTAAATTTATGACTTTAATTAAAAAAATAAAAGATAAAAAAGTCAATTTTGAGTTCAATAAGGAATATATCAAAGTAGTTACTGATAAGATTTCTAATAATGATGCGCTTTTTATTTCAAATTCTTTTAAAGAGATGCACCCAGCGGATGCAGCAGATATAATTGAACATTTAAGTCAAAATGATAGAGAAAACTTAATAAAATTAAATAACTTTAAGATTGATCCAGAGGTGTTTGTTGAGCTCAATGAGTCTGTTCAATCAGAGATAATTAAATATCTTTCTTCTGAGGCAATTGTAAGAATTTTAAAAAATCTTGAGTCCGATGATGCTATAGCAATTTTAGAAAATGTTGAAGAAAAAGATAAAAATTCTATTTTAAGTTTACTACCTCCGAAAGATCGATTTGCATTACTTGAAGGTCTTAGTTATCCAGAAGATAGTGCTGCTAGAATTATGCAAAGAGAATTTACTGCTATTCCAAGCAACTGGTCTGTTGGACAAACCATTGACTACTTGAGAGAAAATAAAGATTTACCTGAAGAATTTTTAGAAATTTACATTGTTGATGAAAACTTTAAACCAATTGGTACAGTTCCTTCATCAAAAGTACTAAGAACTTCAAGAGATACTAAAATGTCTACCATAATGGAAGACTCAATTTTTTTAGTACCAGTCGATATGGATAGAGAAGAAGTTGGAAATTCATTTGAAAATTATGGATTAAATTCTGCTTGTGTTGTTGATAAAAATAATAAATTAGTAGGAATGATTACATCAGATGATGTACTTACTGTTTTAAAAGAAGAGGCTGAAGAGGATGCCCTAAGATTAGCTGGAGTTGGAGATGAGGAAATTACCGATGGAGTAATTACCAAAACTAAAAGAAGATTTAATTGGTTGTTATTAAATTTATTTACAGCTTTCCTTGCTACATATTGTATAAGCTTATTTGGTGCTACAATTGAACAGATGGTTGTTTTAGCCTTTTTAATGCCAATAGTAGCTTCAATGGGTGGAAATGCAGGCATGCAAACTTTAGCTGTAACTGTCAGAACTCTTGCAACAAATGATTTAACTAGAAATAATTTTAGTCAAAACATATTAAAAGAATTTAATATTGGTATTTTAAATGGAGTTATTTTTGCAGCAATCAGTGCCTTTATAGTTCAATTATGGTTTCAAGATAATCAATTATCATTAATAATTTCTATATCCATGATTTTGACAATGGTTGTCGCTGGATTATTTGGAATATTAGTTCCAGTCACACTTAAAAGAATGAATATTGATCCAGCTATAGCCTCTAGTGTTTTCGTAACCACTATCACAGATGTAATTGGTTTTGTGTCTTTCTTGGGTGTTGGCGCTTATTTTTTATAATATTAAAAATTATCTATCAATCTAATCTTATCTAAATAGTAAGCTATAAATATTTTTGAATTTTTTGTATTTTTTGATTTTTTGAGATTATTTTTATTTCTTAGATCGAAATATTCAATAGAGATATTAAAATTCTTTTTTAATTCTTTTTCTTTTATTCTAAGAATTTTATTTACATTTTTTTCTTTTTTAATTTTTTCTTTGAAAGCAATAATGTCTTTTGATAATTTGCTTGCTATATTTAGCGCTGTTTTGTTTAAAAGTAAATTTCTCGAGGATAATGCAAGTTTATTTTTGTCCCTTATAGTTTTACAAGAAATAATTTTGGAATGATATTTTTTTTCAACAAATTTTTTAACTAGTAATATTTGTTGAAAATCTTTTTCCCCCATAAAAATTTTTTTTGGTTTAATTAGTCCTGTTAAACGGTCCATTACATCAATAACTCCCTCAAAATGACCTTTCCTAAATTTAGCACATAAAATTTTATCCTTTTTCTTAAGCTTAATTTTGTATTTCCTTTTAAAATTATAAACATTCTTCTTATTTGGAATAAAAACAAAACTTACACCTAATTTTTTTAAAATATATAAGTCTGATTTGTTATTTCTTGGGTATCTTAAGTAATCTTTTTTATTATTAAATTGAGTAGGATTAACAAAAATACTGACTATAGTTTTTTTGCATTCCTTTAGAGATTTTTTTATTAGAGATACATGTCCTTTGTGAAGACTTCCCATAGTTGGTACAAAGCCTAAGTTAGAGACCCCATATAATGCCTCATTTAAATCATTATTATTCAATAAAATTTTCATTTGTATAAAACTTTTTAATAAGTAAAACATTTAAATGATTAAACAAGCGATTATTCCACTTGCTGGATTAGGTACACGTTTGCTTCCACTTACAAGCGTATTTGCTAAAGAGCTTTTACCAATAAATGGTAAACCTGGTATTGAGTATATATTGGATGAATGTATTGAGGCTGGCATAAAAGAAGTAGTTTTTATTATTTCTCAAAAAAAAAAGATGATTAAAGATTACTTTTATAAAGACTCTTTTTATAAAAATTTGATCAAAAAAAAGAAAGATTCTAGAATTAATAAAGAATATAAAAAAATATTAAGATATAAAAAAATGATTAAATTTGTTTATCAAAATAAACCTTTAGGAACTGGGGATGCTGTTTTAAAAACACAAAAATTAATTAAGAATAATTTTTTTTTGATGTTATTACCAGATGATTTAATAATTAAACAAAATTGTTCAAAGTCCATGATTCAAGTTCATAATCGTTACAAGTCATCTGTCATGGCTAGCTTGAAAGTAAATAAAAAAGATGTATCTAGATGGGGTATATATAAGCTAGGAAAAAAGATTAATAAAAAAAATTATCTGATTAACGATGTAGTTGAAAAACCTTCAATAAATCGAGCTCCATCTAATAAAGCTGTTATTGGAAGATATATATTACCTAAAAAAATTTTTACAAAACTCTTAAATCAAAAACCTGGAAAAGGTGGAGAAATTCATATAACAGATGCAATTCAATCTTTAATCAAAGATGAAAATAAATTTATAGCTCATAATTTTTCTGGAAAATATCTAGATTGCGGAAGCATGCATGGCTATATTAATTCTAATTTGGAGATTTTCAAATCATGAAACTATGCATGATAGGGACTGGTTATGTAGGTCTAGTAAGTGGCGTATGTTTTTCTGATCTTGGAAATGATGTGATTTGTGTTGATAAAGATATAAAAAAAATTGATTTGTTAAAAAAAGGAAAAATACCAATTTATGAACCAGGTTTATCAGAATTAGTATTAAAAAATTTTAAAAATGAAAGGCTTACCTTTTCCTCTGATTTAAAAAATTCTGTTAAAAAAAGTGATATTATTTTTATTTGTGTTGGAACGCCAACAAAAAAAGGAAGTAGCTCAGCTGATTTAAGCCAAGTATATAACGTTGCTAAAGAGTTAAGTTTATCATTAAATAAATTTAAGATTATAATAACAAAATCTACTGTTCCTGTTACAACCGGAGATGAAATTGAGAAAATATTATTAAAAAAAAATTCTAAAAAAAAATTTGCAGTTTTATCAAATCCTGAATTTTTGAGAGAAGGAGAAGCCATAAGGGACTTTATTTATCCCGACAGAATTGTAGTTGGTTCTAATGATAAAAAATCGAATAAAATTTTAAAAAATCTATATACCCCTTTAATTTCAAAAGGGGCTCAATATCTCCATACTTCTAGAAGATCTGCTGAGTTAATAAAATATGCTTCAAATTCTTTTTTAGCAACAAAAATTACATTTATTAATGAATTAGCCAATCTATGTGAAAAAACAGCAATAAATATTGAGGATATATCTATTGGAATGGGATTAGATAAGAGGATAGGTAGTCGCTTTTTAAGAGCTGGACCAGCTTATGGAGGCTCTTGTTTTCCAAAAGATACGAAGGCTATAATTTCTACAGCCGATAAATTTAAAACAAATTTATCTGTAATTAAATCTGTTGTGAAATCAAATAAAAATAGATCTGATATTTTACTGAGAAGAGTTTACGAAATTCTAAAGAATAAAATAAAAAACAAAAAAATCACTTTTTTGGGAGTAACTTTTAAAGCAAATACAGATGATATGAGAGACTCATCGAGCCTTACGATGATTCCAAAACTATCAAAAAAAGGTGCGTTTATAAAATATTTTGATCCCACTGGTTATAAGAAAGAATTTGAAAACATTAAAAATGTTTCTTATGAAGGTTCAATTAAAAAAGCTTTAAAAGGCTCAGATTTAGTAATTGTTCATACAGAGTGGAATGATTTTAAATCTATTAATTTTAAAAGTTTAGTTAAAGGTAAAAAATTTATTATTTACGATTTAAGAAATATATATTCCTCTACAAAAATTAAATCTCAAGGATTTAAATACTTTAGTGTTGGTAGATAATAAATTATTTCAGCTCAAATATTGCATCAACTTCAACTGAAACCCCAAGTGGCAAACTATTTGTACTTACAGCTGCTCTAGCATGCATTCCTTCATTTCCAAAAATTGAAGCTATTAAATCAGATGCACCATTAATTACTTTCGGTTGATCAATGAAGTCTTCACTAGAATTAACAAACCCAGTTAATTTTACGCATGATTTAATTTTTGATAAATCATTTCCACATGCTTTTTTTACTTGTGCAATAATACTTAATGCACATCTTTTAGCCGCATTGTATCCCGCTTCTGTATCTAAATCTTTTCCAATTTTACCTTTTATTAATTGACCATTTTCATCAATTGATATCTGTCCCGATATAAATAACATTTTCCCCGATATCTTTGTTGCCACATAATTTCCTACTGGAGATTTAGCTTCAGGCAATATTATGTTAAGTTCATCAATTTTTTCTTCATAACTCATTTAGATTTCCTTTTTTTTAATTTCTTAGTTTTATCGTATTCTTTTCTTTTCTCAATCAATATTAATGCTTCTTCCATCGTAATATCTGTAGGATCTTTTTCCTCGGGTATAGTTGCATTAAGAGATTTATATTTTATATAAGGTCCGTATTGCCCTTTCATAATTCGAACTGGTTTTTTATCCTCAGGGTGCTCTCCTAAATCTTTTATCATTGAAGAGGATATTCTTCCAGGTTTAGCTTCAGCAATTAGTGTGATTGCTCTATTTAGACCTATAGAAAAAATTTCTTCGATATTTTCAATTCTAGCAGATTTATTTTCACATTTTAAATAAGGACCAAATCGTCCTGTATTTAATGTAATCTCTTTTTGATTATTAGGATTTATTCCTAAAGACTTAGGTAATGAACATAAAAATTTAGCTTTTTCCAAATCAATACTATCTAATTCTAAACCTTTAGGTATTGAGACATTTTTTATAAGTTCATTAACCTCTGATTTAGTTTTTTTACTTTTTTTCTTTTTCTTTGTAACTTTTTCAGTCTCTATTTCGGCTGGAATTTTTTCATATTGAAGATATGGACCAAATCTTCCATTTTTTAAATATATATCATTACCATTTTCATGTTTCCCAATAAACTTCGGTTCTGCTAATTGTGCTTGTGCAGCAGCTTTTGATTTAGATAATGGTCTTGTAAATTTACATTCTGGATAATTTGAACAACCTATGAAAGCACCACCTCTAAAACTATTTTTTAAACTTAGAGTTCCATTATTACATAATTGACATTTTCTTACAATATTTCCGTCTTTATCTTTATCAAAAACTAAACTTCCCAAACTTTCATTGAGTAAATCTAAAACTTCTCTAGTTCTTTTTTCTTTAACTTCCGAAACGTTGTTATTAAAATCTTTCCAGAAAAGTTCTAAAACTTTTATCCAACTTTCTTTCCCAGTAGTTATTTCATCTAGCTGATCTTCCAATCCAGCTGTAAAATTATAATCAACATATTTTGCAAATAATTTTTCTAAAAAAGCTGAAATTAATTTGCCTCTATCTGTAGGAAAAAAACGCTTGTTGAGTATTTCTGCATATCCTCTATTAGCTATTGTAGAAATAATGCTTGCATAAGTAGATGGTCTTCCAATACCAAGTTCCTCTAGTTTTTTAACTAAACTAGCCTCAGAAAATCTTGGTGGTGGTTGTGTATAATGTTGTTCATCTAACAATGCCTCAATATTAATAGGTCCTTTAGATACAGATGGTAAAATATTTTCATCATCATCTTTTGCTTGATTATTATAAATTTTCAAAAACCCGTCAAATTTAAGGACTGAACCGCTAGCTTTACAAATGGTGTCATTATTATCTGATGTTATAGTTATGGTATTTCTATCAAACTTAGCTGACTCCATTTGAGAAGATAAAGCTCTACTCCAAATCAAATCATAAAGTTTATTTTGATCTGTACTTAAATATTTTTTAACACTTTGGGGCGTTCTAATAATATCTGTAGGTCTGATCGCCTCGTGAGCTTCTTGTGCATTTTTAGCTTTTTTTCCTGAATAATTTAAAGCCTCACTAGGTAAATACTCATTACCAATTTCTTTTTTAATATAATTTCTGAACGCTGTTATTGCATCTTTGGATAAATTAGTTCCGTCAGTTCTCATATAAGTAATCAAACCAATTGTCTCTCCTTCAATTTCTATACCTTGATAAAGTTTTTGTGCAATTTGCATTGTTCTAGATGCACCAAACCCTAATCTACTTGACGCTGTTTGTTGAAGAGTAGATGTAGTAAATGGTCCTGAAGGATTACGATTAACTATTTTACTAGAAATATCAGTAATACTAAATTTTTTTTTGTTGATAGTTGAAATAGCTTTATCAATTTCATCCTTGCTTCTAAACGAAAATTTTTCAATTTTTGTGTTATCTAGTTGACTGATACTAGCTGTTATATTTTGATTTTTTTGATCAGCAAATTTTACACTTAATGTCCAAAATTCTTCAGGTTTAAATGACTCAATTTCGTGTTCTCTTTCAGTAATTAATTTTAATGCAACAGATTGAACTCTGCCAGCAGATTTTGAACCAGGTAATTTAGTCCAAAGTATTGGTGAAATATTAAATCCAACTAAATAATCTAATGCTCTTCTAGCCATATAAGCATCAACTAGAAGTGGTTCAATTTGTCTTGGATTTTCTATACCATGCATTACTGCCTTTTTGGTTATTTCATTGAAGACAACACGTTCAATCTCTTTATCTTTTAAAAGTTTTTTTTCATTCAAATATTCTTTTACGTGCCAGGCGATTGCCTCACCCTCACGATCTGGGTCAGTAGCCAATATAATCTTAGAGGAGTCTTTTGCAGCATCGGTGATTTCTTTGAGATATTTTTTTGAAAAACTGTCAACTTCCCATTCCATTTTAAAATCTTGATCTGGATCAACAGAACCATTTCTGGAAGGCAAGTCTCTAATATGACCATAACTTGCTAAAACCTTATAATCATCACCCAAATATTTATTAATTGTTTTAGCTTTAGCTGGACTTTCTACAATGACCAAATTCATATGCTACAAACTACTCAAATGACTTAGATAGTCAATTTAATAAATTTTTGTCTTAGTTTCTTCTTTGTTTTTCAATCTTTTAATATTTTGTCTATGGGTAAAAAATATCAAAACAAACATAATTGTAAAAAAAACTATTTGATCAAATTGAGCTAAAATTATTAAATAAATTGGTATAGAAACTGCACCTACTAGAGATGACAATGAAGAATATTTAGAAATAAAAAAAGTTATAAACCAAGTAATTGTAAAGATGATTCCAAAATAAATATTCAAAGCAAATAAAATTCCCACATATGTAGCAACACCTTTTCCACCTTTAAACTTTAGCCAGATTGGAAATACATGACCTAAAAAAACACATAAAGAAGTAATATATAAAAAATCTTGGTAAAAAATTTTCACATAAATTACAGGTACAACAGCTTTTAATAGATCTAAAACTAAAGTCGAATAACCAATACTTTTATTTCCAGTTCTTAAAGCATTGGTCGCTCCAATATTTCCTGATCCGATTTCTCTAATATCTTTTTTTAAAAAAATCTTTGTTAATATAAAACCAAATGGTATGGAACCTACGAGGTAGGAAATTGTACCTATCAAAAAAATATCCATATTATAGCTTAAATAATTCTTTACCTTTTACAAATGTATTTACAACTTTGCCTTGCAGTTTTTTATCTTCAATTGAGGTATTTTTTGATTTTGAAATTAAATTTTCTTTTTTTACAATCCATGGTTTATCTATATCAACAATACATAAATCTGCATCACTCCCAACTGAGAGATTTCCTTTATCTATTTTAAGTATTTTTGCGGGGTTTGATGTAAGAGCTCTTATGATGGTTTCTAATTTAAGAGAACCATTATGATAAAGCTCTAAACTCAAAGATAATAATGTTTCTATACCAGAAGCCCCAGTTGCTGCCTGAGAAAAAGTAAGCCTTTTAGACTCCTCATCTTCAGGTTTGTGATCAGAGACAATAACATCAATTAATCCATCTTTTACTCCTTGAACTAAAGCTACTCTGTCTTCTTCTCTTCTCAGAGGAGGTGATAATTTCAAAAAAGTTCTAAAGTCTCCTATATCATTTTCATTCAATGAGAGATTGTTAATAGAAACGCCCGAAGTAAATTTTACAATTTCTTTTCTTTGTTTAATTACTTCTATGGATTTTTGAGAAGATAATTGTGATATATGATATCTACATTTGACTTTTTCCAATAAAGTTAAATCTCTCTCTATCAAAATTCTCTCAGCAATTTCTGGTATGCCAGACAGACCTAATTTTGAGGCAATAATACCTGAATTGATCATACCATTTTTTGCAAGCTCGTAATCTTCAGCATGTTGCATTATTAAACACCCAAGATCTTTTGCAGAATTCATTATTCTCGACATTAATCTTGGATTTTGAATTGTTTTAATTCCATCTGTAAAAGCGACTATCCCTTTTTTTTGTAATAGACCAAATTCTATCATGTTAGTGCCTTCAATATTTTTAGTCAGTGAAGCGCAAGGGAAAATGTTTATTTTAGATTTATCTCTTCCTCTTCTTTTTAAAAAATCAACAATCGATACATTATCTATAATTGGATCAGTATTTGGCATTGTGACAACCGATGTTACGCCACCAGCCAATGCTGCATTACTTAAAGTTCTAAAATTTTCTTTATATTCATAACCAGGTTCACCAACAAAAACTCGCATATCAACAAGTCCTGGAAATATATATTTACCTTTTAAATCAATTGGCTTTTCTCTTGTTGGGAGATTATTAGTATTAACTTTTTTTCCAATACCTTCAATTTTACCATCCTCTCCAATAATCAATCCACCATTTTCATTAATAGAATTGTGAGGATCTATTATATTTGCATTTATAAAGTATTGTTTTTTCATCTATGTACAAAATATTTTTAAACAAGCCATACGCACTGCTACACCAAGTTCAACCTGTTCTTTAATTACACTTTTGTTAATATCATCAGCTAACATTGTATCAATTTCGATACCTCTATTCATTGGCCCAGGGTGCATTATTAATGCATCTGGTTTTGCATGTTCTAATTTATCAGGAGTAAGACCGTAATATTCATAATATTCTCTATTTGAAGAAAGATAAGAACTTGTCATTCTCTCATTTTGTAATCTTAACATCATGACGATATCGCAATCTTTTAAACCTTTTTTCATATCAGTAAAAATATTAACTCCAAATTTATCAATTTCTTTTGGCATTAAATTTGTTGGAGCAATTATATTTAGTTCAGCACCTAACATATTAAGTAGGTAGATATTAGATCTTGCTACACGTGAATGTAGTATGTCACCACAAATTGCAATTTTTAGTCCCTCAATTTTTTCTTTACGATTTTTAATTGTTAAAGCATCTAATAAAGCTTGAGTAGGGTGTTCTCTTCTTCCATCACCAGCGTTTAATACAGCACAATTTACTTTTTGTGAAAGTAAGTTACAAGCTCCTGAGTCCTGATGTCTAACAACAATAATATCAGGATGCATTGCATTTAAAGTCATCGCTGTATCAATTAATGTCTCACCTTTTTTAATTGCAGAGTTACTAATATTCATAGACATAACATCTGCTCCAAGTCTTTTTCCAGCTAATTCAAATGAACTTTGAGTTCTAGTAGAAGGTTCAAAGAATAAATTTATTTGTGTTTTACCTCTTAAAACATCAATCTTTTTATTTTTGCTTTGATTAACTTTTATAAAAGTGTGGGCTTCATCAAGTATTAAATTAACATCATTAATTGATAAATCTTGAATACCTAATAAGTGTTTTTGGGAAATTTTAATAGCTTTATTTATTTTAACTGCCATTAAAACCAACTCTATAGCTATTAACCTCTACAATAGCAAGTATTAATTATTCAAAAAATCTATTGCACCTTGTAATATAAAGGCAGCAGCATTTTCATCAATTTTCTTTTCTCTTTTACTTACATTGATATCTAATTTACTTGATTGATTAAAGGCTCCAATAGTTGATAATCTCTCATCCCATAGGCAAATTGGAATATTAATGTTTTTCTCGATATTTTGAGTGGTATCTTTCACAGATTGAGTAGACCTACCTGATGTGCCATCCATATTTAGAGGATTTCCAATTACGATTCCCTTAATATCATTTTCATCGATAATTATCTTAAGTTCAGAAATTAATTCATTTAAACTATTTCGATTTATTGTTTTTAGTGGAGTAGCTATTAATTGTTTTTCATCACAAATAGATACACCGATTCTTTTAGAACCAAGGTCTAAACCTATCAATCTACACTTATCTGAGTGTTTTTTTTTAAATTCCTCCAAAGTGATCATATTGTATATTTTAAACTTAAGTGATAGTTTGCGTCATATCTAAATAGCATATGAGTATAGATCTTAAAACAATAAAACATATATCTAAATTATCAAGGATTTCAGTTGATGAAAAAAAAGCTGAAAAATTAGCTGGTGATTTAAATTCAATTTTCGATTTTATAGAAAAACTTAATGAATTAAAAACAGATAATATTGAGCCATTAACCTCTGTTGCTGAAACAACATTAAAATTAAGATCTGATGAAGTAAAAAGTAAGAATATCAGAGAACAAATAGTTAAAAATTCTCCACAAGAAAATGAAGATTATTTTGTTGTACCAAAGGTGATAGAATAATGTCAGATATAACAAAACAATCTTTAACAGAATTAGTTGAAAATATTAAAAGTAAAAAATTATCCTCAACAGATATAACTAAGGCATTCATAGAAAGATCTGAAAAGTCTAAAGATTTAAATGCTTATATTACTGAGGACTTCACATCAGCTTTAGATAAAGCAAAAAAGTTTGATCAAAAACCTAATTTAAATTTAAAATTACCGGGTATTCCGATGGCAGTTAAAGATTTATTTTGCACAAAGGATGTTAAAACAACTGCTGGTAGTAAAATTTTAAATAATTTTGTACCAACCTATGAGTCGACAGTTACTGATAATATTTGGAAAGAAGGTGGAATACTTTTAGGGAAATTAAATTGTGATGAATTTGCGATGGGTTCATCAAATGAGACTAGTTTTTTTGGTAATGTACAAAATCCTATTGATAAAGATTTAGTTCCAGGAGGTTCATCTGGTGGATCAGCTTCAGCCGTTGCTGGACAATTAACTCCAATTACAATTGGCACAGATACTGGTGGCTCAATAAGACAACCAGCTTCATTTACAGGAACAGTAGGTTTAAAACCTACATATGGAAGTTGCTCACGCTATGGAATTGTCGCTTTTGCGTCATCTTTAGATCAAGCTGGACCAATGGCACAAAATGTTAAAGATTGTGCTCTACTACAAGAAGTAATTAGCTCTTATGATTCTAAAGATTCTACCTCGGTAGATTTTGAGAGAAATCAATATAGCAAAGAACTTACCAATGATATAAAGGGAAAAAAAATTGGGATACCAAAAGAATATAGAGTGGATGGGATGCCAAAAGAAATTGAGGATCTTTGGCAAAAAGGAATTCAGTATGTTAAAGATTGTGGAGCAGAAACTATCGATATTTCTCTTCCAAATACCAGTTATGCTTTACCAACTTATTATATTGTTGCTCCCGCTGAAGCCTCTTCAAACTTAGCAAGATATGATGGTGTTAAGTATGGATTTAGAGCTAAAGGTGAAAACTTAATTGATATGTATGAAAAAACTAGATCTGAAGGTTTTGGTGCTGAAGTTCAAAGAAGAATTATGATTGGAACATATGTCTTATCATCTGGTTATTATGATGCATATTATTTAAAGGCTCAAAAAGTAAGAAAACTTATTAAAAATGATTTTGATGAAGCATATAAAAAAGTTGATGCAATTTTAACACCATCTACACCTAGTGCAGCGTTTAAAATAGGTGAAAAAACAAATGATCCAGTTTCTATGTATCTTAACGATATTTTTACAGTCCCAGTTAATTTAGCTGGGCTACCAGGTATATCAATTCCTGCAGGACATGACTCAAAAGGCTATCCTTTAGGTTTGCAAATAATTGGTAAAGCTTTTGATGAACAAAATATATTGAATATAGCTTATGCTATGGAAGAAAAGATAAATTTTAAAAACAAAATTACCGATTGGTGGATAAAATGAGTAAAAAAGATTCAGAATATTTAATCAATCGAAAAGATAACCAGTATGAGGTTGTAATTGGTTTAGAAGTTCATGCTCAAGTTTTATCCGAGTCAAAATTATTTTCTACTTCAGCAACCAAATTTGGAGCAGAGCCTAATACGCAAGTTAGTTTAGTTGATGCTGCATTTCCAGGAATGTTACCAGTAATAAATGAATTTTGTGTTAAACAAGCAATTAAAACTGGTATTGGCCTTAACGCAAAAATTAATAAACGTTCAGTATTTGATAGAAAAAATTATTTTTATGCTGATTTACCTCAAGGATATCAAATATCACAATTTAAAGATCCAATTGTAGGAGAGGGTAAAGTTATTTTGGATATGCCTAATGGTCAAAAAGAAGTGGGTATAGAAAGATTGCATCTAGAACAAGACGCTGGAAAAAGTATACATGATCTTGACCCGCAAAATACCTTTGTTGATTTAAACAGATCGGGTGTAGCTTTAATGGAAATAGTGAGCAAACCTGATCTAAGATCCCCGGATGAGGTTAATGCTTATATTAAAAAATTAAGATCTATAATGAGGTATTTAGGAACTTGTGATGGAAATATGCAAGAGGGATCCTTAAGAGCTGATGTAAACGTTTCTGTAAGACCAAAAGGCTCAAGAGAATTTGGTACACGGTGTGAAATTAAAAATGTTAATTCAATTAAATTTATGCAGATGGCAATAGAATACGAGGCTAATAGACAAGTTGATTTAATAGAGGAAGGCAAAACTATTGATCAAGAAACAAGACTTTTTGATACGAAGAAAAATGAGACAAGATCAATGAGATCAAAAGAAGATGCTCATGATTATAGATATTTTCCTGATCCTGATTTGTTACCTTTAGAAGTTTCAGACAAATTTATTGAAGAACTTAAAAATGATATACCAGAACTCCCAGATGATAAAAAGAAAAGATATATTGAAGAGTTTAAATTGTCTCCTTATGAAGCAAATATTTTAGTGTCCGATATTGATACTGCAAAATACTTTGAAGAGGTTGTAGCTAAAATGGGTAAAAACAAAGATTTGAAATTAGCAGTTAACTGGATTACAGGTGAATTATTTGCAATTTTAAACAATAAAAACTTAGAAATTTCTCAAAGTCCGGTGAGTGCAAAGAATTTTGCCATATTGATAAATTTAATTAAAAATGGAACCATTTCAGGAAAAATAGCAAAAACTGTTTTTGAATTAATGATTGATGGAGATAAAGATCCACAAAAAATTGTTGAGGAAAAAGGATTAAAGCAACAAAGCGATCCAAAGGCTTTAGAGGCTTTAATTGATAAAATAATTAATGATAACAGAGAAAAAGCTATTGAATACAAACAAGGTAAAGAAAAATTATTTGGTTTTTTTGTTGGTCAAGCAATGAAAGCCTCTGGTGGTAAAGCTAATCCTCAATTGATTAATGAGATCTTAAAGAAAAAATTATAAGGTTATGGGTTCTGACCTAAATATTACCAAACAATTACAAGATTATATCTTAAAACACGGTTTAAAACTTCATCCAATCCAAAAAGAAATAATAAATTATAACTTAAAATTAGGAGATATTAAAAGAATGCAAATATCCATCTCTCAATGCCAATTTCTTCATCTAATTATAAAAATTTCTAAAATTAAAAAGGTACTTGAGATTGGAACTTTTACTGGTTTAAGTACATTGTCTATGGCATTAGCTTTACCTGATGATGGTGAAATAACTGCCCTAGATAAAGATGAAAAGACAAATAAAATTGCTGTTGATTTTTTTAAAAGATCTAATCATGATCATAAAATCAAAACAATCATTAAACCAGCTTTAGAAACTTTAATTAAGATTAGAAATAAAAAATTTGATTTAGTTTTTATCGATGCCGATAAGATGAATTATAAAAAATATTATCAAATTTCTTTAGAATTACTGAATAATGGAGGATTAATTATAATTGACAATGTATTATGGCATGGAGAAGTGGTTGATAAGAATATAAATGACAAATATACAAAAAATATAAGAGAATTGAATGATTTCATCTCCAAAGACAAAAGAGTTGAAAAAGTAATAGTTCCTTTTGGTGATGGAATGACTGTTTGTAGAAAGATTTAATGTTTACAATATTTGGTTTTTATAAATTTCAGAAAATTAATAATTTAAGAAAAAATAAAAAAATTTTAAACAATATTTTGATTGATAATAATATAAATGGTTCAATAATAATATCCAAAGAAGGTTTGAATGGGTCTATATCTGGAAAAAAAAATGATGTCAGAAATTCTATTATCGAATTAAAAAAAATTTTAGCGGTTAAAAATTTTGATAGCTTTAATAATTCAAAAAGTGAGTTTAATCCTTTTTACAAACCAAAAGTAAAAATAAAAAAAGAAGTTGTCCCTATGGATCTAAAAATATCTAAAATAATTAAAAAAAAGTATAGTTATATTGAGCCAAAAAAATGGAATAAATTAATAAATAATAAAAAAATTTTTTTGTTAGACGCAAGAAAGCCTTTTGAAAATAAAGTTGGATCTTTTAAAAGATCAATAAATCCAGATATTAATAATTTTAGAGAATTTCCCAAATACTTAAAAAAATTAAAAAAAGATCAGCCAATAGCTATGTTTTGCACTGGTGGAATTAGGTGTGAAAAGGCCTCTGTATATTTAGAAAAAAAAGGTTTTAAGAATGTTTATCAATTAAAAGGTGGAATTCTAAATTATTTGAAAAAAATAAAACAAAAAAATAGTTTATGGAAAGGTGAATGTTTTGTATTTGATAATAGAGTTAGTTTAAAACATGGGTTAACACAGGGAACATATTCTATTTGTGGTGGATGCAGAGAACCAGTTTCAATTAAGGATAAAAAATCTAAAAAATATGAAGAGGGAGTTACTTGTCCAAATTGTTTTAATAAACTTACAAAAGTTCAAAAATCTCGTTTCAGAATGAGACAAAGTCAGGTATATAAAGCCAAATTATCTGGAAAAAAATATAATTTTCAAAAAAAATATAATTAAGGATTTATTTGCCACAAACACTAAAACTCACAAAAGATCCAATATGGTTTTTACTTAGAAAAGTAACCATTCCTGCAAGTGTTGGTTCATTGTTCCAGACTTTTTATAATTTAGTTGATACTTGGTTTGCAGGTAGAATATCAGCTGAAGCAATAGCAGCTATTGCAAAATCTTTCCCAATCTATTTTATGATTATTGCCATTGGTGTTGGTTTAACAGCTGGAACGAATACTTTAATTGGAAATAATTTAGGTGCAAATAACAAAAAAAAAGCCTCATTGTTTGTTGCACAATCGATAATATTTGCAATTTTTTTATCTATTTTAGTCACTTTTTTTGGATTAAGCGTATCAGACTTTTTACTTTCTATAATGGGATCAAATCAAGAAGGTATTATTTTATCAAGAAAATATTTAGATATTATTTTTTACGGAACAATAATAGTTTTAATCCAGATATCTTTGAATGGTGCTTTGAATGCTCAAGGAGATACTAAAAGTTATAGGAATGTATTAATATTTAGTTTCTTTTTGAATATTTTTTTAAATCCTTTATTCATTTTTGGTTATGGATTTATCCCTGCCTTTGGAATTGCTGGATTAGCTATAGCAACTGTTGTAGCTCAATTTATTGGCTTACTTTACTTGGCTCATAAAGTTTATTGTTGTGAATTAAAAAAATATTTGAAACTCCAATGTTTTATTCCTAAGTTCACTCTATTGGGAGAACTTGTCTATCAGACCATTCCTGTAATGTTTAGCATGCTGTTAATAGGTGTCGGATTATTCAATATTCTTTATTTTATAGGTCAGTTTGGTGATTTAGCCACTGCTGGTTATGGTGCGGCTTTAAGAATTGAGCAAGTTTTTTTACTTCCTGTAATTGGATTAAATACAGCTGTCTTATCGATTGGTGGACAAAATTTTGGAGCTAAAAGTTATGATCGATTAAGAGAACTATACAAAAAGGCACTTGTATTTGGATCTTTCTTTATGATTTGTGCGGGTATTATAATTTTTTTTGGGGCAGAATTTTTAGTTTCCTTATTTACTGATAATTTAGAAGCGATTAAACATGGTGCAATTTATTTAAAAGTTGCTGCATTAATAGGACCAATTTATCCAGTATTTTTTATAACCACAGCAATATTCCAGGCAGTTAAAAAACCTTTATATAGTCTTTATATGAGTATTTTAAGGTTAACGGCTCTCCCATTTTTAAGTCTATGGTATGTAATCAATATTAAAGGTGGAGATTATGAGGATATATTTTACACTATACTGGTAACAAATTGGTTAATGGGAATTGCAGTTTTATTTTTTATTGGCTATTTTTTAAATAATGTATTTAAACAAAATAAATCTTTTTTTAGTAATTAGCGTCTGTTTAGTAATTTTTTTTTTAACTTATAATGATGTTAAATCATTTGAAATAAAGATCATTGATGGAGACACTATTCACTTAGATGGCGAAAAAATTCGATTTACCGGTATAGATACACCTGAACTTAGTCAAGAATGTAGTAAAAATAATGAAACTATTTTATGTGGTGTTGAAGCAAGAAATCTTTTAATCAAAAAAATAGGAAAAAATGAAGTAAAATGTGTTAGAGAGGGTAAAGATCAATATAAAAGAACATTAGCAGAATGTTTTGTAAATAATCTGAGTTTATCTAGCTATCTAGTGAGAAAAGGTTATGCTTTTGCTTACAGAAAATATTCTAAAAAATTTATAGAAGATGAAGATTATGCAAGATTAAATAATCTGGGTATGTGGTCAATGAAGTTTGAATATCCTTGGGATTATAGAAAAAAAAATTAATCTTTTTTAAGTTTTGCCTCTAGTTTTCTAACAAAAAAAGAAACTATTAATATCAAAATTAAATATTCCAGAATTAAGAATGTATATATTTCTAAAGGACGATAAGTTGTAACAACTAATTCATTTGCTTTTCTTGTCAAGTCTCCAATACCGATTATAGATACTAATGATGACATCTTTAACACATAAACGAATTGATTTCCTATAGCTGGTAAAATATTTTTTATAGCTTGAGGCAAAATTACTAGCCTTAATTTTTTAAAAAAATTTAGTCCTAATGAACTTCCTGCTTCCCATTGTGCCTTTTTAATTGAATTTATACCTGCACGAAAAATTTCTGCCTGAAAAGCACTTTCACTTATAGATAAAGCTATAATACCTGAAACAAAAGGACTAAAACTTATTCCAGTCATTATTGGTAAACCATAATAGATCCATAAAATAAGAACTAATAGCGGTATAGCTCTAATAATTTCAACATATCCGATATTTAAATAGGTTAAGAATTTATTTTTAGCTAATGAGGGAACAGCAACAACAAAACCTAAAACCATTGAAATTAGAATTGAAACTATAGAAATATATATTGTAGTCGTAAAACCACTAATTAAAAATTTTAGATTTGTTAATCCTTCAATATTATTTGGAGATAAAATAAACCAACCTAACTCTTGTCCGCTACAAGAGTTAAGAAAAAAAAGTATAAGTAAAAAAAATAAATTTTTCACTTAAAGAGTTATAAAGATTTAACTATTAATATCTAACTGATTATAAGCTTTTAAGATTATATTTTGCCAATAGTTTTGTAAAAAAGCCTGAAGTTTTTTTCTTTTTAATCCAATCATTTACATAATTATTCCATTCAATATCACCTTTTGGAACCATCATTGCCAAAAAGGCTGGGTTTTTTTCACCATCTGGAACAATTGCTAATTGGGGATAAGTTATCACTAACTTATTTGCCTCTGTAGAACTCGTAATATTTCCATCAGCTCTTCCTGCTAAAACTTCTTGAAAATCTCTTGCTGGTGCTTCAACTGAATTTAATTTTGATTTAGGAAAGAATTCTTTAGCCTTTTCCTCTTGCGAAGTTCCTAAAGTAGTTGCAATTGTTACGTTTGGGTTATTTAAAGAGTCCCATGTAGAAAATTTTTTTAAATTTTTTTTTAGTACCAGGGGAACTGTTCCATATTTATAATAGGTATCTGTAAATCCAGCCACCTCGGCTCTTTTTGGAGTTTTTGTTACACTCGTTGAAATATCATATCTAGCTGAAGTAATTCCAGAAACTATAGTCTTCCATTCAGCAGGGACAAACTCTATTTTTACTCCCATATCTTTTGCTAATTCATTCATTACGTCAATATCGAAACCTTTATATTTATTTGTTGCTGGATCTTTGACTGTCATAGGATCCCAATCACCAGTAGTGCCAACTTTTAATACACCTGAAGTTAGAATTTTATTTAGGTTTGACTCTGCGTTAGATGAGAAGGGTAAAAGTGCGAAAAGCACAAGTAATAATATTTTTTTCATTCTTTGTATTAACGTATTTGATTAAAAATTGTGACTATAATCTTGACGCACTATCGCCCATCCATGAGTATAAATGTTGGGAAAATGATCTTCTCACGAAAAGATTTACATTATTTAAGTCTTGATTGTGAATAATAACGTCAATTTTTGCTAAAATTGTTTGTGTAACTGCTCCTTTTTTCTTTTTAAAATTGTTAAAATTATAAGGTGAACCAGTTTGAAATAATTCATAAATTTTATTGCCTTTTAGATTTATAAGTACAAATTGATCAGTGACATCAGTCACCGCACCAAGATTTATTTTGGATATTTTATTCATTAATAAAATTTCGGTCTTATATTCATTGGACATTATATCGATTTTCTCATTAGAAAAAATCATCCATTCATCAGGACTTAGCCAGAGGGCTGTTAAAGTATCGCTACGAGTTGAAGTATTTGGCTCAGTTGGTAATAATAAATTTAAAGATTTACCAACAGCTGATATAAATTCTCTTTTCTTACCTCTCAGATTAAGCTTCATTATAGGATAAATTTCCATCATTTGAACGTCTTGAAATAATTTTTTTTCTGGTAGTGATGAATTGTAATTAAGCATTTAATCTTTTGTTTTCTTTATCTAAAAAAACTGGATCAGCTACTGTTACATTAATTGTTTTATCTTCCATTGGTATAATTAATTTTTTACCAATCAAATTTTTTCCACCTTTAACAACACCTAATGCAATAGATTTATCTAGATTAGGACTATAATAGCTAGAAGTAACATGACCTAACATTTCAACCGGTAATTTTTTGATATCAGCAACAATTTGAGCCCCTTCTTCAAGCACTTCTTTAGGATTTTCAGTTAGTAATCCAACAAGTTGTTTTCTATCCTCTCTAATTGTATCAGATCTATATAAAGATCTTTTACCAATAAAATCATATTTCTTTTTACTTACAATCCAATCCATTTGTAAATCTATAGGTGTCATTGTTGCATCAGTATCTTGACCAACAATTATAAATCCTTTCTCTGCTCTAAGTAAATGCATTGTTTCTGTTCCATAAGGAGTTATATTAAATTCTTTACCAGCCTCGATACATTTTTCCCATATAGATTTTGCATAATTTGCTTGTACATTAATTTCAAAGCTTAATTCGCCAGTAAAACTTATTCTCATAATTCTACAGGAAATATTGCCTATTTTTGTATTTTTAAAAGACATATGAGGAAAATTTTCTTCAGATAGATCTAAATTTGGAAAAATTTTTGAAATTATTTTTTTACTGTTCGGCCCACATACACTGGCTGTAGCAAATTGATCTGTAACAGAAGTTAAATAAACGTCTAGTTCAGGCCATTCAGTTTGTAAATAATCCTCAAGTTTACTCATAACTGTTGCCGCACCACCAGTTGTAGTTGTCATTATATAGTGATTTTCTTCAAGTCTAGTTGTTACGCCATCATCGTAAACCATTCCATCTTCATTTAACATTAATCCATATCGGCATTTTCCTATTGCCAGTTTTGACCATGCATTAGTATAAACTCGATTTAGAAATTCGGAGGCATCAGAGCCTTGGATATCAATCTTTCCGAGCGTAGATGCATCTAATATACCTGCACTATCTCTAGCAGCTTTACTTTCTCTTTGAACCGCCTGATGCATGTTTTCATTGATTTTTGGATAATACCAAGCTCTTTTCCATTGACCAACATTTTCAAATTTAGCTTTGTTTTTAACGTGCCAATCGTGCAAAGGAGTTTTTCTAAAAGTATCAAAAAACTCTCCAACATTTCTTCCAACAATAGTTCCAAATGTTAAAGGAGTATAAGGAGGTCTAAATGTTGTAGTACCTAATTCATCCATTTTTGCTCCTGCCGTCTCAGATATAATTCCTAATGCATGCATATTTCCAAGTTTACCTTGATCAGTTCCCATACCCGTAGTGGTATATCTTTTTACGTGTTCTATTGATCTAAATCCTTCTCTTAAAGCTAATTTAATATCTTTTGCTGTTGCATCATTTTGGTAGTCTACAAATGGTTTTGTTTTTCCTAAATTTTTATCAGATGGAAGTAACCAAATGTTTCTTTTTGACTGATTGAAACAAGATAAAACTTCAATATTTTCATAACCTGTATCATTTATATCTAAAAATAATTTAAGATCTTTTAATAAGTTAGTTATAATTTCATTTAAAGTCATGTCACCATTACAAGAACCCACACTTAAATGATCTACAGATTGATTTTTAGGAATGAAAACTTGATCTTCTTCTCTAAATTTTAATTTACCTCCTGATTGTGTATAGAGATGAATTGCTGGCGTCCAACCGCCAGATATGCCTAAACAATCACACGATAAATTAGTCTTTGATCCAATAACTTTTTGGCCATCCTTAGAAAGTTGCATTATTTGAATTTTATTTATTCTTTTATAACCAAAAGTGTCAGTTATAGTGAAACCTCTAAATACTTTAATGTTATTTTTTTCTATCTCAAATAAAAGCTTTGAATCCACTTGTTCTCGATTATCAACAATAGCTTCAACCTTAATACCTTTTTGAACTAAACTTATTGCAGTCTCATATGCACTATCATTATTTGTTAAAAAGATATTTTTTTCGCCACATGAAACACCAAATAAATCAGCATATTTTTTAATTGCAGAAGAAAGCAAAATTCCTGGTCGATCATTGTTATTGAAAATTAAGGGTCTTTCTATAGCACCAGTAGCCGTAATTACTTTTTTTGCTCGTATTTTTAAAAGTCTTTGTCTTGTTTTATCTTTTCTATTTTCTATAGGAAGATGATCAGTAAGATTTTCTCTAGCTAATAAAAAGTTATATCCATGATAAGCTGCTACACTTGTTCTTGTTTTAATTTCTAAATTATCAATTTTTTTTATTTCGTGGATTTCTTTTTCTAACCATGAACCAGATGTTTGATTATTTAATTTGAAAAATTCTGAGTTTTGACTAATTGTTGAACCACCAAGATAAGGACTTTCATCTACCAAAAGTGTTTTAAAACCTTTTTTGGCAGATATTTTAGCAGCAATAATTCCTGAAATACCAGCACCAATTACCAATACATCACAATGAATATATCTGTGTTCATAAATATCTGGATCTGGCTCTGTAGGTGATTTTCCTAGTCCAGCAGATTTTCTAATAAAGTATTCGTATTTCTCCCAAAAACTAGCAGGCCACATAAAAGTTTTATAATAAAACCCGGCTGGAAGTATTGGAGAAAGAAAGTTATTTATTCCACCAATATCAAAATTTACACTTGGCCAACAATTTTGACTCGAAGCCTCTAAACCCTCATATATTTCAACTTCTGTAGCTCTAACGTTTGGCTCTGTTCTAGATGAATTGTCGTGTAATTGAACAATTGCATTTGGCTCCTCTGAACCTGCGGTCATTATTCCTCTTGGTCTGTGGTATTTAAAACTTCTACCAACTAAATGTATATCATTAGCCAGTAAAGCTGATGCTAATGTATCACCTTTAAATCCGAAATATTTAATACCATTAAATTTAAATGCTATTCTGTATGTTTCATCGATAAATTTACTACTCTTCACTCTCAAATTTTTTTTCATACTTTATTCAGTTGGAGGCTCTTCACCCATTTTATAGACTGCTTTTATTTTATCATTAGAGGTATCTCTGACCATATTAAACCATTTTCTACAACCGTGTGCGTGATTCCAACGTTCATATTGAATGCCTTTTATATTTTTTCTCATGAACAAATATTCAGCCCATTGATCGTCGCTTAATTCAGTGGGTTGTTTAGGTCTTACAATATGTGCTTCTCCACCAGCTTTAAATTCACTTTGTTCTCTTTCACCACAATACGGACAATTAATAACAAACATTAGTGTGCTACTGCTGCAGCACCATGTTCATCTACTAGGTCACCACTCACAAATCTATTTATATTAAAAGCTGCATTAAGTTTATGAGGTTCATCATTAGCAATTGTATGTGCAAATAAATCACCAGAGCCTGGTGTAGCTTTAAAGCCACCAGTTCCCCAACCACAATTAAAATAAAGTCCTTTAATTGATGTTTTACTAATTATAGGACTGGCATCCGGACAGATATCAACAATACCACCCCATTGACGTAGCATTCTCATTCGACTAAAAATTGGATATAATTCTAAAATTGCATTTAAAGTACCTTCTACAATATCATGACTCCCTTTTTGTGAATAAGAGATATAATCGTCTGTTCCAGCTCCAATAACTAACTCACCTTTATCAGATTGACTGACATATGCGTGTACTGCATTAGACATAACAACTGTATCGATAATTGGTTTTACAGGTTCTGAAACTAAAGCTTGTAGTGGTTTACTTTCTAATGGAAGTTTTAATCCAGCCATATTTGCTATAACACTTGAATGACCTGCAGCAACAACTCCAATCTTATTTGTTTTAATAAATCCTTTAGTGGTTTCAATACCCTCAACACAATCACCATTTCTTTTTATTCCTTTGACTTCACAGTTTTGTATTATATCAACACCCATTTTATCAGCACCTCTCGCATAACCCCAAGCGACTGCATCATGTCTCGCTGTACCAGCACGCCTTTGTAATGTACCACCTAAAACAGGATAACGAATTTCTTGAGATGTATTTATAATCGGACAAAATTTTTTTACTTCTTCTGTATTTAGATAAACTGCATCAATACCATTAAGTCTGTTTGCGTGAGTTCTTCTTTTTAAATCCCTTACATCTTGTAAATTGTGTGCAAGATTCATCACACCCCTTTGACTAAACATAACATTATAGTTCAGTTCTTGTGATAAACTTTCCCAAATTTTTAGAGCATGATCGTATAGTCCTGCGCTAGCATCCCATAAATAATTAGATCTAATTATTGTTGTATTTCTTCCAGTATTTCCACCACCTATCCATCCTTTTTCGACCACTGCTATATTTTTCATATTGTGTTTTTTAGCTAAATAGTAGGCTGTTGCTAGACCATGACCACCACCACCAATTATAACAGCTTCATATTCTTTTTTTGGTTCAGGATCTTTCCAAGCTTTCTCCCAATTTTCATGATAGGATAAAGCATTTTTCAAAAGCGAAAATATTGAATACTTATTTTTCATAATTTAGGAATAATTACTTTATAAATATTGATTATTCAATACAATCAAAAGTAACAAATTTCTTGGAAGAGTGGGTGAGAGGCTTAAACCAGTCGTTTGCTAAATGACCGTGCGAGGAAACTTGTACCGAGGGTTCGAATCCCTCCT
The DNA here is from genome assembly GCA_902629585.1 of uncultured Pelagibacteraceae bacterium. Taxonomy (GTDB): domain Bacteria; phylum Pseudomonadota; class Alphaproteobacteria; order Pelagibacterales; family Pelagibacteraceae; genus Pelagibacter. The sequence goes on along the minus strand of CACORI010000008.1, from coordinate 12,139 downwards.
CTTCCGCCATATTAAAATAGCGGGTTATTGCTAAAAAAATCTTTCATTGGGATAGGTTTTTGCTCTAATATATATCTATAAACATTGTAGTTTTCCAAGACTCTTTGGACATAATTTCTTGTCTCTTTAAATTTAATCAACTCAATCCAATCAATATAATTGATTTGATTTTTTTGAGGATTTTTATTTATTTTTTTCCAATATTTGACCCTCTTTGGACCAGCGTTATAGGCTGCTATCGCAAAAGGATAAGCACCCTCGTATTCTAAGATTAAACCAGCAATATAATGAGAGCCTAAGTTTATGTTATACTCTGGGTCAGTTGTCAGTCTAGATTTTGAATAGGGAAGCTTAGCTTGTTTTGCAACAAGTTTGGCAGTATAAGGCATTAATTGCATTAATCCTTTTGCACCTGCATGGCTGTTTGCACTCAGATCAAATTCACTTTCTTGTCTTATGATGGATAGTATAAATGCACTTTCAGGAATTTTTCTTCCATTAATATATTTTGGAGTACTTATGATTGGATAATTATATTTATTGTGAAATCTTTTTTCATATGAGGCAATTTTTGAAATTTGAATCGCAAAATCAAAGCGTTCAATATTGGTCGCTAGTTCTGCTGCTAAAAATTCACTTCCACTTACTACATTATCATTAGCTAAATGTCTTAATATATGTTTTGTATACTTATCTTCATCTAGCTCATCAAGTAGATAAATTATTTTTACAATTTCTTTTTTATAAAAATAATCTCGATACTCTTTTTTTATTGATATATCTTTTGATAACTCAAAATAACCATTAGGCTCAAGTTCCATAAAAGCAAGTTGTCCATAATATGTTGTTAAAAATTTTGAAGCTTTTTTAAACCATTCGGTTGAAGCTTCTTTATTTTTAAGTTTTTTATAAGTTCTACCCAGCCAGTAAGCCCCTCTAGCTGTACTGATTGGGTAACCTACATTATTGTAAAAATTTTCAAAATGTTCTTTTGCTAATAACGGATCGTCTAAAAAACTCAAAGCTATCCATCCACTCATCCACTCTGCTGCAGCAAAATCAGGTCCTTTAACCATTCCATGATTACTGGAAATTTTATAAGCTAATTCATATTTTTTTTTGTAAATTAGAGATCTTGATATAATTTCTCTTTCTGTCCACCATTTATCTGGTCTTACTAGATAATCTTTAGTGTTTTTTATATTGAGTAATATCTCTACAGAACTATCGACTCTACCTCTTTTTCTTCTCCATTTTAAGCGATCATAATTCAATCCTGAATCATTTTTAAATTTTTCTGGAACTTTAGAAATAGCGTTATCAACACCATAAGATCTACTCATCAAAAGTTGTCTGGCATTATATAAAAGCTCATAATCTTTGGGAAGATATCTTAATATTCTTTTCAAATCCCAATATTTATTATTCCAAGCAAGATAGTCGGCTCTTTTAATATAATCTTCGGAATTAAGAAATTTTTTAAATTTTTTTCTATAAAATCTTAATTCAGCTTTTGTTAACTCTGCATTTACCCATCCTTCTTTGATTAATTCAATTCCTTTTTTTTGATCACCAATTAATATATAACTTTCACCTAGTATCATTTTGCCAAATCCACTTAACGGTTCAGTTTCACTAAACCAATTAATGATTTTTTTTGGTGAAACTGTTTTGGTGGATAGCTTATGTTCTGCTAGGTATTTGATCCTTCCAATCCTTGCATAATCCTCATTTCTATCTATAAAGTTTTTATACTCATAATAAGAAGCTTGATTTCCCTTTGTCAAAAGATGTCTCCATTGAATAAAATTGTAGATGGATTTATCTTTAGCCTTTTTTGATATTTCTAATGCTTTAGGCCAATTCTTTTTTTTCATTTCACTTATCGCTTTTTTTGCAATAGTGAAATCTTTTTTACTATAATATTTTGATGAAACATTTATCTTTTTCTTATCTATTCCAGCTATAGTGGGCTTTTTTTTAGGTATCAAAAATTTATTTTTCGCTGATTTATTTTTTTCTAAATTTTTTTTCGGCTCAGATAAAATAATTTCCTTTTTTGGTTTAGGTAAAGGTTTCAATATATTTAGTGAATTTTTAGTGTTAATTTCTTTATCTGTTAAAATAGGTTTTTTTATAGGGATTAATTTTCTTTCATCAGCAGACAAAATAGTAAAAATAGATCCAACTATAAAAAAGCAACTAAGGAATAATAATATTTTTTTATGCATAATCTTTACTATGTGAATCAGTAAATTATGTTATAAGTATTTATGTTTAAAGGATCAAATGTAGCTTTAGTCACTCCATTTAAAAATAGTAAACTAGATATTGAAACTTATATCAAGTTAATTCATTTTCATATTGAAAATGGCACAAATGGCCTAGTTCCAGCAGGAACAACTGGAGAATCTCCAACCTTAAGTCATGATGAACATGAAAAAGTGATTGAACTATGTGTGAAAGAAAGTGGTAAATTACCTGTGTTTGCTGGCACGGGATCAAATTCAACAGAAGAAGCTATTTCCTTAACAACACACGCTGAAAAAATAGGTGCCGATGGAGCTCTTATAGTAACACCTTATTACAATAAACCAACGCAAGAGGGTTTGTATCAACACTACAAGGCTATTAATGATAAGTGTGGAATTCCGATTTTAATTTATAATATACCTGGAAGGTCAGTTATTGATATGTCTGTTGATACCATGGCAAGATTGTATGAATTAAAAAATATTATTGGCGTTAAGGATGCAACTGGTGATCTAGATAGAGTTAATCAAACTATAAAAAAAATTGGAAAAGATTTTATACAACTTACTGGAAATGATGATAATGCTTTGGAATTTAATAAAAGAGGTGGAGTAGGAGCTATCAGTGTTACCGCCAATATTGCTCCAAAACTTTGCTCAGATTTTCAAAAATACTCAAAATCAAATAAAAAAGAAGAAATACAAGAGGCAGAAAAAATAAATCAAGTTTTACAGCCTATTCATCACGCTATGTTTATCGAAAGCAATCCAAGTCCAGTAAAATATGCTGCAAGCTTACTAGGATTGTGTGAAGAATCTGTAAGATTGCCTCTTGTTGAAGTCACAGAGAATACTAAGGAAACAGTTAAGAAAGCCTTACAAGCAGCAAATTTGCTTAAATGAATAATAAAACCTCTAACGGTTTGAAAATGATTTGCTTTAATCGAAAAGCAAGTTTTAATTATTTTTTTGAGGATATTATAGAGGCCGGAATTGTTTTAAGAGGTTCAGAAATTAAATCTGTTAGAGAAGGTAAAGTAAATATAGCAGATTCTTATGCTGTTGAAAAAAAAGGTGAAATTGTCTTAATCAATTCTCATATTGCTCAATATAAACAAGCAAGTGTATATAGCCATAATCCTACTGATGACAGAAAATTATTATTAAAAAAAAAGGAAATTAATAAATTGATAGGGAAATTACAAAAAGAGGGATTAACTATAGTACCAACAAAAATGTATTTTAAAAAAGGTAAAGCAAAAATTGAGATTGCTGTAGCTAAAGGGAAAAAGCAATTTGATAAAAGAATGGTCAAAAAAAATAGAGATTGGAATCGTGACAAGGCAAGATATATCAGAAAATCAAGCTAATTTGATCTATATTGGAATAGGTTCAAATCTTGGAAATAGAGTAAACAATATTGAAATTGCAAAATTTTTAATAATATCTTATGGAATAAAAATTATTCAATGTTCAAGTTATTATGAAACATTATCATGGCCAAATAAATCCAATCCAAAATTTATAAATGTAGTAATTTCAATCAAATCTAGATTAGAACCTAAGTCACTTCTTCAAATATTTCAAAAAATTGAAAAAAATATAGGTAGAAAAAAAAGTAAAAAAAACGCTCCTAGAGAATGCGATATAGATATTATTGACTATAAAAGTAGCAATTTTGATGGAAAACTAACAATACCGCATAAACTTATGCATAAAAGAAACTTTGTTTTAATACCTCTTCACGAATTAGATAAGAATTGGATACATCCAAAATCAAAAATGAGCATAAAAAAACTTATTTTTTCCCTTAAAAAAAAAGAGATTACATCTATTAAAAAAATATAATTTAATGATATAGTGACTTACGTATGCTCAATTCAAACGATCTAATTAATAAAGTTAAAGTTTATAATAAGTTTTTAGATACTAAACGTCTTAATAAAGCTTATGACTTTGCTGTCAAAGCTCATATTAATCAAAAAAGAGCATCTGGAGACCCATATTCGATGCATCCAATTGAAGTTGCTAATATTTTAACAGAATTAAAACTAGATTCTGCAACTATAGCCACCGGTTTACTTCATGACACAATCGAAGATACATTTGCAACATATGAAACTATTAAAGGTGAATTTGGTAAAGAAGTTGCTGAATTAGTTGATGGTGTTACAAAAATTTCTGTTTTTGAAAATACAGCAGCCCCAAATTCAAAAGCTGAAAATTTTAGAAAATTAATATTAGCTACCTCAAAAGACATAAGAGTTTTATTAGTAAAATTAGCAGATCGATTGCATAATATGCGCACTATTAAATCAATCAAAAATGATGAAAAGAGAAAAAGAATTTCTCAAGAAACAATGGAAATTTATGCACCATTAGCCGATAGAATGGGCATGCATAGAATAAGAGATGAACTAGAGGATTTGTCTTTTGAGATATTGAATAACGATGTAAGAAAACTTATTTTGAATAGACTAGATGAAATTAAAAAAGATAAAGAGGATATTTTTGATAGTTTATCACTAGAAATAAAAAATTTATTAAACAAAAATAATATTAATGCTGAAATATTTGGTAGGGAAAAAACTCCTTTCTCAATATGGAGAAAACTTCAAAAAAAAAGAGTTTCTCTTGAGCAGATCACTGACATCATTGGTTTTAGAATTATTTTAAATTCTGTAGATGAATGTTATCAAACACTTGGTGCAATTCATAAAAAATGGAATTGTATACCTGGCAAATTTAAAGATTATATATCTTCTGCTAAAATCAATGGCTATAAATCATTACACACAGCTGTAATTGGCTCTAATAAAAAACCAATTGAAATTCAAATAAGAACGTCACAAATGCATGAATTTGCCGAAAGAGGTATAGCATCTCATTGGCAATATAAATCATCAGAAAAGTTTAATTCATTGAGTTGGCAAGAGTATGACTGGTTAAAAGATTTAGTTGAAATAATTGAAAAAAATGAAAACCCAGAACATTCTTATGAATACACTAAACTTCAGATGTTTCAGGAAAATGTGTTTTGTTTCACACCAAAAGGTTCAGTTATAAAACTACCAAAAGATGCTACTCCAATAGATTTTGCTTATGCGGTTCACACTAAAATCGGAGACACAGCGATTGGATGTGAAATAAATGGTAAAAAAAGTGAGCTTCAAACAATTCTAAGAAATGGTGATAGCGTAAATATTTTAACATCTAAAAATAACTCACCTTCATTGCATTGGTTACCAATAACAAAAACAGGTAAAGCTAGATCTGCAATTAGAAGATATTGGCATGAAAGAGGTGAAGAAAAAGAACAAAAAGTAAAAAAATATAATACAACATTATGGATTTCACTTCCTGATAAACCAGGACAACTTGGTAGTATTAGCTCATTAATAGGCCATCATAAGCTAAATATTTCTAATTTAGTGATGGCTGGCAAAAATCCAAATTATATTAATTTTAAATTTCAGCTTATTATTACAAATTTAAAAAATTTTACAAATTTTATTGCGGAGCTTAAACAAAAAGGTATAAAATTTAAGATAATTAGACACGAAAATACTAGAAATGCTTTCACACAAAAAATCCTTAGATATTTTAAAAAAAACTAATGCACTATTGGAAGGTCATTTCATATTATCCTCAGGACTTCATTCATCTAAATATATACAATGTGCAAAGTTATTGAGTTTTCCAAACCAAGCTCAAAAAATTTGCAAGGCTCTTGCAAAAAAAATAGATAAAAATTTTAAAAAAATTGATCTAATTTTATCCCCTGCAATGGGAGGAATAATCATTGGTTATGAAATTGGAAAACTTCTTAATAAAGAAACAGTTTTCTGTGAAAGAGTTAATAAAAAGTTTTGTCTTCGAAGAGGTTTTTTTATAAAAAAAAATTCTAAAGTTCTAGTAATTGAAGATGTTATAACCACCGGAAAATCAAGTATGGAATGTGTAAAGTTAGTTAAAAAAGCTAAAGCTAAATTAGTAGGATTTGCCTCTATAATTGATAGATCAAATAAAAAAACATTAAAAATTAAAAAGAAAATTATTTCTCATTTAAAAATTGAAGTACCTACATATAAAAAAAATCAATTGCCGCTAAGTCTTAAATCAATACCAATTACAACTCCAGGAAGCAGATTCATTAAGTGAAAAGATTAGGTATCAATATTGATCACGTTGCAACTATAAGAAACGCAAGGGGAGAGTCTCATCCAGATCCTGTCTTTGCTGCAAAATTTATTAAACAAATAGGAGTAGACTCAATTACAATTCATCTAAGAGAGGACCGCCGACATATTAAAGATATTGATGCTAAAAAAATTTGTTTAATTAAAGGTTTAAAAGTCAATTTAGAAATATCTACTAAAGATGAGATAGTCAAAAATGCAATCAAGATCAAACCTAATTTTGTTTGTATTGTTCCTGAAAATAGAAAAGAAATAACAACAGAAGGTGGACTAAACTTAGAAAAAAATAAAAAAAGGTTAAAGAAAATTATTTATAAATTTAAAAAGTTAAAAATTAGAACTAGTTTATTTATAAATGCAAATCAAAAAGATATTTTACTATCTAGGAAATTAGGTGCTGACTGTATAGAAATACATACTGGCACATTTTCAAATTTAATAAAATTAAAGAATAATTACTCAAAGGAACTTTTAAAAATTAAAAAATGTGCTAATTTGGCAAAATCTATAGGCTTAGAAGTCCACGCCGGTCATGGCTTAGATTATAAGTCAACAAAGATTCTTTCTAAGATTAAGGAATTAGAAGAATTTAATATAGGTCATTTTATCATAGGTGAGTCAATTTTTTATGGACTACCAAAAGTAATAAAAAATTTTAAAAAAGTTATTAATTAATGAAAATTGTTGGTGTAGGTATTGATATTGTTAAGAATAATAGAGTTCAAAAATTAATCAGAAATAAGAAATTTCTTAATCGAGTTTTCACTATAAAAGAAATTTTAAACGCCAAAAAAATTTCAAATAAAACCAATTTTTTTGCTAAAAGAATTGCTGCAAAGGAGTCTTTTGTAAAAGCTACAGGTTACGGTTTTAGAGACGGAGTTAATTTTAAGGATATTGAGATTAATAATAATAAGTTTGGTAAACCATTTTACACTCTCAATTCTAAAATTAAAAAAATTTTAAAAAAAAGAGCAAATTTAAATAAATTTGAGTTGTTTCTTTCAATTTCAGATGAAAAGGATTACTCAATAGCATTTACAATTATACAACAAAAATGATCAATAAAAAATTTATTATAGAAAACTTAAAAACACTTTTTTATGCACTAGTAATCGCATTAATTTTGAGGTCTTTATTAATTCAGCCATTTTATATTCCTTCATCATCAATGGAACCTACTTTGTTTGTGGGAGATAGATTGTTTGTAACAAAATATTCGTATGGGTATAGCAAACATTCATTTCCTTTTAGTCCTCCAATTTTACAAAACAGGATATTTTTTTCTGAGCCGAAAAGAGGTGATGTTGTTGTATTTAAAACGCCAGCTGATAATAGAACCGATTATATTAAAAGATTAATTGGCTTACCTGGTGATGAAATTCAATTCATAGATTCAAATTTATTTATTAATAATAGTGAAATTTTTAAATCCATAATTTCTAAAACTGATACGATTTACTGTGGAAAATCTACAATTAATGTTTTAACTTTTGAAGAAAAACTACCTAATGGAAAATTGCATAGATCAGTTTATTTAAAAGATTTTCCTTATCAAAACTCTGACCCATTTGTAGTGCCTAAAGATTATTATTTTTTTTTAGGTGACAATAGAGATTGTTCAAAAGATAGTAGATTTTTATCAAGTGTTGGTTATGTACATAAAGATAATTTAGTTGGCAAAGCTCAATTTATTTTCTTTTCTTCAGATAAATCAATAGGAAGCTTTTTTGCATTTTGGAAATGGCATAAATCCATTAGATTTAATAGATTTTTTAAAAAGATTATTTAATGAAAATTAATTACTCCTCAATTGAAAAAAAATTAAATCTAAAATTCAAAAATAGGAATTTACTTATAAAAAGCCTAACTCATAAAAGTTATAACAAAATTGAAAATAATGAAAAAATCGAATTTTTAGGTGATCGTGTTTTAGGACTAGTTATTGCAAAAAAACTTTTAGAAATTTATCCAAATGAAAAAGAAGGGATTATTGATAAAAAATTTGCATCTTTAGTAAATAAAAAGAGTTGTTTAGAAATTGCAAAAAATATTCAATTAGAAAAATATGTTCTAACTTTTAATCCAAAAAATAAAAATTTAAAAATTGAGGATAAAGTTATCTCAGATAGCTGCGAAGCTTTAATAGGAGCTATATATTTAGACAAAGGTTTTTCAGCTGCGGAAAAGATTATTTTAGAGCTTTGGGAAAAAAAGATTAAAGAGAGTATTATTACAGAAATTGATGCAAAAACTAAATTACAGGAATTTTCTTTAAAAAAATTTAAAAAATTACCCACTTATAAATTAATTTCAAATACTGGCCCAAGACATAAACCAATATTCAAAGTTGGAGTAAAATTACAAAACTCAAAATTTTATATAGCTGAAGGTAATTCAAAAAAAAATGCAGAACAAAATGCTGCAATTTTATGTATTAACAATAATGTAGAAAAAAAATGATTTGGGAGGATACGGGATTTTTATTATCAAAAAGCAAATATAGTGAGAACTCTTTAATCGCTGAAATTTATACCAAAAATCATGGCAAAACTTCAGGCATCATTTTCGGTGGGACTTCTAAAAAGATTAAAAACTATTTACAGACTGGAAATGAATTATTTATAAATTATAATACAAAATCTCTTAATACCTTAGGTTATTTTAAAATCGAAATACTCAAAGTTTATTCTCCACTTTTTTTTGATAATTTTCAAAAATTAAATTGTATTAATTCATCTATGAATTTGATTAAATTATTAACAGCTGAGTCGCAAAATAATGTTTCTATCTACAATCTAATAGAAAAATTTTATTTAATTATGTCAAATGATAATTGGTTACAGAATTATATTTATTGGGAGTTAGAACTTTATAAGAATCTTGGTTATGATTTAGATTTTCTTTCTTTGGTAAAAAAAAAAATAATTGATAATAAAATCATTTATATTGCAGAAGGCCACTCTGAAAAAAAAATAGTTCCAAATTTTTTAGTTGAAAAAAAAAATATTGAAACTGATATAAAAACTTTGTTAAATGGCTTAAAGATTACTGGTGATTTTTTAGAAAAAACTATATTAAAGCCAAACAATATTAATTTTCCAATTTCAAGACAATACTTTTTAAGTTCATTAAAATAATCAAAGAATTTTATCTATTCTATCAGCATAATAAGTAATTATAGCATTTGCCCCGGCACGCTTGAAAGCAACTAAACTTTCAAAAATGATATCTTTATTAACTAATCTTTTTTTAATAGAATTAGATAATAAACTATATTCACCTGATACCTGGTAAGCAAGAACAGGAATTTTGAATTTTTCTTTAATTGATTTAATTATGTCTAAATATGGTAAACCAGGTTTAACCATTACCATATCAGCACCTTCTTTAATATCCAAGGCTACTTCTCTTAAAGCTTCATCGCTATTTTTGAAATCCATTTGATATGTTTTTTTATTTCCTTTAAGTAAATTTTTAGAACCAACAGCATCTCTAAAAGGACCATAAAAATTTGAAGCATATTTTGCTGCGTAAGATAAAATTTGAGTATCTTTAAAATTTTTTTTATCTAGTGCTTTTCTTATTTTTCCAATTCTACCATCCATCATATCTGATGGAGCGAGAACATCACATCCCATTTCAGCTTGTAGAAGAGATTGTTTAATCAAAATTTCAATAGTTTCATCGTTTAAAATCTTACCAAATTTTAAAATTCCATCATGTCCGTGTGATGTGTACGGATCTAAAGCAACATCGCACATTATACCAATCTCATTTTTATATTTTTTTTTTATTAATTGAATAGCCTTACATATTAAGTTATTTTCATTTAATGCCTCAGTACCAAATGTGTCTTTCTTAATTTGTTGTGTGTATGGAAATAAAGCAACCATAGGTAAGCCCTTTTGAATAGCTTTATCAATTACATATCCTATTTTATCTAATGTATATCGATAAACATCAGGCATTGAATTGATTGATTGCTTCTTATTTTTGCCATTAATTAAAAATATAGGTAATATAAAATCACTAGCTGAGAGATAGTTTTCCTCAACCAATCTTCTAGCCCAATTACTTTTCCTATTGCGCCTTAGTCTTAAACTTGGATATTTTCCTGTAATCATGTTTAAATATATTTTATTAATGCGACAAATGTAATATACAAATATATCTTAAAAAGGATATTAAATATTAGGAGACAATAAACAGCATGAATTTAAACTTTAACGATTTTCAGAAACAAGATATCGCATTTGATATCAAAAAGCTTCAAAAAGCTTATAAAGAAATATTGGCCATGAAAGATTTCACTGGCCCAGATGGAATATCTAATTTTGGAGCAATTTCACTTACCCAAATACCTGGAGACCCCGATTCTATTAAAGGTCACAAAGCTAGAGGAGTATTCTGGACTAAGCCAGACTCCACAGGAAAAGAGGCCATTAGAGATGAAAGAATAGATGAAGCAGCTTATTCAGAATTTATAGAAGATTATAAAAATACTTATTTTAAAGAAGTGTTTGATGTTTTATCTTCAAAGTATAAGCTAGGAAGGGTAAGAATTTTGTTAAAACAACCTAGATCTACCTTAAGCTGGCATAGAGATCCAGAACCAAGATTACATATACCAATAATAACAAATCCTGGTTCAATAATGGTTATAGATAATGTAGCAAAACATTTACCTGCCGATGGGTCTGTATGGATTACTAACAACACAAAATATCACAATGCTTTTAATGGAGGTGAAGAAAATAGAATTCATTTAGTGGCATGTGTATTAGACCATAAATTTAATTAGCTTGAAAAAAATATATATTTCGTCAGATCACGCTGGTTATAAATTGAAAGAGCAAATTAAAAATAAATTTTCAAAAAAATATGATTTTAATGATCTCGGCACCATGAATTCGAAAAAATCTGTTAATTATCCAGATTATGCCCATAAATTGTGTAAAAAGGTTGGAAATAGTCAAAAAAATATGGGAATTTTGATTTGTGGGTCAGGCATGGGTATGTCAATGGCTGCAAATAGACACAAAAAGATAAGAGCAGCAGTATGTTATTCAGTGAAAAATACGAAATTATCTAGATTGCATAACAATGCAAATATTATTACATTAGGAGCTAGATTGACAAAAAAAAATACCGCATTTAAATGTATTGAAATTTTTATTAATACAAAGTTTGAGGGCGGTAGACACAAAAAAAGGATTAAAAAAATATAAAATATGTCAAGTGAAACTAAATATTTGAATTCTGAATACAAAGATTTTTTTGAAAAAAGTTTGTCAGACTCAGATCCTACTTTATTTAAAGCTATTAATGATGAACTTATAAGGCAACAAAATCATATTGAGTTAATTGCATCTGAGAATATTGTTTCTCAAGCAGTATTAGAAGCTCAAGGTTCAGTACTAACAAACAAATATGCAGAAGGATATCCAGGTAAGAGATATTATAATGGATGTGAACATGTTGATGTTGCAGAGCAGTTAGCTTTAGAAAGAATAAAAAAACTTTTTAATTGTAAATATGCAAATGTGCAGCCTCATTCAGGAGCCCAAGCTAATGGCGCTGTATTTCTGGCTCTATTAAAACCAAATGATACATTTATGGGAATGAGTTTAAATTCTGGTGGACACATAACCCACGGATTAAAGATATCTATGTCAGGTAAATGGT
>CACORI010000007.1 GCA_902629585.1 uncultured Pelagibacteraceae bacterium | reverse complement strand
TGATGAGTTTTTAACACAAAAAGCACAAGAACAATCTAGCAGGTGTTCGCAATGTGGTGTCCCTTTTTGTCAAGTTCATTGTCCATTAAGTAATAATATACCAGATTGGCTAAAACTTACAGCGGAAGGTAGACTAAAAGAAGCCTACGAACTATCCCAAAGTACTAATAATATGCCAGAAGTGTGTGGAAGAATATGTCCTCAAGATAGACTTTGTGAGGGAAATTGCGTTATAGAACAATCAGGACATGGAACTGTAACAATTGGTTCTATGGAAAAATATATTACTGATAATGCTTGGGAGCAAGGATGGGTTAAACCAATTAATCTAAAATTTGAAAAAGATCAAAGTGTTGGAATTATTGGTGCAGGTCCAGCAGGACTAGCAGCCGCAGAAGAATTGAGAAAAATTGGATATAAAATTACTGTATATGATAGGTATGATAGACCAGGTGGACTTTTAATTTATGGAATCCCAAATTTTAAGCTGGAAAAGCACGTTGTCGAAAGAAGAACAAAACTTCTAAAAGATGGAGGTATAGAATTTGTTCAGAACTTTGAAGTTGGTAAAGATGCAACTCTGAGTCAACTTAGAAAAAAACATGATGCAATTTTAATAGCGACTGGAGTTTATAAACCAAGGGAAATTAATTTACCAGGTAGTGACCTTGATAATATTTTCCCAGCAATGGAATTTTTAACCGCTTCAAACAAAAAAGGTTTAGGTGATAAAGTAGAACTGTTTGATAAAGGTATATTAAATGCTGAGGGAAAAGATGTTGTTGTAATTGGTGGTGGAGACACTGCAATGGACTGTGTGAGAACTTCAATAAGACAAAAAGCTAAGTCAGTAAAATGTCTATACAGAAGAGATAAAGAAAATATGCCTGGTTCTGCAAGAGAAGTTGCAAACGCTGAAGAAGAAGGTGTGGAATTTGTTTGGTTGTCGAGCCCAAAAGAATTTAAAGGTAAAAATAAAATCGAAAATTTGATTGTCGACCAAATTGAATTAGGAGATCCAGATGAGTCGGGTAGAAGAAGACCTGAAATTAAAGAGGGATCGGAGTTTAATATTAAAGCTGATATGGTAATCAAAGCTCTTGGTTTTGATCCAGAGGATCTTCCACATTTATTTGATGCCCAGGAATTACAAGTTACTAAGTGGGGAACTTTAAAAACAGATTTTGATACCATGGAGACAAATATTAAAGGAGTATTTGCTGCTGGAGATATAATTAGAGGAGCTTCATTAGTGGTTTGGGCCATTAAAGACGGAAGGGACGCAGCTTTAGCAATTAAGTCTTATCTTGAAAATTTAGAAATAAAAAAAACTAAAGTAGCATAATGAAAATTTACAAAAAAAATCTTAAGTTATTAACTGAAAATCATGTTTATTCAGAGGAAATGGAGCACGATGCTTGTGGTGTTGGGGTAATTGCCTCAACTGAAGGGAAAAAATCAAGAGCAGTTGTTGAGTATGGTATTGAAGCTCTTAAAGCAGTTTGGCACCGTGGTGCAGTAGATGCTGATGGAAAAACAGGCGATGGTGCAGGAATCCATTTAGAAATTCCAAAAGATTTTTTTATAGAAAAAATTGAGGTAACAGGACACGATTATGATAACTCAGAAATTTGTGTTGGAATGATTTTTCTACCAAGAAATGATTATTCATCACAGGAGAGTTGTAAAACAATTGTTGAAAGCGAATTAACCAAAAATAATTTTAGCATTTATGGTTGGAGACAAGTACCGGTAAATCCAAAAGTTTTAGGAGAAAAGGCCTTCCAAACAATGCCAGAAATTATTCAAGTTTTATTTAAATCAAATGACACAAATCTAACAGATAGAAAACTAGAGAGAAAAATTTACGAAGTAAGAAAAAGAATAGAAAATAAAGCTTTAGAGCTATCTTTAAATAATTTTTATATTTGTTCAATTAGTTCCAAATCTATTATTTACAAAGGATTGTATTTGGCAGAGGCAATATCAGATTTTTATTTAGATTTAAAAGATCAAAGATTTGTCTCAAGATATGCAATATTTCATCAAAGATTTTCCACTAATACCGCTCCCAGCTGGAGCTTAGCACAACCGTTCAGAGCAATTGCACACAATGGAGAAATAAATACTTACAAAGGAAATAAAAATTGGATGAAAGTTCATGAGCAAGAAATGAGTAGCCCTCTTTTTGATAATATAGAAAATTTAAAACCTGTAATTCAAAAAGGAGTTTCTGACTCAGCTGCATTAGATAATGTTTTTGAACTTTTAAATAAATCTGGTCAACCAGCACCATTGGCAAAACTGATGTTGATACCAGATGCCTGGTCCAAAAAAAACAAAACATTATCGAAAAGTCATCAACAACTATTTAATTTTTTAAATAGCACTATGGAACCATGGGATGGTCCCGCTGCAATCGCAGCTACAGATAATGAATGGGTAATAGCAGCAAATGATAGAAATGGATTAAGACCTCTTAGATATTCAATAACAAAGGATAAATTATTTTTTGCAGGATCTGAAACAGGTATGTTTGAATTAAATGAGAAAAAAATTATTTCAAAAGGAAGATTAGGACCAGGGGAAATTATAGGAGTAAGAATTGAAAAAGGTAAAGTTTTTTCAAATGAAAAAATTAAAGATTATTTAGCTAAAGAATTTAAACATTTTAATAATCAAATTATTGATTTAGATGAAAAGTTGCCAATTTCTAATGAAAAATTTTCATATAGCGGGGAAGATTTAAGAAGAAGACAGTATACTTATGGAATTAGTTTAGAAGATTTAGAATTAATTTTACATCCAATGGCTGAGGATGCTAAAGAAGCAACAGGGTCTATGGGTGATGATACACCTTTAGCTGTCCTATCTGATAAATATAGACCACTATATCATTTTTTCAGACAAAATTTTAGCCAGGTGACCAATCCTCCAATAGATTCTTTAAGAGAGAATAAAGTCATGAGTTTAAAAACAAGATTTGGAAATCTTGGTAACATATTAGACTTTGATACTTTAACTAAAGAAAATATTTATGTTTTAAATAGTCCAATTTTGTCAAACACCCAATTTAAAAAGTTTACTAATTTTTTTGGTAAGAATTCTGAAATTATTGATTGTACATTCACTCATTTAGATACATTGTCAAATGCAATAGAAAGAATTCAAAAAGACGCGGAAATTGCTGTTAGGCAAGGTGTGACTCAACTAATTTTAAGTGATAAAGATCTTACCCCAAAAAAACTTCCAATGCCTATGTTGCTTTGCGTAGGAGCTATTAATACTTTTTTAATTAAAAAAAAATTAAGAGGATATGTATCAATCAATGTTCAATCAGGTGAGGCTTTAGATACTCATTCTTTCGCGACTTTGATTGGTGTTGGTGCAACTACTGTAAATCCTTATTTAGCCTTTGACAGCTTATACCACAGACATGAAAAAAAACTTTTTGGTCAATTTAGTTTTGATGAATGTGTACAAAGATATATCAAGTCTGTGAATGCAGGTCTTTTAAAAATAATGTCAAAAATGGGTATATCAGTTTTAAGTTCTTACAGAGGTGGTTGTAATTTCGAAACAGTAGGTTTGAGCAGAACAATAGTTGATGATTATTTTCCTGGTGTAACTTCAAAAATTTCAGGTATTGGATTATTAGGAATAGAAAAAAAAATTAGAGAAATACACAAAGAAGCTTTTGAAAGCACTGAGACTGTTTTACCGATTGGAGGAATTTATAGATACAGAAAGAATGGTGAAACTCACCAATATCAAGGAAGATTAATACATCTATTACAAAGCGCTGTAGGTTCAAATTCATATTCAGCTTATAAAAAATATGCTGAGGGTATTTATAATCTTCCACCAATAAATTTGAGAGATTTAGTTGATTTTAGAAAAAAAAAATTAAATCCCTCAATAAATATTTCAGATGTTGAGCCTCTTGAAAATATTTTAAAAAGATTTGGAAGTGGGAGCATGTCCCACGGTGCATTATCTAAAGAGGCACATGAAACTTTAGCGATTGGAATGAATAGAATCAAAGGTGCTTCTTGCAGTGGAGAAGGTGGTGAGGATGAAAAAAGATTTAAGATTATGGATAGTGGAGATAGTGCTAATTCAAGAGTGAAACAAATTGCTTCTGCAAGGTTTGGGGTTACAATAAACTATCTTAATAATTGTAATGAGATTGAAATAAAGATTGCCCAAGGTGCGAAACCAGGAGAGGGTGGTCAATTGCCCGGATTTAAGGTAACTGATGAGATAGCAAAACTACGTCACTCTACACCTGGAGTCACTTTAATTTCTCCACCACCGCATCATGATATTTACTCAATTGAAGACTTGGCCCAACTCATTTATGATCTAAAACAAATTAATCCTAAAGCTAGAATAGGAGTAAAGCTGGTTGCGTCTTCTGGTGTAGGGACTATTGCTGCTGGTGTTGCAAAAGCTAAAGCTGATATAATCTTGATATCAGGGCATAATGGCGGTACTGGAGCGACACCTCAAACAAGTGTCAAATACGTTGGTATTCCTTGGGAGATGGGATTGACAGAAGCTAATCAAGTTCTGACATTAAATAATCTAAGACATAAAGTAACTTTAAGAACTGATGGTGGAATTAAAACTGGTAGAGATGTTGTTATAGCTGCCATGATGGGTGCAGAGGAATTTGGAGTTGCAACTACGGCTTTGGTTGCAATGGGATGCATAATGGTTAGGCAGTGTCATTCTAATACATGTCCAGTTGGAGTTTGTACTCAAGATGAGAAACTAAGAGAAAAATTTACCGGAACTCCAGATAAGATAGTAAATTTATTTACATTTATCGCAACAGAGGTAAGAGAAATATTAGCAACTCTTGGTTTCAAATCTTTAAATGAAATTATTGGAAGAACAGATTTATTAATGCAAGTAAACAAAGCCTCTCCAAATTTAGACGATCTAGACTTAAACCCATTGTTTGTGCAAGCTGATCCAGGCAATAATAAAAGATATTGTCAAAAACAAGTTATCAATGATGTACCTGATACCTTAGATCAAGCTATATGGCCTGAAATAGAACAATTATTAGATAAGTCTCAAAAACCAGAGAAAGAATATCATATAAAAAATACAAATAGAGCAGTAGGAACTAGAATTTCTCATTATTTGTATAAAAAATATGGGTATGATAAACTAAAAGAAAACTTTTTAGTTCTCAATTTTAAAGGATCTGCTGGCCAATCTTTTGGAGCCTTTTCGGCAAAAGGTTTAAAACTCGTGCTCAAAGGTGATGCAAATGATTATGTTGGAAAAGGTTTATCTGGGGCTACAATTTCAATAAAATTGTCTGATGAGAGTAATTTAATTTCAAATGAAAATACAATAATAGGAAATACTGTCCTATACGGAGCTACATCAGGAAAACTTTTTGCAGCAGGTCAAGCAGGTGATAGATTTGCAGTTAGAAATTCAGGTGCTACAACAGTTATAGAAGGATGTGACTCCAATGGATGTGAATATATGACGGGAGGCACAGTTGTAATACTTGGAAATGTTGGTGATAATTTTGCTGCAGGAATGACAGGAGGTATGGCCTTTATTTATAATAAAGATAGAGAATTTGAAAAAAAAATTAATCCAGATTCAGTTGTTTGGCAAAATATTGAAACCGATTATTGGTCAGTCTTTTTGAAGGATCTAATAATTGAGCATTATAAAGAGACAGAATCTATATTATCTAAAAAAATTATTACTAATTTTGATGAAGAGGTAAAAAATTTTGTTCAAGTTTGTCCAAAGGAAATGCTAGATAAACTTAAAAACCCTTTATCAAATAAATATAAAATTAAAAATGTCAGTTAACAATTAATTTAAGCTCTTTCTGTAATAAATTTAACCATTTGGTTGATGAAAGACTATGATCTCCATTTTTAACAATTACTAATTTTTTATTAGCATTTTTGAAAATCTTTAAAACTTTTTTTGAGTAAGAAACAGGAACTGATTTATCTTTACTACCATGCACCATAGTGACATTTAAATTTTTTATAATTTTCTTATTTAAAACTTTATTTTTCTTACCATCTTTAATTAATTGATATGTAATGGGATATTCATATTCTCCATGTTTTAAATTAATGATGCCATCCCTCCTAATTTCTTTTTTCATTTTATTTGAAAATTTTTTCCACATTAGATGATTAAGAAAATCAGGTGCAGATCCTATTCCTAAAAAACCGTTAATTTGTTTTTGAAAATATTTGAATTGGTTAATTGCTATCCAAGCTCCCATACTTGACCCAATTAGTATCATTTTATTTTTTTTTACAACCTTTTTAATTAATAAAAAAGTCTCTCGTGTCCATTTTGTGATATTTCCATTAATAAATTTACCTGATGATTTCCCATGACCAGAATATTCAAGAGCGAGGTATCCAAATTTGTTTCTTTTTGCAAAATTTAAAAAGGCTTTGGGTTTTTTACCATTCAAATCTGACATGAATCCATGTAAAAAAACAATATAGGTTGTATTCTTTTGTTCATGCATCAGATATCTGATTTTTTTTAATTTGCTTATTTTTATGTATTTAAAATTAGTCATTAAAGTTTATTAGTTTTATCTAATATTATATAATCTTATTTAATGTCGTCTAATATAAATGTTTTACAAGTCATACCAAAATTAGGTTTTGGAGGAGCTGAAACAGGTTGTTATGACATTGCACATTATCTTCCAGAAAATAATTGTAAATCTTTTATAGTTACAAGCGGTGGAGAATTAATTAAATTTGTTGATAAGGAAAAAGTTAAAATTATAAAGCTTCCTGTTAATAGTAAAAATCCTCTTTTAATCTTGTTTAATGGAATTGCCCTTATTGCAATAATTTTTTTTTATAATATTCAAATAGTCCATGCTAGGAGTAGAGCACCAGCATGGTCTTGTTTAATAGCAACAAAATTAACTGGAAGAAAATTTGTTACAACTTTTCATGGTACCTATAATTTCAATAATAGATTAAAAAAAATATATAATTCGGTCATGATTAAATCTGATTTGATTATTGCTGGATCAAATTTTATATTTTCTCATATTAAAGAAAATTACTCAGAATATTTAAATGTTAAAAAAAAATTTTTAGTCATATTCAGAGGAATTAATGTAGATTATTTTGATGCGAGTACAAAAATAGAGGCGGATGAAAATAAACTGTTGAAAAGTTGGGAAATTAATGAAAAAAAAAAGATAATTCTTATGCCAGGAAGATTGACATCTTGGAAAGGGCAAGAATTATTTTTAGAGTCTATTAATTTAGTAAATATTCAACTAGGTTATGAAGCTTTTTATGCTGTTATACTTGGAAGTGACCAAGGTCGTGATTTGTATAAAAAAAAGTTGTTTCGTTTGAGTGAACAGTATCGAATAACAAATCAAATTAAATTTATCGATAATTGTAAAGATATGGCATTGGCTTATAAAGTTTCAGATATTGTTATTTCAGCCTCTATAGAACCAGAAGCTTTTGGCCGCGTAGCTGTTGAAGCACAATCGATGCAAAAATTGATCATAGCAAGTGATATAGGTGGTTCTAGAGAAACAGTTATTGATGAAAAAACTGGTTTTTTATTTAAATCTGGCAATGCTAAATCACTAAGTGAAAAAATTCTTAAAGCTTTAAGTCTAGATGAATTAACATTGCAATCTATGGGAGCTAGGGGTAGAAAAAATGTTGTTGAAAAATTTAATGTTGAAAAAATGTGTTTTTCTACTTATTCAGAATATAAAAAATTAATTATTTAAATGCCTACTATAACATTACCTGACGGTAAAAATTTAGATTTTAAAAAAACAGTAACCGGTTTAGAAGTTGCTGATAAGATTAGTAAATCTCTATCTAAGCAAGCCTTAGTCATGAGTGTTGATGGTGAAATGAGAGATTTATATTTTGAAATAGATAAAGATTGTTCAGTAAAAATTTTTACCTCAAAAGATCCTGAGGGATTAGAAGTGATTAGACACGATACAGCACATATTATGGCTATGGCTGTTCAAGAATTATTTCCTGGTACACAGGTGACTATTGGACCAGTAATAGAAAATGGTTTTTATTACGACTTTGCCAGAAAGGAGCCTTTTACAAGTGATGATTTAAAAAAAATTGAAAAAAGAATGCTAGAAATAATTGATAAGGATGTAAAAACTAGAAGAGAAGTTTGGGAAAGAAAAAAGGCAATAAGTCATTTTAAAAAGATTGGGGAAAAATATAAAGCTGAAATAATAGAGAGTATCCCTGAGAGTGAGGAGCTATCAGTTTATCACCATGGTGATACGTGGTATGATTTATGTAGGGGGCCTCATTTATTATCTTCTGGTAAAATTGTTAAAGCTTTTAAACTTACAAAAGTTTCCGGAGCATACTGGCGTGGAGACTCAAAAAATGAGATGCTTCAAAGAATTTATGGAACTGGTTGGGCCAATCAAAAAGATTTAGATGCATATTTAAAAAGAATTGAAGAGGCAGAAAAAAGAGATCACAGAAAGTTAGGTAAAGAAATGGATTTATTCCATTTTAGAGAGGAGAGCCCAGGCTCAGTTTTTTGGCACGAGAAAGGGTGGGCTATATTTCAAAAGTTGATAAATTATATGAGAGCAAAACAAGATGCAGCTGGCTATAAAGAGGTAAATACACCTGAAGTATTAGACCGGTTGTTATGGGAAAAATCTGGTCATTGGGAAAAATATGGTGAAAACATGTATACATCTGAAACACCAGATGAAAAAGTATTTGCAATAAAACCAATGAATTGCCCGGGCCATATACAAGTTTTCAATCAAGGTCTAAAAAGTTATCGAGATTTACCTCTAAGAATTACAGAATTTGGTAAGGTTCATAGGTATGAGCCATCAGGTGCTTTACATGGACTATTAAGGGTAAGAGCATTTACACAAGATGATGCCCATATATTTTGTTCTGAAGACCAAATTACTAGTGAGTGCTTAAATGTTACCAATTTAATTTTAGATATTTATAAAGATCTTGGTTTTGAAAATGTAATCCTCAAATATGCAGATCGGCCAGAAGTTAGAGTTGGGAATGATGAAATTTGGGATAAAGCTGAGGCATCATTATTAGAGGCAGTAAAAGCATCTAAATTAGAGTACAGTATTAATAAGGGAGAAGGAGCTTTTTATGGTCCTAAAATTGAATTTGTTTTAAGAGATGCAATTGGTAGAGATTGGCAATGTGGAACACTTCAAGTAGATTTTAATTTACCAGGGAGATTAGATGCATCTTATGTTGATAAAGATGGAACAAAAAAAGTTCCTGTGATGTTGCATAGAGCGTTATTTGGTTCATTAGAAAGATTTATTGGTATTTTAATTGAAAATTATGCTGGTAAATTCCCTTTCTGGATCTCACCTCTCCAAACTGTTGTCATTCCAATATCTGAAGAGTTTCATGATTATGCTATAAAAGTCTCTAACAAAATAAAAGAAGCTGGCATGAGTTCTGCAGTCGATTTAAAAAAACATAACTTGAATTATAAAATAAGAGATCATTCACTGACAAAAATACCTCTTTTATTAATTTGTGGTAAAAAAGAAGTTGACAGCAACTCAGTAACTATTAGAAAGTTGGACTCTAATAAACAAGAAAATATGGATTTAGATTTATTTTTAAAAACTTATTCAGCTTTAAATAAAGCTTCCCTAAATTAAGTGGCAGATTTTAAACAAAATTATTTTCAAAGAAGAACAAAGGATAGAGGCCCAAGGTCTAACAACAGAATCTCATCTCCTGATGTACAGGTAATAACAAATGAGGGTGAAAATTTAGGCATCGTAAGCACTAACGAAGCTATCTCGATGGCAAAAAATCAGGGGCTTGATCTAATAGAGATTGCTCCAAATGCTAAACCTCCAGTATGTAAAATTATGGATATGGGTAAGTTTAAATATGATGCTCAAAAAAAAGCAAATCTAGCAAAAAAGAAACAAAAAATAGTCTCTTTAAAAGAAATAAAAATGAGACCAGTAACCGAAACACATGATTATGAATTTAAAGTAAAAAATGCTAAGAAATTTATTTCTAAAGGTGATAAAGTAAAATTTACAATTAGATTTAAGGGAAGAGAGCTTCAACATTCTCATCTAGGAAATGAATTAATGACCAAAATTAAAGAGGATATGAAAGAGGTTGGCAAGGTAGAATTACAACCAAAGTTTGATGGCAAGCAAATGATTATGGTAATTCAACCATTATAATGGTTTATTAGGGTTGTAAATTTTTATCATTCTTTGTATAACCTCGCAGAATTATGCCAAAACTAAAAACTAAAAGCTCAGCAAAAAAAAGATTTAAAATATCTGCAAGAGGAAAAGTATTATCTGCTCAAGCAGGTAAAAGACACGGCATGATAAAAAGAACAAATTCGCAAATACGAAAGCTAAGAGGTACTACTGCGCTATCAAAACAAGATGGAAAAATCGTAAAATCGTATATGCCTTACAGCTTAAGAGGTTAATATGGCAAGAGTAAAAAGAGGTGTAACAAGTCGGGCAAAGCATAAAAAAGTATTAAAAGCTGTCAAAGGACAATGGGGCAGGAGAAAAAATACTATTAGAGTAGCAAAGCAAGCAATGGAAAAAGCAATGCAATATGCTTATAGAGATCGTAGAAATAAAAAAAGAGACTTCAAATCACTTTGGATACAAAGAATAAATGCTGGTGTTAGAGCTGAAGGATTAACATATTCTAAGTTTATTAATGGATTAAATAAATGTGGAATAAAAATTGATAGAAAAATACTTGCTGAGATAGCATACGATAGCCCAGAAGCCTTTAAAACTATTGTTCAAAAAGCACAATCTGCTTTAAATTAATCTTCACTATTGTTTTATTTCGCTGAAGAAATAATCTGTAAAAATGTCAGATCTTACAAAAATAAAAAACGAATTTTTTCTAAAATTAAATAGGAAACTAAATCTATCCGAAATAAATGATATAAAATCTGATCTATTTGGTAAAAATGGATTAATTTCATCACAGTTCAAAAAAATTGGATCTATTACTGAAAATGAGAGAAAAAAATTTGCCTCAGACTTAAATATTTTAAAAGATGAATTACAAAATCTGATTAATGTTAAGATTACAGAAATTGAAAATGCAGAAATAAACGAGAAATTAGAAAAAGAGAAAATAGATATAACTTTACCTGAGAGATCTTTTGTAAGAGGTAAAATTCATCCAGTATCACAAACAATCGATGAAATATCCTCAATATTTTCTGAAATAGGTTTTAACGTTGAGGAGGGCCCTGATGTTGAAAATGAATACAATAATTTTACTGCTTTAAATACTCCTGATAATCATCCAGCAAGAGATATGCACGACACTTTTTATTTAGATGAAAAAAAACAAAAATTATTAAGAACACATACTTCACCAGTTCAAATTAGAACGATGCTAAATAATAAACCACCTTTTAAGATTATTGCACCAGGAAGAACTTATAGATCAGATAGTGATCAGACTCACTCGCCTATGTTTCATCAAGTGGAAGGTCTTCATATAGATAAAAATATCAACATGGGACATTTAAAAGGATGTTTAGAACATTTCATAAAAGAATTCTTTGAAGTTAACAAAATTAAAATGAGATTTAGACCAAGTCACTTTCCTTTCACAGAGCCCTCTGCTGAAGTTGATATTGGATATGAAATTAAAAATGGAAAAATAATGATTGGTGAAGGTGACCAATGGCTTGAAATTTTAGGATGTGGAATGGTACATCCAAATGTTTTAAAAAATGTGAAAGTTGATCCGACTAAATTTCAGGGATACGCATTTGGTATAGGTATAGATAGATTAGCAATGCTTAAATATGGTATTAATGATTTAAGAGCTTTTTTTGATTGTGATTATAGATGGTTAAATCACTTTGGTTTTGATCCTTTAGATGTGCCCACAAATTATAGGGGTTTGAGTCGATGAAGATTACATTTGACTGGCTTAAAGATCATTTAATTACAAATACAAAAGAGGCAAAACTTTTAGAACAACTAACTAACATAGGTTTAGAGGTTGAAAGTGTAGCAAGTTCATCTAATGGAATTGATTTATTTAAGGTAGCAAAAATTGTTAAAATAGAGAAGCATCCTAACGCAGACAGACTAAAAGTTTGCGATGTTAACATTGGCAATCAAGAAATAAAAAAAGTTGTTTGTGGTGCTAATAATGCTAGAGAAGGATTGATCACAATATACGCTCCACCAGGATCAGTTATTCCTAAAACAAAAACAAAATTAGTAGTAGCAAAAATTAGAGGTATTACTTCCCATGGCATGCTTTGTTCAGAGTCAGAATTGGATTTATCAAATGAGAGTGAAGGAATTATAGAGTTGTCATCGACAAAATATGCGAAAAGTATTGGAAAGAGTTTCTTTTCAAAATCAAATTCAAATCTAATTGATTTATCTATAACACCTAATAGACCAGATTGCCTTGGTGTTAGGGGGATAGCTAGAGATCTAGCTGCTTCTGGTTTTGGAAAATTAAAAAAATCAAAAGAAATAAAAATTAGATCTAAACTTAAGCAAACATTAAAAATCGTGATTAATAGAGAAAAAGTCCAGGGATGTGATGCTTTTGGAAGTTGTTTAATCTCTAATGTTAAAAATACTGAAAGTCCTAAATGGTTAAAAGATAAATTATTTTCAGTTGGCCAAAAACCAATTTCAGCAATTGTTGATATTACTAATTATGTAATGCTAGACATAAATCGTCCATTACATGCTTATGATGCTGATAAAATTGAAAAAGGTATCATAGTGCGAAATTCAAAAAAAGGAGAAGAATTTACAGCACTTGATAATAAAGTTTATAAATTAGAAAATGGCATGTGTGTGATTAGCGATAATGGAGGTATTTTAGGACTTGGTGGAATAATTGGAGGAACAAGATCAAGTACAGAGCTCAATACTAAAAATATATTATTAGAATCTGCTTATTTCGATCCAAGATCTATAAGAAATACTGCAAAAAAATTAAATATAGATACAGATGCAAAATTTAGGTTTGAAAGAGGTATTGATCCACTATCTATTGAAGCAGGCTTAAATCAAGCTGCAGCATTGATTAAAGAAATCTGTGGTGGAGAAATTAGTAAAGTAGATATTCAAAAATCTAAGATATTTAAAAATAAAATTATAAAATTTGATCCGTTTTTATTTGAAAAAATATCTGGCTTTAAAATTTCAATTAATCAAATACTCAAAATTTTAAAAGAATTAGGTTTTAAATTTAGAAAAGAAAAAAATTTCATTAAAATAACAGTACCATCTTGGAGGCCTGATATTTCACAAGAAATTGATATTGTAGAAGAGCTAGTAAGAATAAGTGGTTATAATAAAATAAAAACAATTTATCCAATAAAAAAGAGATTAAAATCTACTTTAACTCAATCACAAAAATTATTTCATTTCTTACAAAGAGCTATTGCATCCAAAGGTTATTTAGAAGCAATTACTTGGTCATTTACAGATTCTAATTATAATAGTTATTTTAAAGGAGAAAATAAAGAAATTGAAATTGTAAATCCAATAAGCTCTGATTTGAGTGTTCTAAGAAATTCAATATTTTCAAATTTAATCATGTCTATTGGAAAAAATTTGGATAGAGGTTTTAAAGATTTATCAATATTTGAAATAGGTCCTATTTTTACCGGTTCAAATCCAGGTGAACAAAATACTGTAATTTGTGGTTTATCTTCAGGTAAAAAATCGAGGTTATCTTGGATAGAAGAAGAGAGAAATGTGGATGTATTCGATGTTAAGAGGGATGTAATCCAGACTTTGGTAGAGGCAGGATATAGCTATGATAAGTTCTTCATAGATAATGAAATCCCTGATTATTACCATCCTGGTAAATCAGGTAGATTATTTTTAAATTCCGATAAAGATAAGGTAGCAGCATATTTTGGGGAGATTCATCCTAATATTTTAAAAAAAATAGATTTAAAAACAGAGTCTTTGGTTGGATTTGAAATTTTTTTAGATAATTTAAAATTACCAAAAAAAACACTTAATGATCAAAAAACACAATTTAATGTATCTGATTTTCAAAAATCAGAGAGAGATTTTGCATTTATAGTAAACAAGGATGTAAAAGCTCAAGATTTAGTCGATGTTATATCACGTGTTGATAAAAAATTAATTAGTAATGTAAAAGTTTTTGATGTTTATCAGGGTCAAAATATTCCAGAAAACCAAAAATCAATAGCAATAAGTGTAACGATTCAATCAAATGAGAAAACATTAAATGATTACGACCTAGAAAATATCAATAATTTAATAATTAAAGCTGTTGAGAACAAAACTGGTGCTAAAATTAGAACTTAAAAAATATTATGAGCACTATCGATAATATTAGAAATTTTGCAATTATTGCACATATAGACCATGGTAAATCAACTATAGCCGATAGAATTATTCACAAGTGTGGAGGCCTCACTGAAAGAGAAATGAAAGCCCAAGTGCTAGATTCAATGGAAATCGAGAGAGAAAGAGGCATTACTATTAAAGCTCAAACTGTAAAATTAAATTATAAATCTAAAGATGGAAAAAATTACATACTAAATATTATTGATACTCCTGGCCATGTAGACTTTAGCTATGAGGTAAGCAGATCTTTATATGCTTGTGAAGGATCTATATTAATCGTTGATAGCACACAAGGAGTTGAAGCACAAACTTTAGCTAACGTATATCAAGCATTAGATATCAATCATGAAATAATTCCAGTTTTAAATAAAATAGATTTACCTGCGTCAGATATTGATAAAACTAAAAAACAAATTGAGGATGTAATTGGAATTGACACTGACTCAGCTGTTCCATGTTCAGGAAAAACTGGCGAAGGTATTGATGAAATACTAGAGCAAATAATAAACAAATTACCAGGTCCTATAGGAAATTCTAAAGAGGATTTAAAATGTTTATTAGTTGATAGTTGGTACGATACATATCTTGGTGTCGTAATTTTAGTTAGAATAATTAATGGCAAAATTACAAAGAATATGAAAGTTAAGATGCTCTCTACAAATCAAGATTACATTGTTGAAAAAGTTGGTGTATTCACTCCTAAGCCAAAAGATATAAAAGAATTAAATAGTGGGGAAATTGGTTTTATAACAACTGGGATAAAAGTGTTGTCAGAAACAAAGGTAGGGGACACAATTTGTGACTCATCAAAGCCTGCCGTAGATCCTTTACCTGGCTTTAAACCAAGCAAACCAGTAGTATTTTGTGGTTTATTTCCTGTTGATAGCTCAGAATATCAAAAATTAAAAGATGGACTAGCAAAGTTACAATTAAATGATGCGAGTTTTTCATTTGAGGCAGAATCGTCGTCAGCTTTGGGATTAGGATTTAGATGTGGTTTTTTAGGGCTTTTACATCTTGAAATTATAACCGAAAGATTAGAAAGGGAATTTGATGTAAATTTACTTACGACAACTCCAGGCGTAGTCTACAAGGTCAACTTAATTAAAGGTAGTGTAATTGATTTACAAAATCCATCAAGTTTACCAGATCCAACTTTAATTAAGTCTATTGAAGAGCCTTGGATAAAAGCAACTATAATTACACCAGATCAATACTTGGGATCAATAATTAAATTGTGCCAAGATAAAAGAGGCATCCAAAAAAATTTAACCTACTCAGGTAATAGAGCTGTCTTAACATACGAATTACCTTTAAATGAAGTAGTTTTTGATTTTAATGATCGAATAAAGTCAATGACCAGTGGTTATGCTAGTTTTGATTATGATATTGATGATTATAAAGAGGGAGATTTAGTAAAGTTAGGGATTTTGGTGAATAGTGAGCCAGTAGATGCTTTAGCAATGATGATACATAAAGATTTTGCTCAAAAAACAGGTAGGGAGGTTTGTGAAAAATTAAAAAATTTAATTCCAAGACATAACTTTATGATACCAGTGCAAGCAGCCATTGGAGGAAAAATAATTGCAAGAGAAACTATCAAAGGTTTCAAAAAAGATGTGCTTACCAAGATTCATGGTGGTGGTGCCACTGATAGAAAAAGAAAATTGTTAGAGAAACAAAAGAAAGGGAAAGCTAGGTCAAAACAATTTGGTAGAGTAGAAATTCCCCAGGAAGCATTTATTGGAGTTTTAAAAATTTCTAAAGATCAATAATTTTTTTTATTAATTCTAAATGCCGATTTTCAAGGTATATTTTAAAAGGATAGTTTTTGTCAGAATTATTTTTTTTTGTTTTAATTCTATAATATCTAAAATTTAGAAAATTACTTATAGTCTCACATTTTTTATTAGGGTGATCAGTTGGAATTATTTCAATAATTTTTGTTCCTGGTTTGCAAAATATTATATTAGTAAAAGAGGCACCATGTGCACCAATTATTATAGAAGCATTTTTAAATATATTTATTTGATTTTGAAAACTCTTTTTTTCAGGTTGCAAGATCTCAAAATTACTTTTTACCAATAGATTTTTTATGACTTCTATATTTTCAATTTGGCAATGATTATAAATTGAACCTGAACGATCTAAAAATATTTTTTTTTTCGATTTTATTTTCGACGATTTTTTTAAAAATGTTTTCCTATTTTTATCAATTATCCATTTTGGAATATTTTTAACTTGCTTCTGAAATTCACCTTTTTCATACCAAGGATGTTCTACTGAAATAATTTCATTTGCAAAAATATGGTTAAATTTTTCACTATCCAGAAGTTTTTTATTTTTTATTCCGATAAGATTAAAAATTTTGATCTGCCATAATCTTATATTTGAAACATAAAAAAAATTAATTTCCGAGAGATTAATTTTTGATTTTAAAATATATATTTTGGGCAATATATCAAAAATAAAATGAAAAAAATTGTTACCACTTGCACCTTGGTTCAGATTAAAAACTTTACCCTCAATTTTTTTTATAAAAGAATTAGTTCCATTTTTAACTGCTGTATTATATTTTACATTTTTTAAAATACCGTTAAATTGTTGGAAAGACATCTCAGGCACCATTGTATTATTTTTTATAATTGCCACGTTCTCATTTTTATCAGTAAATATTCTCGCATTTTTGATTAAATAAATTTTATATTTTGAATAAGTTTTCGGTTTTGATATCAAGCTATTTATAACTCTAAGATCTAATTTTGACCTAACTTTTTTTGGTGTTGACACTTTTCCATATAAAAAAATAAAAATTTTTTTTATTACTTGTTTGTATAAATATTTTATTTTTTTCTTAATCATTTGATATAAGTTGGTGTAATGAGTAGAATAGTAAATTGGGGCATTTTAGGTCTTGGAAATATAGCATATGAATTTGCAAAATCATTTTATAATACAAATAACTCAAAATTAATAGCAGTAGCCAGCCGAAGTAACGATAAATTAAATATATTTAAAAAAGAGTTTAATATAAGTAATGAATATCTGTTTACTGATTATGAAAAATTGATAAATAATAAAGATGTAGATGTTGTTTACATAGCATTGCCCAATACCCTTCATTATCAATGGATACTAAAAATATTGGACGCAAAAAAAAATATTTTCGTTGAAAAACCCTCATTTATAAAATTTGATGAATGTAAAATAGTTTTTGAACATAAAAATTTTAAAGAAATTTTTTTTGGAGAGGGATTTATGTATAGATATCACCCTCAATTATTAAAGGTAACTGAAATTATACGAAATAAAGAAATAGGAAATATAGTTTCAATGAAATCAGATTTTGGAAAAAATTTAATCTATAAAAAAAATTTTTTTGGTTTTTTAAAGAAAAAAATAGACAAAAAAAAAAGATATTTTAATAAACAACTTGGAGGTGGTGTTATCTTTGACCAAGGATGCTACCCTCTATCAATGAGTATATTCATTGCCTCATTGATAGAGAACATAAATTATGAAAATTTTGTAATTAAAGGTATTGAAAAAGATTATGAATTTGGTGATTTAGATATTCAAAGTTCGATCAATATTATTTTTGATAAAAGATTTACCTCACATATTTCAACATCATTTAAAAATGATTTTGGTAACAAAACGATATTAAGTGGAGACAAGGGTGAGATAGTTATAAAAAATTCATGGAATCCTGATGTTGGTGAAATAGAAGTTTTAAGTAATAATAAAAAAAAATACAATTTTAAAAACACTAAAAGTATTTATAGCTTAGAAATCGAACATACTAGCAATGATATTTTAAATAATAAAAAAGAGGCTAGTTTTCCCGGAATTAATAAAAAAGAAATATTTATTAATTCAAAATTAATGAATGAATGGGTAAATGAGAAATAAAATTTTAGATTGCATTACTTTTTTTGACAATAATTTTATTTTCGATATTAGATATAATATTTTAAAGGATGTCGTAGATTACTTTGTGGTTTGTGAGTCAAAATATGATCATAGAAATAATCCAAAAAAATTAAATTTCGATAGTAGTTTATATCCAAAAAATAAAATCAGATATTTAGTATTAGAAGATCCATTCCCTGATGAAACTGACTTATGGAAAAACCAGGCTATACAAAGAGAATTTCTTTTCAAAAACTTAAGTTTTGCTGAACCAAATGATTTTATATTTTTTTCTGACCCTGATGAAATACCTAATCCAAAGGTTTTAGAAAATTTTCAATTAAAAAAAAAATACGGTATTTTTTTTCAAAAATGTTTTAATTATAAATTTAATCTTTTTAATGCCCATGAGTCTCCTTGGGAAGGAACAAGAGTTTGTAAAAAAAAACATTTAAAATCTATTGATTTTATGAGACAAAAAATTAAATCGAAGAATTTAAGATATAAATTTTTTAGAATTGATAAGGAGAAAAGTATAGAAATATTTAGAGAAGCTGGTTGGCACTTTAATAATATAATGTCTCCAGAAACTATATCAATAAAACTAAAAACATTTGCTCATTCTGAATTTAGTTCAAAAAAATTTTCAGATCCAAACGTTATTAAATCAAAAATTGAAAAAAAAATTGATCTTTTTGAAAGAGGACATCAATATAAAAAAATCAACTTCGATAATTCATTTCCAGATTTTTTGGTTAAAAATTATGAAAAATACAAATTGTACATATTGTAAAAAAAGGAGAGGTGGCCGAGTGGTTGAAGGCGCACGCTTGGAAAGCGTGTAAAGGGGAAACTCTTTCATGGGTTCGAATCCCATTCTCTCCGCCATTACCTAATGATTAAAATATGATAATATCAATAGATTAAAAAGATGGGATTAAAAACACTATTAAAAAAAAAGATTTACAACTTCAAATTTTTTAAAAAAAAAAATTCAGAAATAAAAAATAAAACAATTTTAATAACAGGTGCAAGTTCGGGAATAGGCTTAGGTCTTTGCAAAAAATTAATTCAAAATAATAAAATAATTGCTATTTGCAATAAAAATTCAATAAATTTACATGATAAGGAAAATTCAAATTTAATTTCAATTAATTGTGACTTAACCGATATAAATAATTATCAAAATATTGAAAAAGTAATATTAGATAACAAAATAGAATTAATTATAAATTGTGCAGGACAATTCGGATCAAATAATCAACTGATAAATAATATAGACTTCGATAATTTAATTGAAATATTAAAATTAAATTCTCTCTCCATTTTAAAAATATTACAATTAATCTCTCAGAACGATAAAATGAAATATTTAAAAAAAATTATTAATCTAACCAGTAGAGCTGGAAGCATTGAATTAAATGATAAAGGAAATTTATATATTTACAGGACAAGTAAATCCACACTAAATTCTATCTCAAAAAACCTATCAATTGATTTAAAAAGAAATTTTGGAACTTCAACAATAACGATTGATCCTGGAAATGTAAAAACAGGCATGAATCAAAAGGGTTTTCTTAGTCCAGAAAAATGTGCAGAATATTTGATTGATATCATTTGTGATAATAAAGATCACAATGGAGCATTTATAAACTTATTAAAAAAGAATTTACCTTGGTAGGGTGAATTTATGAGCTTTATAAACAATTTTTTTTACCGATTTAAGATTTAAATTTAAGCAATTTTTTTAAAAAATGTTATAATTTTTTTTTCCTAATTATATAAAAATGATAAATAATAAAACATATCAAGCAGACTCTATTAAAGTATTAAAAGGTCTCGAAGCAGTAAGAAAAAGACCTGGAATGTATATCGGTGACACTGACGATGGAACCGGATTACATCATATGGTTTATGAAGTCGTCGATAATTCTATTGACGAAGCGTTAGCGGGATATTGCAAGAATATTTATGTAAAAATAAACTCAAATGGAACTGTGACTGTAAGAGATGACGGTAGAGGTATCCCAGTTGATATTCACACAGGAGAAAAAAAATCTGCTGCAGAGGTAATTATGACACAATTACATGCTGGTGGAAAATTTGATCATGACTCTTATAAAGTATCTGGTGGATTACATGGCGTGGGAGTTTCAGTAGTTAATGCTTTATCAGAAAGATTAGAATTAGAAATTGATAGAGATGGTAAAAAATTTTTTGTAGAATTTAATAATGGTAAAGCAAAAAAACCATTAAAAGAAATAGGCAAATCAAAAGAAACTGGAACACAAATTACTTTTTTACCTTCAAAAGAAATTTTTTCATCAACTAAATTTAGTGGATCTATTCTTATAAAAAGAATGAGAGAATTAGCTTTTTTAAATAAAGGAATAAAAATAACATTTGTTGATAGTTCTCAAAAAAAAGAAAAAACACAAGATTTTAAATTTGACGGTGGAGTATTAGAGTTTGTGGAATTTTTAGATGAAAAAAGAGAAAAGTTACAAAATAAAAATGGAAATGATCTTTTTAAAAAACCAATCTATATTGACGGAAAAAGAGGAAATATTGAAATTGAATGTTCTCTTAAGTGGAACGCGGGTTATTCGGAAGAGGTTTTGCCATATACAAATAACATATATCAAAAAGATGGCGGTACTCATGTATTAGGATTTAGAAGTGCTTTAACTAGAATTATTAATAAATATGTAAATGATAATAATCTTTTAAAAAAAAATAAACTTGCTATATCAGGAGATGACATAAAAGAGGGTCTTACTTGTGTATTATCAGCAAAAATTCCAGACCCAAAATTTTCATCACAAACAAAAGATAAATTAGTTTCTTCTGAGGTAAGAACATTAGTTGAAACTATAATAAGTGAAAAATTATCAATCTGGTTTGATCAAAATCCATCGATATCAAAAGTAATATTAATGAAAATTATTCAAGCAGCAACAGCAAGAGATGTTGCTAGAAAAGCTAGGGAAAATGTAAGAAGGAAAGGTGCTCTTGAACTAAGTGGTTTACCTGGAAAGTTGGCTGATTGTCAAATTGGTAAACAAGAGGGCACTGAATTATTTATAGTCGAGGGAGACTCGGCAGGAGGATCAGCAAAACAAGGCAGAAATAGATCAAATCAAGCTGTGCTGCCATTGAGAGGTAAAATTTTAAATACTTATGTTGAAGATTTAAAAGAAAATAAAAACGGATTTAAAAATGGTTCTGATCAAAGAACTAAGGCTCTTTCAAAAATGATTTCTTCCAATGAAATAGTTACTTTAATAAATGCATTAGGATTAGACCCTAAAGCTCATGAGATAGATTTAAAAGATTTAAGATATGGTAAAATAATTATTATGACAGACGCTGATGTTGATGGCTCTCATATAAGAGCATTACTTTTAACTTTTTTTAATAACAAACCTTTTAACAAATTAATAGAAAATGGTCATGTGTATTTAGCACAACCACCTTTATTTAAAATTAATAAAGGGTCTAAAGGTATATATATCAAAGATGAAAAAGAATTAGAAAATTATATCTTAAAAAATAACAAAGAGCTTAAGAAAATTAAAAAAGGCACAAAAGAATATACCAAGACTTTTGATTTAGAAAAATCTAAATTAAGCATTCAAAGATTCAAAGGTTTAGGGGAAATGAATCCTGAAGAATTGTGGAGTACGACTTTAGATCCTGAAAATAGAAATTTATTACAAGTGCAATATTCAAAAGATTTCAAAAAAGATCAGAGTTTGATACATACATTGATGGGTAATGATGTTGCATTAAGAAAGGATTTTATTATATCCAATGCAATTAATGCTCAGAATCTTGACATTTAACAATGAGGTTTTTCGAAACTTCAAAATATCATTCATTTAAAAAATCAACTTATATAGCTTTAAGATGGATTGGAATTCTAGGGCAGTTAATTGCAGTTAATTTTGTTTATTTTGTTCTAAACTTTAAATTTGATTTCATCACTTCAAATTTAGTTATATTTTTAGGAACATTAAGCAACCTTTACCTGACTTTTGTTTATCAAAAAACGCAATTATCAGATAGATCGGCATTTATTTTCTTAGTAATTGACATTTTGCAACTTGGAATTTTGCTTTATTTGACTGGTGGAATAGTTAATCCGTTTATTATTTTCATATTAATACCAAGTGTATTTTCTTCATCAAATTTGAGTTTTAGGACTAATTGCTTATTTGTTGCTTTGACCACATTTATTATAATAACTCTGACTTTTTTCTCTACAGAATTACCTTTTCCACTTAGCAATCATTTTCATGTTAGTCCTTATTACTTTTATTCTATTCCTATTGCATTGATTATTGCTTTATTATTTTTAAATTACTTCGCAATGACATTTGGAACAGAGTCTCGTTTAAGAAAAGAAGCATTATCTAAAATGGAGGAGGTAATGGCAAATGAACACGAACTTTTATCATTAGGTGGTCAAGCAGCGGCTGCGGCTCATTCATTAGGAACTCCACTATCGACCATAACAATTATTTCTAATGAATTATCCAAGCAATTTAAGGGGCAAAAAGAAATTGAGAAAGATATAGAGCTTCTTTCTAGTCAAGTTGAAAGATGCAACTCAATTTTGAAAAAATTAACGCTAAATCCTGTGGAAGAAGATGATTTTATTGATAA
Organism: uncultured Pelagibacteraceae bacterium; assembly: GCA_902629585.1. Lineage (GTDB taxonomy): Bacteria > Pseudomonadota > Alphaproteobacteria > Pelagibacterales > Pelagibacteraceae > Pelagibacter. The sequence continues at coordinate 16,750 of CACORI010000007.1, read as the reverse complement.
AGATATAACTATTAGAGAATATATAAATGAAATAATATTATCTTTTAAAGAGATAAGTAAAAAAAATTTTATTTTTAATTTCGATCAAGATTCAAATAAAAAAAAAATCACCAAATCTATAGAAATTATTTACGGGTTAAGAAATTTTATAGGTAATGCTAATAAATTTTCAAAAAATAATATTTTCATAACTTTGAAAAGTGATAGTGAATTTACAGAAATAACTATTGAAGATGATGGTTCAGGATACCCAAATGATATAATACCAAAAATTGGTGAACCTTATTTAAAATCATATAATTCACAAACACAATCAAAAATTGGTTTAGGTTTAGGAATATTTATAGGAAAAACTTTATTAGAAAAAAATTTTGCGACTGTACTTTGCAGAAATTCTAAAACCAGAAGTGGAGCTGAAATTTTAATTAAATGGAAAAATAAAGATTTATTTAATATTTAATTGAGTTTAATTTTTGTATCAAATAATGAACTTAGTTGAGAAATCATAACATCTCCAAGCTCATTAACATCTGTAATTTTTATTGCGCGATTGTAATATCTTGAAACATCATGTCCTATTCCAATTGCAAGTATTTCAATTTCAGTTTTTTCTTCTATAAATTTAACAATCTTTTTTAAATGTTTCTCTAAAAAATCACCTGTATTTACTGATAAAGTAGAGTCATCTACTGGTGCTCCATCTGATATTACCATTAAAATTTTTCGTTCTTCTTTACGTTTTTTTAATCTAGAAAAAGCCCAATTAATTGCTTCACCGTCTATATTTTCTTTAAGCAATCCCTCTTTCAACATTAAACCAAGATTTCCTTTTGCTTGCCTCCAATGAGTGTCTGCACTCTTATAGATTATGTGTCTTAAATCATTTAATCTACCAGGAGTTTTAGGTTTTCCCTCTTTATTCCAAGTCTCTCTACTTTGACCACCTTTCCAATTTTTTGTTGTAAAACCTAAAATTTCTACTTTTACTGAGCAACGTTCCAAAGTTCTTGATAAAATATCTGCACAAATAGCAGCTATTGTAATGGGTCTTCCTCTCATCGACCCAGAATTATCAATTAATAAAGTCACGACAGTATCCTTAAAATCTAAATCTTTCTCTTTTTTAAAAGACAAAGAATTATATGGATCCATAATAATTCTTGGGAGTTTTGAACTGTCCAAAAGACCTTCCTCCAAATCAAATTCCCAAGCTCTATTTTGTTTGGCTAGTAATTGTCTTTGAAGTTTATTAGCAAGCTTGGTAACTAAATCTTGAAACCCACTTAATTGTTGATCTAACGTTTTTCTAAGTTTACCTGTCTCATCTGCATTTTCTAAATTTTCAGCCTTTACTATTTCATCAAACTTATTTGTGTAAATTTTGTAATCTATATTGAGTTCACCTAAATTTTTTTTCTGTATTACTTGTTCAGAATTTTGTTGTTCAGAATTTGAATCAATAAGTTGCTCATCTAATTTGTACTCATCGATATCATAATCAGATTCTAGACTAGCTTCATTTTCGTCATCTTTTTTTTGATCTTTTTTATCATCATTCGAACTGTCTTGATCATCATTTGACGGATTATCTAAACCATCATCTTGATTTTCTTCTTTTGACTCAGTTTCATCAGAGCTAAAAATGTCAAGATTTTGAAGTATTTCTGAGAATTTTGAGCCATATTTATTTTGATCATTCAAATTGTCCTTAAAAAATTTGAGGTGCTCCTTTATAGATTGGTCAAAATCTTGTTCCCAAATATTGAGTATTTTAGAGGATACACTGTTTAATTTTATATCATGAAAGTTTTTAAGCATATAAAGCTCAAATGCTTCTTGAACAGGAACATCTTCTTTATTTTTAATTTGTTCTTTTTTTTTTAAATTTATTTGTTGATCATAATTATCTTTTAAATTTTTTTCTATTCCTTTAAGCATTTGACTTCCTAGGCTTTCATATCTAATTTTCTCAGCTATTGCGTATAAAGATTGACAATTAGAATTTAAAGGAGAATGAGTTTTAAAAATTTTTTCATTTGAAAACTTTTTTTTTAATGCTGTAGAGTCGCTCTCAGCTCTTGCTTTAATGAAATCACCTTTATTATTAAGGTTTTCTAATTCAATGTAATCTGTTTTTTTTGATATTCTTTTATTATCTATTTTACTTTTTACATCTAAATCATCTGAAATTACTTTTATTGTTGAAGTGAGAGCTTGTTTTAATTTTTCTTTAAGATTTGTTTCTTTACTCATTAGATTTGAATATTTATTAAAGATTCTGGAAGATCCTCACCAAAACATCTTTGATAATATTCTGCGATAGTATTTTTCTCCATCTCATCGCACTTATTTAAAAAAGTTACTCTAAAAGCATATCCTATATCTTTAAATATTTCAGCATTATCAGCCCAGTGCATAACTGTTCTAGGACTCATTACAGTTGATATATCTCCAGCTATAAAACCTTTTCTAGTCAATGATGCTACTTTAATCATATTCGCAACTTTTTCTTTGCCTTTTTGATTATTTAAGTTTTTATTTTTAGCTAAAATAATCTCCATCTCTTTTTCTAGGCTAAGGTAATTTAGAGTTGTAACAATGTTCCATCTGTCCATTTGCCCTTGGTTAATTTGTTGTGTTCCATGGTAGAGGCCAGTCGTATCTCCTAAACCCACAGTATTTGAAGTTGCAAATAGTCTAAAGTATTTGTTCTGTTTAATTACTTTATTTTTATCTAGGAGGGTAAAATTTCCTTCAGCCTCTAATACTCTCTGTATAACAAACATTACATCGGGTCTTCCAGCGTCGTATTCATCAAAAACGAGAGCAACAGGGTTTTGAATTGACCACGGTAAAATTCCTTCATTGAATTGAGTAACTTGTTTTCCATCTTGTAAAACTATTGCATCTTTTCCAATTAAATCTATACGACTGATATGACTGTCTAAGTTAACCCTAATACATGGCCAATTTAGTCTTGCAGCAATCTGTTCGATATGAGTAGATTTCCCAGTTCCGTGATAACCTTGAACTAATACTCTTTTATTAAAAGCAAAACCAGAAATAAGAGCTAAGGTAGTGTCTCTGTCAAATTTATAAGTTTTATCGATTTCAGGAACGTATTCACTTTTTTGGGAAAAAGCATCAACTTCCATTTCAGAATCTAGCCCGAATGTCTGCTTAATAGAAATTTTTATATCTGGTTGTAAATTAATATTAGGAGTCAATTTTTTCTCTATAAGTGTTTTTTAATTGTGTATATGCTAAAGTAATTTGTTTTAGTTTTTCCTCGTATTTTTTATTCCCTGCATTTATATCTGGGTGAAATTTTTTGACAAGGATTTTAAATTTCTGTTGTATTTTTTTCCAATTTAATCCTACTGAAATTCCTAAAATTTCAAATGCTTTTATGTCTTTATGGTCAAATTTGAATTGTCGCATGTGGTCATATTCGCTTCCAAATCTTTCTTTTCCAAACTCATCTTTTAACGTGTTATTCCATAAAACTTTAAAGAAATTATCTGATGAGCTGAAGCTTTGAGTAGGTTTGTGCCAAGTCATATCAGATTTTAAAAAATCTATAATTTGATGATCATTCATCCCCGAGAAATAGTTCCAGTTTTTATTAAATTCTTTTACGTGTTCCAGGCAAAGCATTCTATATTTTCTACTATTATCCTTTTCAACAGGTGCTTTGTATTCACCAATTTCTTTACAATTTTTCCAATTACAAATATTTTTCATGTTATATTAATAATATTTATGAATATAAATGACTTAATTTCAATTGTAAAAAAAAAGTTAGAAAGAAATTTCGAAATTGAAAACATTTTTATTGAAGACAAATCTTTCTTACATAAAAATCATGCTGGAAATCTACCAGGTAGATTTCATTTGAAATTAAATATAAATTCTAAAGAACTTAATAAATTCAGTCGAATCGAAAGTAATAAAAAAATTTATAAAGTTTTAAAGGATGAGTTAGACAAGTATATACATTCAATTCAAATTTTAATTAGTTAGCTCCTGTCTTAAAAAGTTTTTAATTTTTTCTTTTTTATAATGATTTTTTGAAACTGTGTGGCCAATCCTTTTTAATAAGATTAAATTAATTTTTTTTGAATAATTTTTTTTATCCTTGACCATAAATAGAAGAATTTTATTCAAGTCTTTAATTGAAAAATAATTTTTTACCTCTAATGGAATTTTTAACTTATTCATGTGCGAAATTATTGATTGAAACTCCTTAATAGAGAGTATTTGATTTTTTAATGAAAATTTTAATGCACTTTTCATTCCTAAAATTACAGCCTCACCATGATTTAATTTTTTTGAATATCCTAAAGAAGCTTCATACGCATGAGCAAAAGTATGTCCAAAATTTAAAATTTTTCTTAGTCCCTTTTCATTTTCGTCCTTTTCAACAACATCTTTTTTGATTTTACAACTTTGATGAATAGCTTTTTCAATATAATTTGATTTTAAATTTAAAATTTCTTGAGTATTCTTATTTAAAAAATTAAAGAAATTTTTGTTTTTTATTAGAGAATGCTTTAGTATTTCTGCATAACCACAAACAATTTCTCTAACTGGAAGAGAGTGTAAAAATTCAGTATCGGTAATAACTAGTTTAGGTTGATAAAAACTTCCTATTAAATTTTTACCCTCTTTTGTATTTACACCCGTTTTGCCACCTACTGACGAGTCAACTTGGGATAAAAGAGTAGTTGGTAAATTAATAAATTGGAGTCCTCTTTTAAAAAGGCTTGCAGCAAACCCACTAACATCACCTGTTATTCCTCCTCCGACAGCGATTAAGCAATCTTGTCTTGAAAAATTTCTCTTAAGTAAAATATTTAACATTTCATTTGCTTTTTTTAGATTTTTATTTTTTTCATTAGCATCAAAATAATATTTAAAAAGTTTTTTACTTTTTAAGGATTTTGTTATTTTGTTGATTATTTTAGATGGAACCTTTTTATCAATTACCAATAAACATTGGTTGAAAGTTATTGAATTCTTTTTCAGTATAGGAAGTAGATTTTTAGTCAAATCATAACCAATTATGATTGGATAATTTTCGTTTTTTGTTTTTATATTTAGTTTAATTTGCTTCATAAATATTTAATATATTATTTACTACCTCATTTTTAGATAAACCCTCACAATTAATTTTATAATGTGCTTTAGAATAAATGATAGATCGATCATTAATTAGTTTTATCAACTCATTTTTTGTAGATTTAAATGCTATAGGTCTTTTGTGACTATTTTTTATTCTATTTAATAATGTTTTAATTTCCCAGTTTAACCAGAAAGATATATGATTTTCTACAATCTCTTTACAAATTTTCTTATTCAAAAAGGTTCCACCACCTAAAGATATTACTTTCCTTTTATTTTTTAAAATTTTTAACGTAATTTCTTCTTCAATATTCCTAAAATATTTTTCTCCTTTCTCCTCAAAGATTTTTGAAATTTTCATGCCCAATTCTGTCTCTATTTCATTATCTATATCAATAAATTCTATATTGAGTTTTTTTGATATAATTGAGCCTATAGATGACTTCCCAGATCCCATCATACCTAAAAAAACTAAATTTTTTTTTGATTTCATAAGTTTCTGTATTGAAAAAACACAAATATGTCTTAATTTGAATTTAATCAAAAGTATATGCAATTTACTAAAAAAACAAGTTCAAGAGGAATTATTTTTAGTTTAGCTATAAAGTTATCATTAATTTCAATAATTGTTCTTGGAGTAGTTTTTCTTTTAAATAAAATAGATTTTCCTGCCCCTAAAAAAGAAATAGAAAAAATTATTCCTAATGAAAATTTTAAAATCGTTAAATAGAAAGTATTCATTCATCTTATTATTTGTTTTCTTTTTTGGATCAATTTTAAATGCAGAAGACCAACCAATTGATATTTGGAGTATCGATAAAAACAATGAAGAGCAGGAATCATCTAATGATAATTCTAAGATAGATAAAGACAATCAGGTTTCAGAACTAAGTATATACGAATTGCAATCAAATAATCAGATTAATTCAGTTGAGATAGACTCAACGCTGAACTCAAAAGAATTAAAAATAATAGGACTTTATGATCCTGAGGACTATGATTTAAAAATTGATATGTGGTCAAATTCAAACGGAGATCAGCTCAAGTATCTATTTTCTAATTTATCTAAAATAAGTTTATCAGAAGACGCCACAGATTTAATGAATATTGCATTATTAACTAACGCATACTATCCACAATTAAATATCAAAGAAGACGAGTTTTTAAAATTTAAATCAGATTGGTTAATCAAGAATAAAGATAGAGAGTTAATTGAGCAGTATTTAATTAAGAACCAGGTAATTAATTTACATCCAGAGTTGAGTAGATTTTTAGTTGATCAATATTTATCAGAGTCAAATGTTTCGAAAGCTTGTGAAATTTTTTCTAAAACTAATGAAATTATTAATGATGAATATTTATCTAAGTTCAATTTATACTGCTTAATAAATGATGGAAAAAACGAGGAAGCCCAGTTAATTTTTGATTTAAAAAAAGAACTTGGATTTAAAGATGAATATTTCGAGAATAAACTTAATTTTTTGTTTGGCTACACTGATAAAACTGAGAAAAAGATATCTGAAAAAAATATTTTAGATTTTCATTTAGCGCATAGAACTAATCCAGATTTCACTTTTGAGCCAAAAGAATCAACAGCTGAATTAATCTGGAAATATTTAGCTGCATCAAATCTATTATACAACATTAATGATATAGAAATAGATGATGTTGAAAAAATATTGTTAATTGAAAAAGCAACTCACGATAAAAACTACCCAGAGAATGATCTTTTTAAATTATATGAAAAATTTCAATTTAATATAAATCAACTTTTAAATGCTACAGAAGCCTATAAAACTTTATCAAATGTTGAGGCAAAAGCATTGATATATCAAAAAATTCTTTTAGAGTCTGAAACAAACAATAAACTTGAATTATTAAAAATATTAAAGGATCTTTTCATAAAAGATGAACATGGCGATGCTTTTGATAAAAAGTTAGTCGAATTTTTGGAAAATATTAATTCTGAGGATGTAGCATCAAATTATAGTAGTTTTTATTTAAGTTATTTAAAAAATACTAAGGAGAAAAAAAAAGATATTAAGTTTAACAAAGATATTCTTCATCAATCAAGATTAGTGAATTATTTTAATGGAGATTATGCAAAATCTAAAATTGAAAAGGATTTAAATAATTTTTTAAAAAAAATTAAGAAGGATAAAAAATATCAATTGAGCAAAAAAGATATAATTTTAATTGAATCTATAAAGTCAGATGGAATTAAAATTTCAAAAAAATACGATGATCTTTATGAACTAAATGACTCTGAAATTCCAACTGATATTCAAGTGATGATAAATAATAATGAAGTTGGTGCAACAATTTTGAGAATTATTGAAGTTATTGGACAAGATAAACTTGAGGTTTTAGACGAGGATACAATATATTTTATCGTAACCGCTTTAAATCAATTAAATATTGATTACATCAGAAATAAGATTTTATTAAAAGTTCTTCCTTTAAAAGTTTAAAAATTAGTTTATTTATTTAAACCATGAGCATTAGAGAGATAATAACCGTTCCAGATGAAATATTAAAAAAAATTTCCAAACCGATTGAAAAAATTGGAGTAAATGAAAAAAAACTCATTAAAGACTTGTTTGAAACTATGTATAATTCAAAAGGAATTGGTCTTGCTGCTGTTCAAGTGGGAATATTAAAAAGAGTTTTAGTTGTTGATGTTTCTTCAAAAGATGAAGAAAAAAAACCAATGTGTTTTATTAATCCAACTATAAGAAAAGTGAGTGATGAAATGGCGGTTTATGAAGAGGGATGTTTATCTATTCCAGAAACTTTTATAGAGATTCAAAGACCTAAAATCTGTGAAATAGAGTATATAGATATTGAAGGAAAAATTAAAATAGAAGAGTTTGATGGTCTTCTTTCAACTTGTATTCAGCATGAAATAAATCATCTAGATGGTAAGTTGATCATAGATCATTTATCTAAATTAAAAAGAGATTTAATTGTAAAAAAAATTTTAAAAATTAAAAAAAATCCAGATAGAATATTGGTGTAAATGGCTAGAAAAATAATTTTTATGGGCACTCCTTTGTTCGCAGTGCCAATTTTAAAATCTTTGTATCAAAATGGATTTCCAATAACTAATGTTTACACGCAACCACCACAAAGATCTCAACGTGGACAGAGAATTAATAAATCACCAATCCAGGGTATATCAGAAACTTTGAATATTGATTTCAGATGCCCTAAAAGTTTGAAAAATAATGTGGAAGAGTTTGAGTTTTTGAAAAATATAAATGCAGATCTTGCTATTGTTGTTGCTTATGGACAGATAATACCAAAAGAATTTTTAAATTTAACAAAAAAAGGTTTTATAAATATTCATGCATCTATTCTTCCATCGTGGCGTGGCGCAGCACCAATTCAAAGATCAATAATGAATTTAGACTCTGAAATAGGAATTAGTATTATGAGAATTAACGAGAAATTAGATATGGGACCAGTTAGCAATACTTATAAAATTAAGTTAGATCAAAATCTTAATGCACAAGAAATATCAGAAAAATTATCATTCTTGGCTGCAGAGAAAATATTAGACGAAGTAGATGATATCTTGGAGGATAAGTCAATATTTATAGATCAAGATCATTCTAGAGCTACTTATGCAAAAAAAATAAGTAAAGATGAAGGCCAAATAAGCTGGAATGATAATGCCTTTAAAATTTTAGGAAAAATAAATGGTTTATTTCCATCTCCTGGCGCTTTTTTCAATTTTAATGGTGAAAGATATAAAATTTTAAAAGCAGAGGTAGGTAATGGTGTTGGAAAAGCTGGCGAAGTTCTAACTGATAACTTAGAGATAGCATGTAGTGAAAATAAATCTATTAAAATTCTTGAAATTCAAAGACAAGGAAAAAATGTGCAAAAAATTGGTGAGTTTATTCTTGGGTCACAAATTAAAAAGGGTGTTGTAATAAGTAATGTTTAAATACCAGATTTTAATTGAATATGTTGGTACAAATTTTAGAGGATGGCAAATCCAAATAAAAGGTAAAACTATTCAAGGGTTAATTCAAGAAAAAATTTCTGAAGTATTAAAAGAAAAGGTATTATTATTTGGCTCTGGAAGAACTGACAAAGGAGTTCATGCAATGGAGCAATCAGCTCATTTTGAATGCAAAAAAAAGATAATTAACTCACAAAAATTTTTAAAATCAATAAATTTTTTTTTAAATAAAGATGCAGTCACAATTCTTAAATTAAAACTTAGAAATCAAAATTTTCATGCAAGATTTTCAGCAAAAATTAGAATATACAAATATATCATTATTAATCGAATGAGCAGTCCTGTTATTGATAAAAATAGAGCTTGGCATGTAATAAATAAACTCGATTTAATAACAATGAAAAAAGCAGCAAAAAAATTACTTGGAACAAAAGATTTTTCCTCTTTCAGGTCTTCTAATTGCAGAGCCAAAAGCCCAATTAAAACAATGAAATCAGTTAAAATTAGATCCTTAAAAAATAAAATTGAAATCGAATTTAAATCTCAATCTTTTTTGCAACAACAAGTTCGTTCTATGGTGGGATGCTTAAAATATGTTGGTGAAAAAAAATGGTCTTTAGAAAAATTCGATAATGTTCTTAAATCAAAAAAAAGAGTATTATGTGCTCCCCCGGCACCTCCTGAAGGTCTTTATTTAATGAGAATTATTTATTAATTTTACTTTATTTTTCATTGAAAATTTTTTATTAATTCTCCATCTAGACTCTGCTCTTACAATATATCCACAGCAGTTTTTAGAACCACATTTGCATGGAAATTGTTTGTAGTCTTCATCATAACCAAAACCGTAGTCACACGTAAATTCTTCACCTTTTTTTATATTTCTGATTGCTGTAATCCAAACCTTAAAACCCTTACCATTATAATCACAATTATTATCACACGAATGATTAACTAAACCAGCAGTATTCCACGAAAAATCACCATCTAGTGTATATTTTTTATTTAAAGTGAAAAGGTAAATAGGTTTTTTATTGTCAAACTTAACCGACTCGTCAACTTGCTTGTTTGTAACAATTTTACCCACATAATCTATAATTTTAGTGCCTTCTCTAATGTCTTTTGTGGCATAAAGTCCACGACCCTTATTATCAATTTTGGATTTTTTTATCTTATATAATTTCATTAAGATTGATTATAACGAAGTAAATATTTTTCAATTAAATTCTATAAGTGCGTTAACATGTTCATTTGCACTTTCAGCTAAAGCATTTAAATCATATCCACCTTCCAGAATGGAAACAACCTTTCCATCGGTAAACTTATTAGTAGCTGATAATGTTCTTTTTGTAATCTCATAAAAGTCTTTTGAGCAAAGTTGAAATTGAGCCAAAGGATCGTCTTTATGTGCATCAAAACCTGCTGAAAATAAAAGAAAATCAGGTTTATATTCTACTAATCTGTTTAAAACTCTGTCAAAAGCATTAAAATATTCTTCAGAACTTGTGCCCGCCGGTAAAGGAATATTGAGAGAATTATTAAAGTCCCCTTTATCTTTGTCAGTTCCACCTCCTGGATAAAAAGGATATTGGTGTGTAGAGATATATAATGAATTTTTGTTACTACGCATAACATCATAATTTCCATTTCCCCAATGCACATCAAAATCTACGCAAGCAATTCTTTTATAGTTGTATTTACTTATTAAATAATTCATTGCTATTCCAGCATTAGATATGCAGCAGAATCCCATTGCCTTACTTTTTTCCGCATGATGACCTGGAGGTCTTGTTAAACAAAAAGCATTTTTAAATTCTTTTTTTTCTATCCCATCTATTGCTCTGATAGTTGAACCTGCAGCCTCAAATACAGCTTTTTTACTATCTGGCGACACAACAGTATCGCCATCTAAAAATTTAAGTCCTTTTTGTGGAAAGGAATTATTCAAATTATCAATGTACTCTTTAGAGTGAGTCATGGATAATATGTCATATGGGACTAGATCTGGTTTTTGCCAAATTAAATCATTTCTTTTTTTTAATTTTTCTTTTATAGCAACTACTCTTTTAGGTTGTTCGGGATGACCATCTCCTGTGATATGTTTTTCGTATGACTCAGAATTTATGATTACTGTTTTCATCTAAAATAGTTTTGAAGAATATTTTCGTAAATTTTAGTTAAATTTTTTAAATCTTTTAAAGATACTGATTCATCTATTTTATGCATATTTTTTCCAACTAAGCCAAACTCCAAGCAAGGAGATATTTTTTTTATAAATCTCGCATCAGAAGTTCCTCCAGTTGTAGAAAGTTTTGGTTTAATTTTTGTTACCTTTTTAATGATTTTCTTTATCATTAAAGTTGTACTGTTAGTTTTGGTTAAAAAAGCTTCTCCAGAAACCTTGTAATCAATTTTATATCTTGATTTTCTCTTTTTACATATTCTTTGAAAAATTTTTTTCAGCCTTCTCTTAATTGATCTTGAAGTATGTTTATTGTTAAATCTTATATTAAACGTCGCCTGAGCTGTTTGAGGAATTACATTATCAGCAGTATTATCAATATTGATTTTAGTTATTTCTAAATTAGTTTGTTGAAAATTTTTTGTTCCGTTATCGAATTTGATTTTTTTAAGCTCATTAAGAATCTTCACAATAGTTGTAGAAGGATTATTAGCACGATCTGGATACGCTACATGACCTTGAACACCAGAAATAGTTAGATTTCCAGTTATACTTCCCCTACGTCCTATCTTAATCATTTCTCCTAGTTTGTTTGGATTAGTTGGCTCTCCAACTAAACAAAAATTTATTTTTTCCCTTTTTCTAATTAAGTATTCTACTACTTTTTTTGTACCATTGACTGCATCTCCTTCCTCATCCCCAGTAATTAAAAAACTAAGTGATCCATTAAATTTTTTTTTTTTTGACAAAAAACAACTAACTGCTGAAACAAACGCTGCAATTGAGCTTTTCATATCATTTGCACCTCTTCCAATTAAATATCCTTTCTTTATTGATGGTCTGAAAGGATTTACAGACCAATTTTTAACGTTTCCTGGAGGGACTACATCTAAGTGTCCAGCAAAACAAAAATTTGGACCTTTAGTGCCTAATCTTGCATATAAGTTTTTTACTGGTTTAAAATTTTTTTCTTTAAACTCAATAATTTTTGTTTTGAAGCCTAATTTTTTTAATTTTTTTTCTAAAAATCTCATCACGCCTGCGTCTATTGGAGTTATGGATGGATATTTAATTAGCTCTTTGGCTAATTTAATCTCATTAAAAACTGTCATTATTTTATTCTCTTAAAAGATCGTTTACAGATGTTTTTGATCTGGTTTTTTCATCAACCTGTTTTATAATTACGGCACAATATAGAGATGGCTTTGAAGTATCATTTTTATCTGGCAGGGAGCCTGGAACCACTACAGAATAAGGGGGAATTCTACCATAAGATATTTTACCTGTCTTTCTATCAACTATTTTAGTTGATTGGCCAATATACATTCCCATACTTAAAACTGATCCTTCACCCACAATTACTCCTTCTACAACCTCAGACATAGCACCAACAAAAACATTATCCTCAATGATAGTCGGGAGTGCTTGGGCAGGTTCCAATACTCCTCCTATTCCTGATCCGGCAGATATATGACAATTTTTTCCTATTTGAGCACATGATCCTGCTCGTGAGAAAGTGTCTAACATAGTACCTTCATCAATGTATGCACCTATATTCACATAGCATGGCATTAGAACAGCATTCTTTCCAATAAAGGAGCCTTTTCTTACAGGTGAATTTGGAACCATTCGAAATCCAGCTTTCTCATGTTCTTCTTTAGACCATCCAGCTGTTTTACCTTTTAGTAAGTGAGATTTATCATACCAACTGCTGTATGGACCATTTAAATTTTCCATTGGATAAATTCTGAAACTTAACATAATTGCTTTTTTTAAATGCTGGTGAGTAATCCATTCACCATTTATTTTTTCAGCTACACGAGATTTGCCGCTATCTAAATCATCTATAATTTGATTTATTGCATCTTTTAAAGATTGATCTGAATTTGGATTTACTTGATTTTTATTTTCCCAAGCATCATTTATGATTTTTTCTATAGACATAATTTATTGACTTTTTAATAACCTTATTTCCTTAAGAAATAAAGACAGATTTTCAATTTTATGAGAAATATAATCTTTATTTGAGTCCATCTTTCCAAAATGCTCGTCGTTGATTAACCAAACAGTTGTACATCCTCTTTCATGACCTATACTTAGATTTTTAGCAATATCCTCTATATAAATAGTTTGTTTTGGATCAATACCAAATTTTTTTACCATTAAATCAAAAGTTTTAGCCTCTGGTTTAGGGACATAGCCAGCATCTTGAATATCAAATACTTTTTCCCTGCCAAACAAGTCATATAATCCGAGATGTGATAGAATATTTTTAGCATGTTCTGCACTCCCATTTGTAAATATAAATTTTTCCATATTTAATTTTTCAAGCTCATTTCTCATTACTTTATCTTCTTTCATAAATGAAAGGTCTATTGTGTGAACATATTTCAAAAATTCTTCTGGGGGAATATTGTGATGTATCATAAGACCATTTAAACTTGTATTATATTTATAGAAATAATTTGTTTGTAATTCCTTTGCAGAATTCATATCAATATTAAGTCTTTCAGAAATAAACTTTGTCATTCTTTTTGAAACTTGACCGAAAACTTTTTCCAATGAATAATTATTATGTTTTCCGTAGCAAACACCGTCTAAGTCAAGCAAAAGATATTTTTTTTCCTTTAAATTCATTTTTTCCTTATAAGTGTGCCAGATCCCTCATCAGATAGTAATTCGAATAGTATTGAATGGCTTTTACGACCATCAATTATTACTACCCCTTTCACACCATTATTTGCAACATCTAAACAATTTTGAATTTTTGGGATCATTCCACCACTAATAATCTTTTTTGCAATTAATTCTTCAACAGTTTGAGTGTTGATCTCAAATATTAAATTTTTATTAGCATCCAATACTCCCTCAACATCACTCATAATAATTAATCGTCTAGCATTGAGTTTTTTTGCAATGGCGCTAGCAACAGTATCAGCATTAATATTATGAACACAATTTTCATTATCTAACCCAAGCGGTGCAATTACTGGAACTTTTTTCTCCTCAATTATTTTTTCAATAATATTATGATCAATTTCCTCAGGAATGCCAACAAATCCCAGTTTTTTATTTTCTTTAACAACAGTAATAATATTTCTCTCTCTATTGCTAACTCCTTGACTTGCGCAGGAGTTTTTTTCTAATGCATCTATAATCTCTTTATTGAAAGAATTTAAGACTTCTTCAACAATTGTAATTGATCTTTTATCTGTCACTCTTATACCATTAACAAAATTGCTTTGAATTCCGTTTTCATTGAGTTTTTCAGAAATTCTTTTACCTCCACCATGAATCACAATTGGATTAAAACCTAATTTTTTAAGTATAGAAATATTTTCTATAAAATTATCAAATAGTTTTTTATTAATCAGAACACTTCCGCCACATTTAATGACTATATATTCATTATTATATTTATCTAAATATTTTTTGACTTCAGAGATTGCTGGACCATCTTGTGGTAAAATTTTTCTTAATTCTTCTTCTGTAATCTTCAACATCAAGTAGTAGTTTTGACTGTGGTTCGTTTCATGATGAATACCTGTTGAGCCATAGTCAAAATATTATTAACAGTCCAATATATTACTAATCCAGCAGGGAATGGTGCTAATATTACTGTTAAAAAAAGTGGAAAAAACATAAATATTTTTGCTTGTATAGGATCAGGTGGTGCTGGATTTAATTTCTGTTGAATAAACATACTTACTCCCATGGCAACTGGCCAAGCACCAATTACTAAGAAAGAGGGAACGTCGTATGGTAGCAATCCGAATAAATTAAATATTGATGTTGGGTCCCTTTCTGATAAGTCCTGTATCCAACCATAAAAAGGCATTTGCCTCATTTCGATAGTAACAAATAATACTTTATATAAAGCAAAGAAAACTGGAATCTGAACTAAAATTGGCAAACACCCTGACATTGGATTTACTTTCTCTTTTTTATAAAGTGCCATCATTTCTTGTTGTAGCTTCATTTTATCATTTTTATGAAGCTCCTTTAGACGGGCCATTTCTGGTTGTAACACCTTCATTTTTGCCATACTCCTAAAAGAAAAGTTAGCTAAAGGAAAAAATGCCAATCTAATACAAATAGTTACAGCAATGATAGCCAATCCATAGTTTCCAAGAAGTTTAAAAAAATAGTCAATTGCATGGAAGAGAGGTTTAGTGAACCAGTATAAGAAACCCCAGTCGATTGTTAAATCAAATTTATCTATTTTCAGTGAATCAGCATATCCATCAATTACGTCCACCCTTTTAGCAGCTACTATGACTTGCATTTTATCTTCAATTGAAGATTTTTCATTTAGCTCCAATGGTTCTGTAGCAACAAAATTAGCTCTAAATTTATTTTTATAATCAAAAGTAGTTTTAAATTCCTTGCCTTTTGGGGGAATTAAGGAAGTAATCCAATATTTGTCTCCAATCCCTAACCATCCTTTTTGAGAAGTTTTCGTAAATTTTTTTTCTTGTATATCGTCGTAATCTTCCTCATAAAGCTCATCATCGAGAGTAGCAATTAAACCTTCATGAAGTATATAAAAATTTGTTATATCTGGTGCTTTATTTCTAATAATTTGTCCGTAAGAATAAAAGTCATATTTTTTATCTGTAGTATTAATTATTTTTTGTTTTATGGTAAATAAAAATTTATCATCTAAAGCAATTTCTTTTTCAAAAGTAATGCCCTGATCGTTTGTCCAAGTTAGTTTAATAGGAGACTGGTCAGTTAGTTTATTATTTCCTGAAACAGACCAAACTGAATTTGGATTTGGGATATCTACATTTTTATCAGTAGTTATAAATCCACTTTCTATTATATAGCCTTCTTCAGTATCTCGTGGAGAAAGTAAGTTTACTTTTTTAGTGCTATCCAAGCTCTCATTGTATTCTTTGAATGTAAGATCGTCGATTGCAGCACCTCTCAAAGATATAGAACCAACAATACTTTTGTTTTCAAATCGTATTCTTTCACTTTGACTTAAGGCTTCATCTCGAGAAATTTTTAAAACTTTTTCTTTTTGCTCTAGACTAGGAGCATCAGAGTTTTCAATTTTACTTTTGTCTATTAAGTTTTGATCAATTTTTTTTGTGGGTGGCTGGAAAAATAATGAGTATAAAATTATAACAGCTGCTGATAATGAAATTGCTGCAATGACATTTCTCGTATCCATTATTTTTTTATTTTAATATTTTTATTAACCGGATCATATCCCTCACCACCACCTAAAAACTTTATTGGATGACAGGAAAGAATTCTTTTAATACTTAATATTGACCCTTTAAGGGGTCCAAATTTTTTTAATGCTTCGACACTATATTCTGAACATGATGGAAAATACCTGCAATTTTGTCCCAAAAGCGGGCTGAATAAATAATTGTAATATTTTATGAGTTTAATTAAAAATAAGGTGATAGTTTTCATTATTGTATTTTTTCTAAGTCTTGAAATATTTTTTCTTTTATATT
>CACORI010000006.1 GCA_902629585.1 uncultured Pelagibacteraceae bacterium | reverse complement strand
GGATATTCAACTCCATTAGAGGCTGAGGGAAAAGATGAGACATTCATATCTAGAATTAGAGAGGATAAAAGTATTGAAAATGGATTAAACTTGTGGGTTGTTTCTGATAATCTTTTAAGGGGTGCCGCTTTAAATGCTGTGGAAATTGCCGAAACATTAATTAAAAATAATTTTTATGGAAAATAAAAAACCATTATCTCCTCATATACAAATTTATAGGTGGCATATTTCTTCTTTGGTATCTATATCTCACAGAATAACAGGTATTATTAATATAATTGCGATTACTTTAATTTGTTTATGGGTCTCACTACTTATTTTAGGAGAAAGTAATTATAATGGTATAAATCAATTACTTAGTTCGTTGGTAGGAAAATTTATAATATTAGGACTCACCTGGTCGTTTTCTTTTCAAGCTTTGAGCGAGATAAGACATTTGATTATGGATTTTGGTTACGGCTTTGAAATAAAAACTTCAAAATTGACAGGATTGATTGTTATTTTTGGATCAATAATATTAACTATTATTTTTTACTTAATTGGTAAAAACTTTACCTAAGATGATAAATGCTACAAAAAAATGGATTTTTTTAAAGGTTAGTGGAGCAATATTAGTTCCACTCATGATATGGTTTATTTTAAATTTAATAACAATTTATGATCAAGATTATGTAAAAATATTAAATTTCTTTAGTAACTCATTATCTAAGTTTTTGTTTAGTATATTTATAATTAATGCATATTTCTTTTCTGCTTTAAGTATTAGTGAGGTTTTTGAGGATTATATTACTAATGAAAAAATCAAAAATGTCGCAAACAAGCTTTTATACACCTCAGCTGTAGCAATTCCCTCAATTACAATTATATTAATAACTAGCATATGAGTACTTATCAAATAATTGATCATGAATATGATGTTGTAGTTTTAGGAGCCGGGGGCTCGGGTTTAAGAGCCGCAGTAGGTTTGAGTGAGGCAGGACTGAAAACGGCATGTATATCGAAAGTCTTTCCAACACGAAGTCATACTTCAGCTGCGCAAGGTGGTATTTCAGCAGCTCTTGGAAATATGGGTGAAGATGATTGGCGCTGGCATATGTATGATACAGTAAAAGGTGCTGACTGGTTAGGTGATCAAGATAGCATTGAGTATTTATGTAAAGAAGCACCAAAAGCAGTAATTGAATTAGAAAAATATGGTGTTCCTTTTAGTAGGACAGATGATGGAAAAATTTATCAAAGACCATTTGGAGGAATGACTAAAAATTATGGTAACGGCATAGTTCAGAGAACTTGTGCCGCTGCAGACAGAACTGGTCACGCAATATTACACACATTATATGGACAAGCATTAAAACATAAAACTGAATTTTTTATTGAGTACTTTGCATTAGACTTATTAATGAAAAATGGAGAATGCAAAGGTTTAATTGCATGGAATTTAAATGATGGAACAATTCATCGATTTAGATCACATTCATTAATAATTGCTACAGGGGGATATGGTAAAGTTTACTACTCCGCAACATCTGCCCATACTTGTACCGGTGATGGAAATGCTATGGTATTAAGAGCAGGTTTACCATTACAAGACATGGAATTTGTACAGTTTCATCCAACAGGAATATATGGTCATGGTACTTTGATTACTGAGGGTGCAAGAGGTGAAGGAGGATATCTTACAAATTCTAAAGGTGAAAGATTTATGGAAAGATATGCACCTAAAGCAAAAGACTTAGCATCAAGAGATGTAGTTAGTAGATCAATGTCAATTGAAATTAATGAGGGAAGAGGAGTTGGAAAAGAGAAAGATCACGTGCATTTAAATTTAAGTCATTTAGACAAAGAAGTAATTGAAAATAGATTACCTGGCATAACAGATGCTGCAAGATTATTTGCTAATGTAGATGTTACCAAGGAACCAATACCAGTAGTGCCAACAGTTCACTACAATATGGGAGGGATTCCTACAAATTATAAGGGCGAAGTATTAACAGTTAATGGTTCGGAGAAAACTGTACCAGGACTAATGGCAATTGGTGAGGCAGCTTGCGTTTCAGTACATGGTGCAAATAGATTAGGATCAAATTCTCTTATTGATTTAGTTGTGTTTGGAAGAGCAGCAGCTAAAAGAGCTGCTGAATTGATTAAACCTGGTACACCTCATGAAGAATTAAGTGAGACTGAGACACAAAAATGTATTGATAGATTTGATAAGATAAGAAATGCAGAAGGTAATATTGGAACTGCTGAATTAAGGCTTTCCATGCAAAAGACAATGCAATCAAAATGTGCAGTCTTTAGAACAGAGAAAACTCTTAAGGAAGGTGTTGATGAGATTAGAAAAACATATGATGGACTTGACGCACTTTCAGTTAAAGATAAGTCATTAATATTTAATACTGACTTAGTTGAAACTTTAGAATTTGATAATTTAATAAGACAAGCTGTAGCAACTGTTGATTCTGCTTATCATAGAAAAGAAAGCAGAGGTGCACATGCTAGAGAAGATTACCCAAAAAGAGATGATCAAAAATTTATGCAGCATACACTTGCTTGGTGTGATGGAAAAAATACAAAGATAACATATAGGGATGTCCATAAAACGACATTAACAAATGATGTACAATATTTTCCACCTCAAGAAAGAGTTTATTAATGGTACAAATTAGCTTACCGCAAAATTCTCAAGTAAAAAAAGGCAAATATTTCAAAGATAAAACCGGCTCTAAAAATTTGAGAAAAATAAATATTTATAGGTGGGACCCTTCAACTGGTGAGAATCCTAGAATCGACACATATGAAGTTGATATGGATAATTGCCCTTCAAAGGTTTTAGATATTTTGAATAAGATAAAAAATGAAATAGACCCTACTCTTTCTTACAGAAGATCTTGTGCTCATGGTGTCTGTGGCTCATGTGCGATGAATATGGGTGGCAAAAATGGTTTAGCATGCACCAAACCTCACTCAGAAATTAATGGAGATATAGACATTTATCCGTTACCGCATCTAAAAGTTAAAAAGGATTTAATTGGTGATTTAGACGGTTTATATAAACAATATCAATCAATTGAGCCTTGGTTAAAATCCAATTCAAAATCTGAGACAAATGAAATTTTTCAGTCGAAAGAAGATAGAAAAAAATTAGACGGAGCTTATGAATGTATCATGTGTGCATGCTGCTCAACTTCATGCCCAAGTTATTGGTGGAATGGTGACAAATATTTAGGACCTGCTGTATTACTTCAAGCTTATAGATGGATTGTTGATAGTAGAGATGAAGAAAGACAAGCAAGATTGAAAAAGGTTGCAGATGAATTAAAATTGTATCGTTGTCATACAATTTTAAACTGTACGAGTGCATGTCCAAAAGGTTTAAACCCAGCTAAAGCTATTGCTGAAATAAAAAAAATGTTAGCAACCGCTAATATTTAAACAATAGACTAATAAGAATTTTTAACTTAAAAGATCGTATTAATGAAATTAATTGAACATTTTGTAGATGGAAAAATAATTCCCGGCAATTCAAAAAAAAAAGGTAAAGTTTTCAATCCTGCAACTGGAGAGCATGACAAAGAAGTCAGGTTAGCTTCTAAAGCAGACTTAGATCAAGCTGTTGATGTAGCAAAAAAAGCTTTTGAAGAATGGTCATTAAAACCATCTATTGTTAGAGCAAGAGTTATGTTCAAATTTAAGGAATTGATTGAAAAAAATTCAGATGAACTTACAAAATTAATAGTTTCAGAACATGGAAAAGTTTATGAAGATGCTAAGGGATCTTTGACTAGAGGTTTAGAGGTAGTTGAATTTGCTTGTGGTATACCCCATTTACTTAAAGGTGAATTTTCAGAGAACGTTGGAACTAACGTTGATAGTTGGTCCATGCGTCAACCTTTAGGAGTTGTGGCAGGAATAACACCTTTTAATTTTCCTGCGATGGTACCAATGTGGATGTTCCCTATAGCAATTGCATGCGGAAATACTTTTATATTAAAGCCTTCCGAGAAGGATCCATCATGTGCAATAAAACTAGCAGAATTATTGAAAGAAGCTGGTCTTCCTGATGGGGTTTTTAATGTTGTAAATGGAGATAAAGAAGCTGTAGATGCAATCTTAACTAATAAAGATATCAAAGCAGTAAGTTTTGTTGGATCAACACTAATAGCAAAATATATTTATGAAAATTCTGCAAAAAATGAAAAAAGAGTTCAAGCACTAGGAGGTGCAAAAAATCATTTAGTTGTTATGCCAGATTGTGATTTAGATGGTGCAGTAAATGGATTAATGGGAGCCGCATATGGTTCTGCAGGTGAGAGATGTATGGCCCAATCTGTGGCAGTAGCAGTTGGAGATATTGGAGATGAATTAGTATCAAGGTTATCAAAAAAAGCAGAGGCTTTAAAAGTAGGACCTGGAATGGATAAAAGTTCTGAGATGGGACCTTTGGTCACTAAAGAGCATTTAGAAAAAGTAAAAGGATATGTTGATTTAGGAGTAAAAGAAGGTGCTAAGCTTATTGTGGATGGTAGAGATTTGAAATTACAAGGTTATGAGAATGGATTCTATATTGGTGGGTGTCTTTTTGATCATGTAAAAAAAGAGATGAGAATATATAAAGAAGAAATATTTGGACCAGTTTTATCTGTAGTGAGAGTGAAAACTTTTGAAGAAGCCGCAAAACTTATTAATGATCATGAATACGGAAATGGCGTGAGTATTTATACTAGGGATGGGGATGCAGGAAGAACTTTTGCAAGCAAGATACAAGTTGGAATGGTTGGTATTAACGTTCCAATACCAGTTCCAATGGCTTTTCATAGTTTTGGTGGTTGGAAACGGTCTTTATTTGGAGACAGCGCCATGCATGGTATGGAAGGTGTAAAATTTTATACAAAACTTAAAACAATAACCTCAAGATGGCCTTCTGGAATAAGATCAAATGCAGAATTCGTAATGCCAACAATGAAATAAGGAGAAATATTAATGAGCAAAATATCTTTAATTGGTGCCGGTCAAATAGGAGGGACCCTTGCTCATTTAATTGGAACAAAAGAACTTGTCGATGAAGTTGTTCTTTTTGACGTTGCAAGCGGAATAGCTAAAGGTAAAGCCCTAGATATTGCTCAATCATCATCGGTAGATGGTTTTAATGTTAAATTCTCAGGTACAGATGACTATAAAGATGTTAAGGATTCTGATGTAATTATTATTACCGCTGGTGTTCCAAGAAAACCTGGAATGAGCAGGGATGATTTACTTGGTATAAATTTGAAAATTATCAAACAAGTTGCAGAAGGAGTGAAAGAACATGCACCAAATGCATTTGTAATTTGTATCACAAATCCTCTAGATGTGATGGTTATGGCTTTTCAAAAATTCTCAGGTTTACCAGCTAATAAGGTGGTTGGTATGGCTGGAATTTTGGATAGTTCAAGATTTAAATTATTTTTATCCTTAGAACTTAATGTTCCTGTAAAAGAAATAGACGCAATGGTAATGGGTGGACATGGAGACACAATGGTTCCAATGCCTAGATTTACAAAAGTTTCAGGCAAACCTTTGATTGATTTAGTAAAAGAAGGAAAAATTTCTAAAGAAAGATTAGAGGAAATAAACCAAAGAACTAGAGATGGGGGTGCTGAGATAGTGAGGTATCTTGAAAAAGGATCAGCATTTTATGCACCAGCAGCATCAGGAGTTCAGATGGCAGAAGCATATTTGAATGATGAAAAAAAAATGTTGCCATGTGCTATTCAGTTGAATGGAGAGTATGGTGTTAATAATGTTTATGCAGGCGTTCCAGTAATTATTGGAAAAAATGGTGTCGAAAAGATAGAGCTAATTGATTTAGATGAAAAAGAGAAAAAAGAGTTTATGCATTCTATCAATGCGGTTAAAGCTCTATGGGAAGCAGCATCTAAAATAGATCCTGAACTTTCTAAATAGTAATGAATATTCACGAACATCAAGCTAAACAAATTTTAAAAAAATATGGAGCTACAGTTCCAGAGGGTATATTTGCTCTCTCTGTTGAGGAGCTGATTAAAAAAGCAAAATTATTAAATACAAAAAAATATGTTTTAAAGGCCCAAATCCATGCTGGGGGAAGAGGTAAAGCAGGTGGTATTAAAATTTTAGAAACTATTGAGGAATTAAATAAAGCAGCAACAGAACTAATGGGAAAAACCTTAATAACTCATCAAACAGGCCCTGAAGGTAGAGAAGTAAAAAGACTATATGTTGAAGAGTCTTCGAGTATTGAAAAAGAGTTCTATCTTTCTTGCCTTGTAGATAGATCTAGTTCAAAAATTGCTTTTATATCTAGTGATCAAGGTGGAATGGATATTGAGGAAGTAGCTAAAAATACTCCAGAAAAAATTACTACAACTAAAGTTGATGTAAATAGTGAAATTTCAAAAAAAGATTGTGAAGAGATAATCAAAACTTATGGTTTAAACGATAGTGCAAAAACTCAGGCAATATCACTAATCAAATCAATTTACAAAATGTTTATAGATACAGATGCAAATATGATTGAGATTAATCCATTAATTTTAACAAAGGAGGAAAAAATAGTTTGTTTAGATGCAAAAGTAAATTTTGATTCTAATGCTTTATTTAGGCATCCAGAAATTGTTGAGTTAAGAGATTTAAATGAGGAAGACCCAACTGAAATAGAGGCCAGTAAATATGATTTAGCTTACATCAAATTAGAGGGTAGTATTGGTTGCATGGTCAATGGAGCAGGTTTGGCTATGGCAACTATGGATATAATAAAGTTATATGGAAAAGAACCAGCTAATTTTTTAGATGTAGGAGGTGGTGCTTCAAAAGAGAAAGTTTCAGCAGCTTTAAAAATTATTTTATCAGATAAGAATGTTAAGGGGATTTTAGTCAATATTTTTGGAGGTATCATGAGATGTGATGTCCTCGCACAGGGTATAGTAGATGCAGCAAAGGAAATAAATATTGGTGTTCCTCTAGTAGTTAGACTAGCAGGTACAAATTTCAAAGAGGGAAAAGAAATATTAGATAATTCAGGATTAAAATTAATATCTGCTGAAAATTTAGATAATGCAGCTAAAAAAATTGTTGGAGCAATTAAATAATATGTCTGTACTTATAAATAGAAATACAAAAGTAATTTGTCAGGGCTTTACAGGAGCACATGGTACTTTTCATTCAGAACAAGCAATCAAATATGGAACTAATTTAGTTGGTGGAGTTACACCTAAAAAAGGTGGGCAAAAACATCTTGATAAACCTGTATTTAATACAGTTGCTGAGGCTAAAGCTGAAGTTGGTGCAGACGCAACGATGATTTATGTACCAGCTAAATTTGCAGCTGCTGCGATTATTGAGGCAATCGAAGCTTCTATTGAAATTATAGTTTGTATAACAGAAGGCATTCCAGTTCAGGATATGCTAAAAGTTAAGCAAAAGTTAATTGGATCTAAAAGTAGATTAATAGGCCCTAACTGCCCAGGAATTATTACTCCTGATGAATGTAAAATTGGAATAATGCCAGGAAATATTCATAAACGTGGTTCAGTTGGAATAGTTTCAAGATCAGGAACTTTGACTTATGAAGCTGTAGCTCAAACCACAGAAAATGGATTGGGACAATCAACATGTATAGGAATAGGAGGGGACCCAATAAATGGATCAAATTTTATTGATTGTTTAGATTTATTCTTAAATGATGAAGAAACAAAATCAATTTTGATGATTGGTGAAATTGGTGGTACTGCAGAAGAAGAAGCCGCAGAATTTTTCAAAAATCATAAAATTAAGAAACCTATAGTTGGTTTTATTGCTGGAATTACAGCGCCACCAGGTCGAAGAATGGGGCATGCAGGTGCAATAATATCTCGTGGTAAGGGCAGCGCTGAAGAAAAAATCAAAAAACTTGAAGATTGCGGTATATCAATTGCAGAGTCACCTGCGTTAATAGGAAAAACACTCTTAGATAAATTGATTAATTGAAAAATCGATTTCTAAGTTTATATTAAAATAATTAATGTCTTCATCAAAAAATCTAGAGTTAGAAAAAACAGGTTTCCTCAATAAGACCAATAGTGCTTTTATTGAGCAGTTGTACTTAAAATATATTAATAATGATCCTAAATTACCCGTTAGTTGGAAAAAATATTTTGATGAAATTAAAGATGATTTTGACGTAATCGTGAATGAAATTAATGGACCTTCATGGAGTCCAAAAAAAAAAGAGATTTCAATAATAGAGTTTAAAAAAAAAACAGAAAAAAATTTAGAAATTAATGAACTAGAAATAAGTAAATCTAATGCATATTCAATTAAAGCAGTAGCAATGATTAGATCATATAGACAGAGAGGACACCTTATTGCGAAACTTGACCCTTTAAGTATGATGAAAACTGATTACTTGGATGAGTTACATCCTGATGCCTATGGCTTTAAAAAAGAAGATTATAATAAAAAAATTTTTCTTGATGGAGTAACAAATAAAAAATATTCAAATGTTAGAGAGATTTTAGAATTTTTGAGAAATAAATATTGTGGAACAATTGGATATGAATACATGCACATTGCAAATCCAACAGAAAGAAAATGGTTTAGGGATAGAGTAGAAAAAGCAGATGATTTTGACTTTACTCAAAATGGAAAAGAAGCGATACTTAATAAACTTATTCAAGCAGAGGGTTTTGAAAAATTTTTACACACTAAATATGTCGGAACTAAAAGATTTGGTTTAGATGGTGCAGAAAGTTTGATACCTGCATTAGAGCAAATAATTAAGATAGGTGGGCAATCACAAGTTAAAGAAGTTAAAATTGGTATGTCACATAGAGGAAGGCTTAATGTTTTAGCAAATGTATTGCAAAAATCTTATAAGAGAATTTTTAATGAATTTGCAGAAGAAATAAGTTCCTCTGAAGATGGTGCTGGAGACGTTAAATACCATTTAGGAGCCTCATCAGATAGAGAATTTGATGGAAATTCTGTCCATGTCAGTTTGACAGATAACCCATCTCATTTGGAAGCTGTTAATCCAGTAGTTTTAGGTCAAACTAGAGCTAAACAATATTTTCATAAAGACAAAGAAAGAAAAAAAGTAATACCAATATTGATTCATGGAGATGCCGCTTTTGCTGGGCAAGGTGTTGTAGCAGAATGTTTTGCTATGTCAGGATTACCTGGTCACAATACAGGTGGCACGATTCACATAATTATCAATAATCAAATTGGTTTTACAACAAGCCCAAGATTTGCAAGATCATCGCCTTATCCCTCAGATATTGCAAAAATGGTTGAGGCTCCAATTATTCATGTAAATGGAGACGATCCAGAAGCCGTTGTTTACGCTGCAAGAATAGCAACAGATTTTAGACTAAAATTCAATAGAGATGTGGTGATCGACTTAATTTGTTATCGAAGATTTGGACATAATGAAGGTGATGAACCTTCATTTACGCAACCGCTTATGTATAAAAAAATTAAGTCACACCCCTCTCCTGTCAAAGTATATGGAGAAAGATTGATAAATAATAACGTAATTACTCAAAATTTTTTAAATGATAATATTATGAAATTCAAAAATTTGCTTCAAGAGCAATTTAAAACAGCTAAAAATTATAAACCAAAAATAGAATGGTTTGAAGGAACTTGGTCTAGATACAAACCTGAAAGAGGAAAAGACAAAAGAGGTGTTACAGGGGCAGATTTAAAAAAATTAAGAGAAATCTCAGATAAAATTAATACAATCTCTAGCGAAATAAATGTTCATAAAACAATCTTAAAGATTTTAGAAAATAGAAAGCTTAATGTAAATAATGGGTCAAAAATTGATTGGTCTACAGCAGAAGCACTAGCATTTGGGTCACTTTTAGAAGAAGGATATCCAGTGAGATTGGTTGGCCAAGACTCTGGTAGAGGTACTTTTAGTCAAAGACACTCGGTTCTTAGAAACCAGTTAGATAATTCAAGATATATTCCATTAAATAATATCTCAAAAAAACAAAAACAGTTTGAGGTAGTTGACAGCTTTTTGTCAGAACTAGCTGTTTTGGGATTTGAATATGGGTACAGTTTAGTTGAGCCAAACACATTAACTCTCTGGGAGGCACAATTCGGAGATTTTGCAAATGGTGCTCAAGTAGTAATTGATCAATTTATAGCTTCAGGTGAAAGAAAATGGTCAAGAGCATCTGGTTTAGTAATGTTATTACCTCATGGATATGAAGGCCAAGGACCAGAACACTCTTCTGCAAGATTAGAAAGATTTTTACAATTATGTTCCAATGATAATATGCAAGTTATGAATATTACAACGCCAGCAAATTATTTTCATGCACTAAGAAGACAAATGCATAGAGATTTTAGAAAGCCACTAATTATAATGACACCTAAATCTTTACTTCGTCATAAATATTGTGTCTCTAACATAGATGACTTTAGTAAACAAAATTCTTTTCACAGAGTTTTATGGGATCATGCAATTGACCCTAAATGCAAAGGTTTTATAAAGTTAAATAGTTCTGATAAAATTAAGAAAGTCATTTTATGTTCTGGAAAGGTCTACTTTGATTTATTAGAGGCAAGAGAAAAATTAAAAGTTGATGATGTTATTTTATATAGAATTGAACAGTTATATCCATTTCCTGCGAAAACATTGGTTAAAGAATTAAAACCTTATGCTAAAAATGCTTCATTTTATTGGTGTCAGGAAGAGCCAAAGAATATGGGAGCTTGGTTTTCTGTCAGAGATTATATCCAATGGACATTGGATAGTATTAAGGCTAAAAATAGTCAAATTTCTTATATTGGAAGAAATCCAGACGCGACTCCTGCTACAGGTTTTGCAAAAAGACATATTTTTCAGCAAAAAGAAATTATAAATAAAGTATTTAAATAATTATAATGAGTGAAAAAATTTTGGTTCCAATTCTTGGTGAAAGCATATCAGAGGCTACAGTATCAAAATGGTTAAAAAATGTGGGCGACACTGTTGAGGCAGATGAACCAATTGTCGAGTTGGAGACTGATAAAGTTAATCTTGAAGTTCCTTCACCAATAAGTGGTGTTTTATCAAATATCAAATCCAAAGATGGTTCAGTAGTAGAAGTTGGAGCATTACTTGGTACAGTATCAGAGAATGGTTCTACAAGATCGAAAAAAAGTGAAGTAGAAAAAATTGATACAACATCTCCTAAAGAGGATAATATTGTAAATCTTGAAGCACCATCAAAACAACCAAAAGTTTTTAATGAAAAAAATCACGAGGATCAAAACCAGCTAGAAAAAACCCTTATATTAACAGATGAAATTATAGAGGAAAAAAAACAAAGTAATGAATTAGAAGAAAAAATATTATCACCCTCAGTGAGAAAAATTGTTACTGAAAATAAAATAGACATTAGTTCAGTAAAAGGTTCTGGTAAAGATGGAAGAATTTTAAAAGGTGATCTTATTAGTTTGATGGGAGCTCATCCCAAACCTTATGAAAGAAAAGTTAAATTTGGTCAAGAAGAACGAATTAAGATGACCAGATTAAGATTAACTATAGCAAAGAGACTAAAACAAGCCCAAAACAATGCTGCCTTATTAACAACTTTTAATGAGGTAGATATGACAAATGTGATGGAAATGAGAAAAGAAAATCAAGATGACTTTCAAGACAGGTTTGGAGTGAAACTTGGATTCATGTCATTCTTTGTTAAAGCTTGTGTATTAGCTTTACGTTCATTTCCAGCTATCAACGCTGAAATAGATGGGGAACATATAATCTATAAAAACTATTATAATATAAGCTTTGCAGTTGGAACTGATAAAGGATTAGTTGTACCAGTTTTAAAAAATGTGGATGAATTATCGTTTGCTGAGATTGAAAAAAATATAAAAGTTATTTCAGAGAAAGCAAAAGAGGGAAAATTAACTATTGAGGACCTTCAAGGAGGAACCTTTACTATAAGTAACGGGGGAGTCTATGGATCAATGCTTTCTACTCCTATTTTAAATTTACCTCAATCTGGTGTTCTTGGAATGCATAATATTGTTGAAAGACCAATTGCAATAGATGGTCAAATAATGATAAGACCAATTATGTATCTTGCATTATCTTATGATCATAGAATAATTGATGGAAAAGAGTCTGTATCATTTTTAAAAATGATCAAAGAAAATATAGAGGATCCACGAAGATTATTTTTGGATATTTAAATGTCAGAAAAATTTCAAGTAGTTGTTATTGGTGGTGGTCCTGGGGGTTATGTGTGTGCGATAAGACTTGCTCAACTAGGTTTTAAAACTGCATGCATTGAGTCAAGAGGGTCTTTAGGAGGGACTTGTTTAAATGTTGGATGTATTCCATCAAAAAGTTTACTAAATTTATCTGAGGAATTTCATAAAGTTAAAAGCTTATCCCAAAAAGGGATAGAAATTGGTGATATAAAATTAAATCTTGAAAAGATGATGGAGAACAAAGATAAAGCAGTAAGTATTCTCACTAAAGGTGTCGAATTTCTTTTAAAAAAAAACAAGGTTTCTTACTTCAAAGGTGTTGGGAGTTTTAAGTCTAAAAATGAGATTTTAATTTTAGATAATGAAAATAAAGAAATTAAAATAAAAACAGAAAAGACAGTTATAGCCACTGGGTCAGTACCTTTATTTTTACCAGGAGTGGAAATTGACGAGAAAATAATAGTGTCATCGACTGGAGCCTTAAAATTAGAAAAAGTTCCAAATAAAATGATAGTTATAGGTGGTGGATATATTGGATTAGAGATGGGATCTGTTTGGTCAAGGTTAGGCACAAAGGTCGAAGTGATTGAATTTTTGGATCATATAACCCCAGGAATGGATAAAGAAATTTCTTCAGAATTTATGAAGATTTTGAAAAAACAAGGGATAAAATTTAATATGCAAAATAAAGTTGAGAGTATTAAGAAAGATAAATCTGGTGCAACTGTTTCAACAGTTGATAAAGATGGCAATAGAAATAATTTTGAATGTGATGTTGTACTTGTTTCTGTTGGTAGAAAACCGAATACAGGTGGTTTAAATTTGGAGTCATTAGGAGTTAATTTAGATGAAAAAAAAAGAATTAAGACAGATAAAAATTTTAAAACAAATATTGAAGATATATTTGCAATAGGAGATGTAATTGAAGGCCCAATGCTTGCACATAAAGCTGAGGATGAAGGTATAGCAGTTGCAGAAATTATTAGTGGTCAATCAGGACATGTAAATTATGATACAATTCCAGGAGTAATTTATACAGCACCAGAAGTAGCATCAATTGGTAAAACTGAGGAACAATTAAAAGAATTAAATAGAAAATATAAAGTAGGAAAATTTTCATTTATGGCTAATTCAAGAGCCAAGGCTATAGATGATACAGAGGGTTTTGTAAAAATTTTAGCTGATGAAAAAACTGATAAAGTATTAGGTGCACATATAATTGGACCACATGCAGGGGAATTAATTGCAGAAATCGGTGTCGCAATGGAATTCGGAGCAAGTGCAGAAGATATAGCCCGAACTTGTCATGCACATCCAACTTTTTCTGAAGCTGTCAAAGAAGCCGCTTTATCAGTAGATAAAAGAGCAATACACTCTTAATTTTTTTTCATATTATAAAAAATATGAAATATCCGATTCTTATACCAAATATTTTTAATTATCCTTTTACTTATGAAAGCAGCATGAATCTTAAAGCTGGTGATTATGTTTTGGTACCTTTTGGAAAATCAAAAGTTACTGGTGTTGTGTGGGATGAATTTGAAAAAAATAGTAATAAAAAATTTCAAATAAAAAACATAATAAAGAAATTAGATATAGTGCCATTAAAAAAAAGTACAATAAACTTTTTAAATTGGTTTGCAGACTATAATCTTATCCCAAAGGGTATGGCATTAAAGTTAGTGCTATTAAGTAGTAAGGCGATAGAGAATAAAGACTCTACGCTTTATAAAATGTTTGATAACAAAATTAAACAAAACTCAATCAAGCTATCCAGTGATCAAAATAAATCTCTAAAAAAAATGAATTTTTCAAATAAAAAATTTAGAGTTCATGTTTTGCAGGGCACAACTGGATCAGGTAAAACTTTAGTATATTTTGAGGCGTTAAAACCTTTAATAAAGAAGGGTTTTCAAGGACTAATTTTATTGCCAGAAATTGGTCTTACTAGTCAGTTTGAACAGAAATTTTTAGAGTACTTTGGTTTTCAACCCGCACTCTGGCACTCTGGTATTTCAAAAAAAAAAAAAGAATTAATTTGGAGTGGTGTTTCAAACGGTAAAATAAAAATAATCATTGGTGCTAGATCTTCACTATTTTTACCATATAGAAAATTAGGAATGATAGTTGTTGATGAGGAGCACGATCAATCATTTAAACAAGATGAGGGCATAACCTACAATGCTCGTGATATGGCAATTTCCAGAGCATCTTACGAAAATATTCCAATCAATTTGATTACCGCTGTTCCTTCGATAGAAACTTTTGAAAATATAAAAAAAGGTAAATATGAGGTTTCTAGATTAAACGAAAGATATCAAAACGCAGCTTTACCTAATTATGAAATTATTAATTTAAATAATTCAAAACTTGAAAAACAATCATGGTTATCAAATAAAATTATCGAAAAAGTAAATTTACATTTGGAAAAAAACGATCAAGTTTTATTTTTTTTAAATAGAAGAGGTTTTTCTCCAAATGCTTTGTGTAACAAGTGTTTTACAAGTTTTACATGTCCAAATTGTAGTATTAATTTAGTTTATCATAAAAATAAAAATAACTTATTGTGTCATTATTGTGGGTATAAATCTGACCTTAAAAGAAATTGTACTAAAGAAGGTAATTGTGAATTTATTTTTTGTGGCCCAGGCGTTGAGAGAATTTCAGAAGAAGTAAAAAAAAAATTTCCTGGAAAAAAAATAGAGATTTTTTCAAGTGACACGATGAATAAAAAAAATTCTAAAGAAAAAATAGATAAAATTGTTAATAATGAAACACATATCTTAATTGGAACTCAATTAATTTCTAAAGGCTTTCATTTTCCAAGCTTAAATTGTATTGTTGTTGTAGATATAGATCTATCATCTCATGGACACGATCTAAGAGGTGCAGAAAAAAATTTACAGCTTTATCACCAGTTATCTGGACGTGCAGGACGGACTGGAAAACCAGCAACAGTATATTTTCAAACTTACGAAAATAATACAAAGATGATTTCAGAAATTACTAGCAAAAATCCAGATATTTTTTTAGAAAGAGAGTTGGAGATAAGAAAAAAAAATAAATTACCTCCCTTTCAAAGATTTATCTCATTAATCTTAACTGGAGATAATGAAATCAAATTAGAAAAAGAAGCTATTAATTTTAAAAATTTTATAGAAAATAAAATTGAAGGAAAGATATTAGGTCCAGTGAATGCTCCATTATTTAGATTAAAAGGAAAATTTAGAATTAGATTTTTATTAAGAGGTTTAAAATCTATGAAACTACAAAGTTCAATTGCAAAAATTATTCCAAAATATAAATTTTCTTCTGGAATAAAACTTTCAGTTGATGTTGACCCAATTAACTTCAATTAAACCCATAAAAAAGGTCTTTTTTACGAAACCGCTACTTGAAGACATAAAGGTCATATGTTATTTAGGGCGAGATTTTAAAATAATCTTCAACATTACAGAGGAACCAAGTTGAGTAAAGACACTAGATTTTCATTAACTTCAGCTGAAAGGTATTCTCTTGCGCTTTTTGAACTTTCGGAGGAAAACAATCTTTTGAGTCAAATCGAAGATCAATCTTCATCTGTGCTTAATTTAATTGATCAAAGTGGGGATTTTTCTAATTTGATTAAAGATCCAACTATAAGCCAAGAAGACCTGTTAAAAGTAACTAATACAATTTCGGAAAATAATAAATTCGAGACTTTATTTAAAAATTTTTTAAGTTTCTTAATTCAAAAGAGACGTTTCTTTTTTATTGAGCATATCCTTAAAAGCTTTATTGAAATTTGTTCAAGAAAAAGAGGTGAACTTAAAGCAGAATTGAAATCAGCAAAAGAATTATCTAATGAAGAAATTTCAAAGATTACAGATGAGTTAACAAAAAATTTTAATTCAAAAATAAAATTAAACTATAAATATGATAAAAGTTTAATAGGAGGTTTAGTAGTACAAGTTGGAAGTACTATGA
The DNA here is from genome assembly GCA_902629585.1 of uncultured Pelagibacteraceae bacterium. Classification (GTDB taxonomy): domain Bacteria; phylum Pseudomonadota; class Alphaproteobacteria; order Pelagibacterales; family Pelagibacteraceae; genus Pelagibacter. Next base: position 30,664 of record CACORI010000006.1, on the reverse strand, counting down.
TCGATACTTCAATTAAAAATAAATTACAACAAATCGAAAATAGAATGATAGAGGCATAAATGGAAATAAATCCTTCAGAAGTTACAAAGATATTAAAAGAACAAATTAAAAATTTTGGTGATAAAGCAGAGGTTACTGAGGTTGGTCAAGTTTTATCAGTTGGTGATGGTATTGCTAGAATTTATGGTTTGGATAATGTACAAGCTGGTGAAATGGTAGAGTTTGCTGATGGTTCAAAAGGTATGGCACTAAACTTAGAAAGTGAAAACGTTGGTGTTGTAATTTTTGGTGATGACAGAAATGTAAAAGAAGGTGATGTAGTAAAAAGGACGGGTAATATTGTTGATACGCCCGTTGGAAAAGAATTATTGGGTAGAGTAGTTGATGGATTAGGAAATCCTATTGATGGTAAAGGATCGTTAGATAAAAATATTAAAAAAAGTAGAGTAGAAGTCAAAGCACCAGGAATTATTCCACGACAGTCAGTTAGCGAACCAATGCAGACTGGTCTTAAATCAATTGATAGTCTGGTCCCAATTGGAAGAGGACAAAGGGAATTAATTATTGGTGATAGACAAACTGGTAAAACAGCAGTTGCAGTAGATGCAATTATTAATCAAAAAAAAATCAATGAGTCTGGTGATGAAAAACAAAAACTGTATTGTATATACGTTGCAGTTGGACAAAAAAGATCAACAGTAAGACAAATTCAAAAAACATTAGAAGAAGCTGGAGCTATGGAGTACACAACAATTGTTGCTGCTACCGCATCGGACTCTGCTCCTTTACAATTTTTAGCACCATACACAGGTTGTACTATGGGTGAGTATTTTAGAGATAATGGGATGCATGCGTTAATAATTTATGATGATTTGTCTAAACAAGCAGTTGCTTATAGACAAATGTCATTGTTATTAAGAAGACCCCCAGGACGTGAGGCGTATCCTGGAGATGTATTTTATCTTCATAGCAGATTACTTGAAAGAGCAGCAAAATTAAGTGATGAACATGGTGGTGGATCACTTACTGCACTTCCAATTATCGAAACACAGGGTGGAGACGTATCTGCATTTATTCCAACTAACGTTATTTCAATCACTGACGGACAAATTTTCCTTGAAACAGAACTATTTAACCAAGGTATAAGACCTGCAATTAACGTAGGTTTGTCTGTATCTAGGGTTGGTTCATCAGCTCAAACAAAAGCGATGAAAAAAGTTTCTGGTTCAATGAAACTAGAGCTAGCACAATACAGAGAAATGGCAGCTTTTGCTCAATTTGGATCTGATTTAGATGCATCTACTCAGCAACTTTTGAATAGAGGTTCTAAGTTAACTGAACTTTTAAAACAAAAACAATATTCACCTATGACTGTTGCAGAACAAGTTATTTCAGTATTTTGTGGAGTAAAAGGTTATCTAGATGATATTGATTTAAAAGACGTTGCTGAATTTGAGAGCAAGATTATTGAAAAATGTAAATCAGATAAGCCTGAAATTATCGAGTCAATTTTAAGTTCAGGAAAACTTGAGGAAGATAAAGAAAAATTACTTGTTGAGGTAATCACTCAATTAAAAGGAAATTTTAAATCTTAATAATTTATGGCAAGTTTAGACGACCTAAAAAAAAGAATAGCTAGTGTAAAGTCAACACAGAAAATTACAAAAGCCATGAAAATGGTTGCAGCAGCTAAGTTAAGAAGAGCTCAAGAAAGTGCTGAGAAGGGAAGGCCTTACTCTGAAAAAATGAATAATGTTATTTTAAATTTATCAAATGGCATATCTGATAAAGAAAATGCACCAAAGTTATTATCAGGCACTGGTCAGGAAAAAACTCATCTTTGCGTAGTGATGACTTCTGATAGAGGTTTATGTGGTGGATTTAATTCTAATATTATTAAAAAGGCTAAAAGTTATTTTGCAAGAATTATAGATGAAGGTAAAGAGCTTAAAATTATTACAGTAGGCTCAAAGGGAAATGATCAATTAAAAAGAGTTTATGGTGACAAAATAATTGAAAATATTTCTTTCAAAGAGTCTAAAAATGCAAATTATTTTGATGCTGATAAAGTTGGAAAAATGGTAATTGAAAAGTTCGCAGCAGGTGAATTTGATGTTTGTACAATTTTTTATAACCAATTTAAAAATGTAATTACTCAAATTCCTCAAGCACAGCAAATTATCCCTTTAAAAAATGAAGGTGAAGAGAGTAGTTCAGAAGAAAGTTATGAATTTGAACCAGATGAAGATGAAATTTTAACCAATTTATTGCCAAAGAATATTTCTACGCAAATATTTAAAGCAATGTTAGAGAATTCAGCTAGCGAACAAGGGTCTAGAATGAGCGCAATGGATAATGCAACCCGAAATGCAGGTGAAATGGTTGACAAACTTACTATTGAATATAATAGAAGTCGTCAGGCAGCAATTACTAAAGAACTAATAGAAATCATATCAGGAGCAGAAAGTTTATAATTATGAGCAAAGGAATAATTACACAAGTTATTGGAGCAGTAGTAGACGTGAAATTTGATGGTGAATTACCGGAAATTTTAACAGCATTGGAATGTAAAAATGGTGATAACAGACTAGTTTTAGAGGTAGCACAACACTTAGGCGAAACTACTGTTAGAACAATTGCTATGGATGCTACTGAAGGATTAAAAAGAGGTGATGAAGTTGTTAATACCAATGCTCCTATTCAGGTTCCAGTTGGACCAGAAACACTTGGAAGAATTATAAATGTAATTGGTGAACCAATAGACGAAAGAGGTGAGGTAAAAACTAAAGAAAGTTGGCCAATTCACAGAGCTGCGCCAGAGTTTAATGACCAATCAACCGAAACTGAAATACTTGTCACTGGTATAAAGGTAATTGATTTGCTCGCACCTTATGCAAAAGGGGGAAAGATTGGATTATTTGGTGGAGCAGGAGTTGGAAAAACAGTTTTAATTATGGAATTAATTAACAACGTTGCAAAAGCTCATGGTGGATTTTCAGTTTTTGCAGGAGTTGGTGAGAGAACTAGAGAAGGAAATGATTTATATCACGAGATGATGGAGTCAGGAGTTATTAAAAAAGATGGACCGGGTTCAAAAGCTGCTTTAGTTTATGGTCAAATGAATGAACCCCCTGGAGCTAGAGCAAGAGTTGCGCTTACAGGCTTAACTGTAGCTGAGTATTTTAGAGATCAAGAAGGTCAAGATGTACTTTTCTTCGTAGATAACATATTTAGATTTACACAGGCAGGATCTGAGGTTTCAGCTTTATTAGGTAGAATTCCGTCTGCTGTTGGCTATCAACCAACCTTAGCAACTGATATGGGTAATCTTCAAGAAAGAATTACAACAACAAATAAAGGATCAATTACATCTGTGCAGGCGATTTATGTTCCTGCAGATGATTTAACAGATCCTGCGCCAGCTACATCTTTCGCTCACTTGGATGCAACCACTGTACTTTCAAGACAAATCGCTGAAATAGGTATTTATCCAGCTGTTGACCCATTGGATTCAACTTCAAGAATTTTAGATCCAAGAATTGTCGGAGATGAGCATTATAGAGTAGCTAGAGATGTACAAAGAATACTTCAATCATATAAATCACTACAAGATATTATAGCTATTCTTGGCATGGATGAATTGTCTGAAGAAGATAAATTAGTTGTTGCTAGAGCTCGAAAAATTCAAAGATTTTTATCTCAGCCATTTTTCGTAGCTGAAGTTTTTACTGGATCACCTGGAAAACTAGTAGATTTGGATTCAACTATAAAAGGGTTCGATGCTATTTGTAAAGGTGAATATGATCATTTACCTGAAGCTGCTTTTTATATGGTTGGAACTATCGAGGAAGCTATAGAAAAAGCAAAAAAAATGGAAAAAGAAGCTGCAGCCTGATGAGTGAAGAATTTAAAGTCGAAATAGTCAATCCTGAAAAATCTTTTTTATCTAAAGACGACGTTATAGAGGCAATAGTCCCGGCATTTGAGGGTGAAATGGGTATTTTAAAAGACCATATTTCTATCATTTCTTTTTTAAAACCTGGAATAATAATAATTAAATCAAAGGAGGGGGAGAAAAAATTTTTTGTAGAGGATGGTATTGTAGAATTTAAAAATAATAACTTATCTATATTAACAAGCTCAATATATAATCTTGATGAAGTAGATAAAAACAGAATTCAAGAATTATTAAAAGCTGCCGAGGAGCAAATTAATAATTCTGATGTTAGTGATCAAGCAAAATTTTTAATAGATCAAAAGATCAACGTTCTAAGATCTATCAATTAATATCTTATTAACTTTTTGTTGTATTTTCTTGTAAACATCAAGTTTAAAGTCCACTACTAGCTTTGTAATAGAACCGAGATCTACCCATTTCCATTCTAAAAATTCAGGTTTTTTTGTTTTAATATTTATCTCACTATCACTGCCTAAATATTTCATTAAAAACCATTTCTGTTCCTGGCCCCTGTATTTACCTTTCCAAATTATACCTAAAAGATGGGGCGGCAAATCGTATGTTAAAAACCCATCAAGTTCTTTTACTAACTCAACTTTTTTAATACTTGTTTCCTCTTCAAGTTCCCGATATGCTGCGGTTATAAAATCTTCTCCTGCGTCAACTCCTCCTTGAGGCATTTGCCAATAATTTTTAGGGTTATCAATTCTTCTAGCTACAAAAACTTTATTCTCTTGATTCAGAACAACAATGCCCACTCCGCTTCTAAGCGGCAAATTTTTAAGATTATCTTTCATTCTTAACCGTTTAAAAGTTTTATAGCGTAATTTAGCTGATTATCTTTTTCAGTTTTGATGCTAAAATCATCACCTTCTTCACCAACTTCAATGTCAGGACTAACACCTACTTCTGAAATTGATTTGCCTGATGGTAAGTAATATTTAGCAACTGTTAATCTAATAGCTCCATTATTTTTCAAAGGTATGATTGATTGTACAGAGCCTTTGCCAAAACTATTTTCACCAATAATAATCGCTCTTTTATGGTCCTTTAAAGCACCGGCTACTATTTCTGACGCAGATGCAGAGCCATAATTTATCAAAACAACCAAGGTTTTTCCATTAGTAATATCTCCCCTTTTTGCAAACCATTTTCTATTCTCAGATTTTTTTCTACTTTTCGTGGAAACAATCTCTCCATTATCTAAGAAAAAATCTGAAATTCTTATTGCCTGTGATAAAAGCCCTCCTGGATTATTTCTCAAATCTAAAATGTAAGCATTTACATTTATATTATTTTCTAGTTCTTTAATATTTTTTTGAATTTGCTCACTACTATTTTCATTAAAAGATGTGAGCCTAATATATCCAATATTATTTTCTAATAAATCAGCTTTTACAGATTGTATTTCGATTATTTCTCTCACGATGTTAAATGTAAGAGCTTTTTTCTCACCTCTTCTTCTTACTGTAAGCTCAATACTAGAACCTACTGGACCTCTCATTAATTCAACAGCTTCACTAAGAGTTTTTCCTTGGACCTGTGTATTCTCAATTTTTACGATATAATCTCCAGCTTTAATACCAGCCTTAGATGCAGGTGTATCATCTATCGGCGAAATAACTTTTACAACTCCAGATTCCATAGTTACTTCAATTCCGAGACCACCAAATTCTCCGCTAGTTTCAGTTTGCATTTCATTAAAAATTTCTGGAGACATATATGCTGAGTAAGGATCAAGAGATTGAAGCAATCCATTAATAGCAGAGTCCATACTTTCTGATTGATTTATTTCATCAACATATTCTTGATTAATTTTTTCTAAAACTTCACCAAAAAGATCTATCTTTTTATAAATATCAACTTCTGCTGAAAAGGAATTGTTTATCAAATAGAAATTTATTATTAGAAAAGTGAAAACTTGATTAAGCTTTTTCATATAATTAGCTTCTCTTTTGGTATCATCTCTGACCACATTTTTTCTAATTCATAAAATTTCCTTTTTTCAGGATGAAAAATATGAATTATCAAATCAATACCATCAACCAACTTCCATTCACCGCTGTCCTTGCCCTCAATTCTTGAATCTTTTAGACCATTATCATGTAATTTTTTCAAAACTTGTTCTGATAGAGATTGAATATGTCGTGATGAATTCCCACTTGCAATAATCATATAGTCTGCCATTGAGCTTTTATCTTTAAGATTAATACTGACTATATCGTGGGCTTTATTTAGGTCTAAAGTTTTAATGATTATCTTTTCTAAATTTATAATTTTATCCATTAATTGTATTTAAGATTATCAAATTTTTCTTAATTGAGAAGAAGAAATATTGACTTTATTAAATTTAATAAATTTGATCTTTTCATCATCTAAATTCTTAAATGCCTTTGAATTTAGAGATTTTTTTTTATAACCATGTCTGTCAAATACAATGATATTGCATTTCCTTGAAATTTGTTTCCATTTATGCCATTTGTGAAATTTTATAATATTGTCTGCCCCCATTAAAAAATATAATTCTAATTTTTTATTTTTAAGGAGAAAATTAATTAGGTCTACAGTCTTATTTGATCTAATTTTATCTTCAAAATATTCAATTTTTATTGATTTGTTTTTTTTTATTATTTGTTTGCAAATAGAAATTCTTTTTTTTAAGTTATATACAGTTTTTTTTTTAAAAGGATTTCTTTTCGTAATAGCCCATATAACGTAATTTAAATCAAATTTTTTAAGGGCCTCTTTTGATATTGCCAGATGACCTTTATGTGCTGGATCAAAAGTACCACCCAAAATCCCAATTTTTTTTTTTAAAATTTTATTTTCTGATTTTCCCATTACTAATTATTTGATATTTGTAAGAAACAAGTTGATTTAATCCTACGGGACCTCTGGGTGGTAAATTACTTGTAGATATTCCCACCTCTCCTCCAAATCCAAATTCACCCCCGTCAGCAAATTGTGTTGACGTATTTTGCATAGCAATAGAACTTTTTACGCTTTTTAGAAATTCTTTTGAAGTTTTTATATTTTTTGTGATGATGGCATCAGTATGCATAGTCCCATATTTATTTATATGCTTAATTGCTCCATTAACATTATTTACAGTTTTAACAGACACAGTTGGTGCTAAATATTCTTTTGACCAATCATATTCTTTTGCTAAAAAACTTTTACCTTTAAAAATTTTTCTAATTTTTTGATCTGCAATAATTTTACATTTATGATTTTGAAGATTTTTAAGGATTAAATTACAAAAATTTTTAAGTATTTTTTTATGAACTAAAATAGTCTCTGTTGCTCCACAAATTGCTGTATTTCTCAATTTTGCGTTTAAAACAATATTGTTTGCTATTTTAAGATCTGCGTGTATATCAATGTAAGTATGACATACCCCTTCTAAATGTCCTATAACTGGTATTTTAGAAAACTTTTGAACTTTTTTTACTAAATTTTTCCCTCCCCTGGGAATTACTACATTAATAAATTTATCCATTTTAGATAACATTAAATCAACAATTTTTCGATTTTTACTTTCAATAAATTGTACATAGTTTCTGTTTATATTATTTTTACTAAGTGCTTTTCTAAATAAATTAACAATTAATTTATTTGTAAAATACGCTTCTGATCCACCTTTTAAGATAACAGGATTACCAGCCTTGAAACACAATGAAGCAACGTCAGATGTAACATTTGGTCTACTTTCATAAATCACGCCTATGACTCCTAAAGGAATAGTTACTTTTGATATTTTTAAACCATTTGGTCTTTGCCATTTCTCTATAACTCTATTAACAGGATCTTTAAATTTTTTAATCGACTTAATTGATTTCATAATTTGAAAGATTTTTTCTTTATCTAAAGCTAATCTTTTTATCAAATTTTCATTTAATTTTTTTTTATTAGCAAAAAGTAAATCTTTTTTATTCTCATTAAGGATTTTTGATTGATTTTTAAATATAAGTTTATGAAAGTCATTCAAGACTTGATCTTTTTTTTTAGAAGAAACTGATATAAAAAGAGCACTTTTTGCATTTTGGCCAATAGTACTTAATAAATTTTTCATTTAATTTTTACCATATCATCTTTGTGAACAACCTCTGATTTCGTTATATAACCTAATATACTCTCAATTTCTCTGGAGTGATGTCCTAAAATTTTATTTATCTCTTCAGAGGAGAACGAGCTCAGACCTCTAGCGATTTCATTTTTTGATTTATCTAATATTTTAATATGATCTCCTTTTTTAAATTTTCCAAGTACATTTTTGATTCCAGCAGCTAATAAACTTTTTCCGTTAGCTAATGCCTTCTTTGCACCATCATCAATTATTAATTCCCCTTTAGGTGATACAGAGCTAATAATCCATTTTTTTCTAGCATCTAACTTTGAAGTTTTGGAAACAAATAAAGTACAATTTTTTTTTTTAATAATTTTCTCAATAGGATTTAGGTATAAACCATTACCAATAATCATATCACATCCTGATAACTGACAAATTTTTGCAGCCTCTATTTTAGTATTCATTCCACCACTACCTAACTCATTATTTCCCTTAAAGGTTTTATTTTTCAATTCTTTATTTAAGTTTTCTACCTTTTTTATAAGTTTTGCATCTTTATATATCTTCGGATTTTTGTCGTATAAACCATCAACATCGGAAAGAAGTATCAGAGTGTCAGCATTTGTGATTTGCGCTACACGAGAAGCAAGTCTATCATTATCGCCATATTTAATTTCAGAAGTAGCTATTGTGTCATTTTCATTCACAATTGGAATAAAATCAAGATTGAAAAGATTTTCAAATGTTCTTTTAGCATTTAGGGATCGTCTTCTTTCCTCAGTGTCTTCTAAAGTAAGTAATATTTGAGAAATATTTAGACTTTGTTTTGAAAATATTTTAGAAAATAAGTTCATTAATTCAATTTGACCAATTGATGCCACTGCTTGACTTTTATCAAGTTTCAAATTTTTTTTTGAATAGTTCATTTTTTTGCAACCTAAGGCAATTGCACCAGAACTTACAATAACAATTTTTTGATTTTTTGATTTTAATTTTTTTATATCTTTAGCAAAAGCTGAAAGCCACTTTTTTCTAATAATTTTAGATTTATCAACTATTAGAGATGATCCAATTTTGATGACGATAATTTTAGAGTTTTTAAGAAGCATAAGATATAAGTTTGGATTTTATTTTTGATACTGATTTTTTATCTAATGTAGATAAAGTAAGAATTTCACTTTTTACATTTTTGGAAAATTTTTTAATTATATCATTCATATTTTTTTCATCAACTAGGTCTGTTTTATTCAATACGATCAATTCTTTTTTTTTTAAAAGTTCTGAACTATAATTTTTAATTTCATTTTTAACTTCATTATATGATTTTTCCAGATCACTATTAGTAATATCAATTAAATGCAAAAGAGATTTGCACCTCTCTATGTGTTTTAGAAATTTTATACCAAGTCCCGTCCCTTCATGAGCTCCCTCTATCAATCCAGGAATATCAGCAATTGTAATTTCTTTATCATCATATGATGCGACCCCAAGATTTGGATTTAAAGTGGTAAATTGATAATTCGCAATTTTTGGATTTGCATTGGTAATTGAGGCTAAAAGACTTGATTTACCAGCATTGGGTAATCCAATAATACCGATATCTGCAATAGTTTTTAGTTGTAACCAAATTGTAAATTCTTCTCCAACAGTTCCTTTTGTAAATTTTCGAGGAGCTCTATTAGTTGAACTTTTGAATCTAGTATTACCTAATCCACCTTTACCACCTCCAGCAGCTATGAATTCTTCTCCAGCTTTTGTAAAATCATAAATCAATGTTTTATTATCTTCCTCAAACACCTGTGTTCCAATAGGGACTTTTAAAATAAGATTATCGCCACTCCTTCCTGTTCGATTTTGCCCCATACCATTTTCACCTCTTTTTGCTTTATGATGTTGTTGGTATCTGTAGTCTATTAAAGTATTTAAATTTCTTTCTGACTTAAGAATTACTGAACCACCTTTTCCACCATCTCCGCCATCAGGACCTCCAAATTCTATAAATTTTTCCCTTCTAAAACTTGGCGAACCATCACCACCATCACCAGCTTTAATATATATTTTAATTTGATCTAAGAATTTCATAATACAACGTTAATTAAAGTTGTACTATTAATTGGGTTTTACTGAAACAAAAGTTCTATCTGATTTAGATTTTTTAAATACAACTTTACCTTTTATAATAGAAAATATTGAATGATCTTTACCCATTCCAACATTCACGCCAGGAAAAATTTTCGTTCCTCTTTGTCTAACAATTATATTTCCAGGCACAACTATTTCGCCACCATATTTTTTTATACCAAGTCTACGACCTGCACTATCTCTTCCGTTTCTCGATGATCCACCCGCTTTTTTTGTTGCCATAATTTACCTAGTACTTAATTATTTACTGCTTCCTTTATTTCTTTCTTTTTCGAAACTTTAACCATTTTTTCAGCTTCTGAAAGAACTTTACCATCTTTTGAAAAAATTTTATTTATTCTTATCATTGAATATTGCTGTCTATGACCATTTTTTCTTCTTGAGTTATGTCTTCTTCTTTTTTTAAATATTAATATAGTTCTATTCTTTTTATTTTTTATTAAATCTGCTTCTACTTTAGCACCTTGAATAGTTGGTAATCCAATTTCTATAATTTTATCATCCCCATATGCAAGGATTTCATTAAATGTTAATTTTGTATCAGGTTCTGAATTAGACAATTTTTCAATCTTTAATATCTGACCAGATTTTACCTTATATTGCTTTCCACCTGTTTTTATAACCGCGTAAGACATTGTTTTAAAATTAAATTTGAAGGCAATATAGTTGTAGCTTAGCGTTAGTCAAGTCGTATTAACTAAAAATTATCCTTTAAATCTCTCAATTTTGAAAAAGTTTTTAGGTCTTTTGCCCTTAAAAATATATTGCACTGAATTTCATCCTTTAAAATAGAAGGCATTGTAGGTAATTTTTTTTTTATTTTATTTTCTATAACATTAATTTTTTTTAGCAAATTTAGATTTTTTGGATCATGTTTAATGCAAAATTTTGAATTATTGAGAGTATATTCATGACCACAGTATATTTTTGTATCACTAGGCAAAGATTTTATTTTATTTAAAGAAGCAAACATCTCTTCGTGAGATCCCTCAAATATTCTTCCGCAACCTAAAGAAAAGAGAGTATCTCCTGTAAAAGCAAATTTATTTTCAAAAAAATAAAAACATATGTGTCCAGAGGTATGCCCTGGTACATGAATAATTTTAGCAGTAAAATTTTCTGCTTTCCATATTTGATTGTCTTCTAGTTTAATATTCATTTCTGGAATTCTTTCTGAATCTTTTTTAAATCCAACAATAAGTGATCCAAACCTCTTTTTTAAATCTTTATTTCCCCCAATATGGTCAAAATGATGATGAGTATTCAAAATATACTTTAAATTTATATTTTTATTTTTTAAATAATCAGCTATTGGCTTAGCTTCACTGGGGTCTACTACGCATGCAGTATTGTTGCTATCATCAATAATTAGGTAACTATAATTATCTTGAAGACATTGAATAATTTCTACATGCATATTATTTTTCAATTAGAAAAATCCCAAGATCCGCAAATAAATTTTTAATTCCTAAATTAGCATCGTTAATTAAAGATGTATTGAGATTATTTAAAGCCAATGATTTAAAAATTTTTATTTTTTTTGATTTTACAAAGTGTACAAAATCTTTAATTGTACACATGTGTAAGTTTGGTGTATTATACCACTCATCTGGCAATGTTTTGGTTATAGGCATTGTACCTCTTAGTAATAAATGAAATCTTATCTTCCAGTAACCAAAATTAGGGATTGTAACTATTGCTCTTTTACCAACTCTGAGTAGTTCATTTAGGACTAATTCAGGATTTAGAAAAGCCTGAAGTGTTTGGCTTAACACTACATAATCAAATGATTTGTCTGGAAATTGCTTCAAATCTTTCTCAGCATTCCCCTCAATAACAGTTAAGCCCTTTGCTATACATTCTTGAACTTTTTCTTTTGAAATTTCTAATCCTCTAATGTTTGTATTTTTATTATCTATCAAAAATTTCATTAAAGTACCATCTGCACAACCTACATCTAGAACTTTCTTATCTCTTTCAATTAAATCTGCAATTACTTTAAATTCATTTTTCATATTTTATTTTTTTTATAAGATTTATCTAAAAAGTTTTTAAGCGCACTTAAGAAATCTGGTACATCTAATAAAAATGAGTCATGACCTTTATCTGATTTTATTTCAACAAACCCGACATCAGCTCCAATAGCATTTAAGGCAATAACAATATCCTTGTTTTCTTGAGTTGGATAAAGCCAATCCGAGGTAAAAGAAATAATAAAAAATTTAGCTTTTGTAGCTTTAAATGCATTTGATAAATTGTCATTAAATTGTTTAGCTAAATCAAAATAATCCATTGCTCTTGTTATATAGAGATAACTATTCGCATCAAATCTATCAACAAAAACTGAGCCTTGATATCTCAAGTAACTCTCAATTTGAAAATCTGCATCGAAACCAAACTTAAAATCCTCTCTCTCTTGTAATTTTCTTCCAAATTTTTCTTGTAAACCTTTCTTTGATAGATAAGTAATGTGGGCCGCCATTCTAGCTACCGCTAAACCTTTGCCTGGGTTTATATTATTAAATGAATAATTTCCATCCTTCCAATTACTATCAGCAGTTATTGCTTGTCTCCCAAGTTCATTAAAAGCAATATTCTGTGCAGAATGGCTTGAAGTTGTTGCAATTGGAATAACTGTTTTAGATTTATCAGGAAAGTTACTTATAAATTGAAGAACTTGCATTCCACCCATGGATCCCCCTGCTATTGAAAATAATTTATCAATCCCGAAAAAATCAAGTAAATTAAATTGTGCATTAACCATATCATTAATGGTGATCACAGGAAAATTTATTCCAAAAGCATTATCGGTATTTGGATCTTTATGACTTGGTCCATACGAACCCATACATCCTCCAATTACATTTGAGCAAATGACAAAATATTTATTTGTGTCTATCGCTTTATTTGGGCCAACAGCATAGCTCCACCAACCTTCCTTATTTGTTATAGGATTTAATCCAGTTACGAATTGGTCCCCAGTGAGGGCGTGAAAAACCAGTATAGCATTATCTTTATTTTGGTTAAGTGAGCCATAAGTTTCATATGCTATAGGATAATCTTTTATGGTTTTGCCACAGTCAAGTTTTAATGGTTTTTTGACTATTAATGTTTTTATTTTTTTCTCAAAATTCATAATAAAGTTTTATTTGAATTGTGAGAAAAAAAACTATTTTAGCGGTTTTTTTTAAGCGCTCGCAATTCAGATAAATCAGCGCATAATTTTTTTACAAGAACTTAATTATTATGTCAATTTTTTAAAAACATGCTTTTCTATGTAAAAATTCGTAATTTTATCTATAAAGGGCTCATAAAAATAAAAAAATGAATACTCCAAAATTTAAAATATTTAAAATTGAGGCTTACAAGCCCGGAAAGTCAAAAATTAAAAAATTAAAGAAAGTAATAAAACTGTCGTCAAATGAATCTGCCTTAGGAATTAGCTCAAAAGCAAAAAATATAATTTTAAATAAAAAAATAATTATAGATAAATATCCAGACGGAAAGTCACAAAATTTAATAAGAGCAATTTCTAAAGCTTATAAATGTAAGCAAGAAAAAATTATTTGTGGGGCGGGTTCAGATGAGATAATTCAAATGATCTGTCAATTATATTTAAACCCAAAAGATGAAGTAATATTACCAGAATTTAGTTTTTTGATGTACAGAATATACTCTAAAATAGTAGGTGCAAAAGTTATATTTGCTAAAGAAATTAATTTTAGGGTATCGGTAAACGAAATTTTAAAAAAAGTAAGCAAAAGAACAAAAATAGTTTTTATTGCAAATCCTAATAATCCAACAGGAACTTATTTGTCTAGAAAAGAAATATTAGAACTGAGAAAAAAGCTGAATAAAAAGATTTTACTAGTAATAGATGATGCATATGCTGAATATATGAAAAATTTAGATTATACCTCCGGCTTAGATTTATTTAAAAATAAAGATAATGTTTTTATCCTAAGAACTTTTTCTAAAATATTTGGACTAGCTTCCTTAAGAGTTGGATGGGGTTACGGATCAAAAAAGATTGTAGATGCTCTAAATGTTATTAAACCTCCTTTTAATGTTAATGGTATAGCCCAATTAGCTGCAGTTGAATCTTTGAAAGATAAAAAGTTTATTAACAAGTCAATAAAGCATAACTTACTTTACGCTAATAAAATTAAAAAATTTCTAGAAAATTACGATATTTACTCGAATTCTGTGACTGCAAATTTTTTGTTTCTAAATTTTGAAAAATGCAAATATTCAGCAAAATTTTTGTATGAAAACTTAAAAAAGAGAGGCATTATTTTAAGGTCAACTGAAATTGGATATCACATTAAGAACAAGTTAAGATTAACAATTGGATCTAAAAAAGAAAACTTAAAATTTATGAATGCAGTTAAAACTATACTAAACTAAATGAAAAACATTTTTATCATAGGATGTGGTTTATTAGGCTCCTCTTTATTGAGGGCTATCAATAAAAAAAAAATTACCAAAAAAATATTAGTCTATGAAAAATCTAAAACAAATTTATCGAAAATAAAAAAATTAAAATTAGCTGGAAAAATAGTTTCTTCCTTAAAAGATGGAGTTATAAATTCAGATTTTATTATTTTTTGTACACCAATGAGTGAATATAAAAAAATTATTATCGAAATAAATAAGTTTATATTACCAGGAACATTAATTACTGATATTGGTTCTTCAAAAATTGAAACTTCAAAAGTATTTCAAAAGTTTTTAAAAAAAGATGTTAATTGGATACAAAGCCATCCAATTACTGGATCTGAAGTTAGTGGACCTGAACACGGTAACAGTAATATTTTTAATAATAAATGGTGTATTTTGATAAAAGAAAAAAATACAAAAAAAAAAGATATACTTAGCTTAAAAAAATTTTGGAAAAAGATGGGTTCTAAAGTTACCGTAATGAATGCAGAAAAGCATGACAAGATTTTTTCAATGACAAGCCATTTACCTCATTTGATTGCATATAATCTTGTAAAATCTGCACAAGATTTTGAAAAAAAACAAAAATACGATCTCATAAAGTTTAGTGCGGGTGGATTGAGAGATTTTTCAAGAATAGCTGCCTCAAATGAGATTATGTGGCGGGACATTTTCTTTAATAACAAAAATAATATTTCAAAAGCTATCGATTTATTTATTAATAATTTAAATGCTTTTAAAAAAGATATTAAATCAAAAAATAATAAATCAGTTTTAACAAAGCTTATTCATTCTAAAAAAGTAAGATCAAAAATTATTAAATTAAAACAAGATATCAACAAACCTGACTTTGGTAGAAATTAATAATATATTTTAGATATTTTTTTTACCTTAAGTTTTGTTGTTTGTTCAATTCTTTTGATAGTTGTCATTATTGGCATAATCAAAACTTTTTTTTTTGGTCCATAGGCATGAATTAATTTTGTTGAATTTATACATATTGCGACGTGACCTTTCCAAAAAATTATATCTCCTTTTTTAAATATTTTGTGATTCAATTTTTTTTTTGAATATTTAATTTGATCTTTAGTATCTCTGGGGAAAAAAGAATTATTATAATAATAAAAAATTTGCAATAATGCTGAGCAATCAATACCCTTAAATCCCTTACCTCCCCAGATGTATTTTACATTTAAAAATTTTTTAAATATTTTTATAAAGTTTTTTTCTATATGATTAATTTTTTTGATATCCCCCTTTTTAATCCATTTATTTTTTCCAATTTTTATATAGTTTTGATTTTGTTCTATTACAGATAATCTAGATCCAAGCGGTAAATATCCTTTAGTCCTCACATTAGGTTTTTTGAAAATTCTAGCTTTAAGATTACAAACTTTAAAATTTGGATTAAATTTTTTTTTGTATTTGGCATTTTTGATAAATCCGATATAATTATCAAACATTATTTTAATCTTAATCCAATCTTTGTTTTTTGATAAAATTTTAAATTTATCGCCATGTAATATTTGAGAGGTTACCTCCGAAAATTGAGAAGGTTTCTTATATATATTTGAAAGATTTCCAGTAAAATAAAAATTATTTTGCACTTATTTTAATTCTATTTTTAATAAACCATAAACAAATTAATGAGGGGATGACCATTATAGTTGTTAAAACAAAAAATGTCCCCCAATCACCATTCAGCCAGTCAACCAAAGCTCCCGAGGATGATGCTAAGGTCGTTCGACCAGCAGTACCAATAGAAGCTAAAAGCGCATATTGTGTTGCTGTATAGGTCCTGTCAACTAACAATGATATAAATGCTACAAATGCTACAGTTGCAAATGCAGCAGTAATATCATCAGCTATAACTGCAATTGCAAATAAGATCTCTGATTTTCCTACCCATGCTAGAAGTGCAAACAAAAGGTTTGTTACAGCCATCAGACCTCCAGCAAAAAACATTGTTTTTATTGTTCCCGCTCTCATTGCCATTAAACCACCCAATAATGTAAACACAACAGTAGTAATCCAACCTAATCCTTTTGAATAAATTGCAATTTGACCTTTGGAAAAACCAATTTCTTTGTAAAAGATTATAGACATTCTTCCCATAAAAGCTTCACCAACTTTAAATAAAAAGACAAATCCTAAAATTCCAGCAGCTATTGCAAATCCATTTTTTTTGAAAAAACTAATAATTGGGCCACCTATTGTTCCTGTTATATATGCAATAAATTTTGTAAGATTATTTGTAAAGCCAAGTTTTTTTTCAATTAACTTGTCAGTCTCTTTTTGTTTATTCTCTCTATCTGTTAAATGAGTTTCATGAACAAACATTAACCCGATGTTCATCAAAATAATTATAGTTCCTAAAACTAAAAATGTGGCTTGCCAATAGTCAACAATTCCTAAATTTTCAAAAAATTCAGCTGTAATAAGGGCAATTACTCCACCTAATTTATATCCAGTCCACCAACCAACTACCGCCATAGCTGCTCCAGCAGCCATCGATTTTCCTTCATTTTCATTAATCTGTTCAATTCTTAATGCATCTACAGTTATATCTTGAGTGGCTGATGCTATCGCTATAATTAAACCCACAGCTATTAATAAAGTTAAATTTTCTGTTGGATTGATAAAACTCCAAATTAACAAACTTAATAAAATAATTATTTGCATCAAAACTATCCATCCTCTTCTATGACCTAACTTTCTTGATAATAATGGAATTTGAATTCTATCTACAATTGGTGCCCATAAATAATTAAAAGCATACACTGCAAATATTAAACCTGCCCATCCTATTGTTGATCTACTTAGTCCTTCTTCTTTAAGCCAAAGACTTAAACTACTTGCTATTAAAACCCACGGAAAACCACTAATTGCTCCTAATAGAACAATCCTTAACATTCGAATATCTTTATAAACTAAAAAGGATTGGAGCCATGATTGTTTTTTTGTTTCTAACATAATTAATTTTTCCAAAAAGAAGGTAAAAATAAAACCAATATAGCAAATATTTCTAATCTACCAAGTATCATTCCAAAACTTAAAATCCATTTAGATATATCTGGTAAAGTTGAAAAATTTCCATTTGGACCAATTATTGATCCTAGGCCGGGCCCTACATTTGAAATAGACGTCGCTGCTCCGGAAATTGAAGTTATGAAATCTAAACCAGTTAATGATAAAAGTGCAGTTAAGCAAAAAAATAAAACTAAATATAAGTATATAAATGAAATTATTGAAGCTATAAATTTGTTATCAATTGGGTTTTGATCATATTTCAAAACAAAAATCCCTTTTGGATAAATTATTTTTTTTAGTTGATTCGAAACAAATAAATAGAGAATTTGGATCCTAAATATCTTAATACCACAGGTAGTTGAACCTGCACATCCACCAATAAACATTAATCCCAAAAATATTACAAGAGCAAAGCTTCCCCAGCCATCAAATTCTGCATTCACATAACCTGTACCGGTTAATATTGAGATTACATTGAAAAATATTGATCTTAAGTTTAGATTATCTGAACTAATAATAAACAAATATATTGTCAAAATAATTATGCTGAAAATTATAACTCCTAAAAAAAATTTAATTTGAGAGTCTTTAACAAAAATTTCTCTATTTCCATTTATAAATTTTATGTAGGCGATAAAAGGTAAGCTTCCTAAAATAATAAATATCATTGATGAAATTTCTATTGATACACTATTAAAAAAACCTATTGATTCATTATAATTTGAAAAACCACCAGTTGCTATTGTAGTCATAGAGTGTGTAAGACTATCAAATAGGCTCATTCCAAATACTTTATAAGTTATTAGGCATAGGAGAGTTAAAGTTAGATAAATATAAATTAGACGAAGAGCTATTTCTTTTGATTTTGGAAGAATTTTTTCAGATGAGTCTGTATTAGAAATTTTAAACAATTGCATTCCCCCAACATTCATTAGGGGCATTAAAGTTATTGCCATAATTATAATTCCGATTCCTCCCAACCATTGTAATATTGCTCTCCATAATAAAATACTTTTTGGCATTTCATTAAGATTTGAAATTATAGTTGATCCAGTCGTAGTTATTCCTGACATACTTTCAAAAAAAGCGTTAGTGAATGAAAAATTTAGTTCAGAAAAAATAAAAGGTAATGAGCCAAATATAGCAACACTTATCCAAGATAATGCAGTAAGTAAAAATGCCTGTCGTAAAGTTAATTTTCTATCGTGATCTAAGTTTGATAAAAAAAATAAAGTGCCAAAAACGATAGTTACTATAGAAGCACCGAAAAAAGAGGAATCTACCTCTGAATATATAAATTGAATTATTAGAGGGACAAACATAAATACTCCAAGAATTATTTGTAAAATTCCAAGGGTAAAAAAAACAGTTTTGTAATTAGACATTTTGAAAGAACATTATTTTATGGTAAATAAATTTCAACTCTATAAGAATTAGTTTAATCGTTTTTATATTAAACTGTGAACACAACACATGATAAAAATAGACAATTTAGATAAAACAAGTGCCTGGCCTTTTGTAGAAGCAAAAAAAATGCTTCGAGAAAGGAGAGACTACATAGAAAAAAAGGGAAGAATCACTCTTCAAACCGGTTATGGACCAAGTGGATTACCTCATATAGGAACTTTTGGAGAAGTCGCAAGAACATCGATGATTGTAAATGCATTAAAACATCTTACTGATTTTCCAACAGAAATTATAACATTTTCTGACGATATGGATGGATTAAGAAAAGTTCCTGATAATGTTCCGAATCAAAATGTATTAGAAACAAATTTGCATAAACCTTTAACAGAGGTTCCAGACCCATTTAATAAATTTAAAAGTTTTGGAGAACACAATAATGAAATGCTTAAAGAATTCCTTAATAATTTTAATTTCAAATATAGTTTTAAAAGTTCAACAAAATTATATAAATCAGGTTTTTTTAATTCATCACTTCAATTGATTTTAGAAAATTATGACGGAATAATGAATATTATTTTGCCTACTTTAGGAAAAGATAGACAAAAAACATATTCTCCCTTTTTACCAATATGCCCAGAAACTAGACATGTTTTAGAAATACCAGTGCATGAAATTGATAAAAAAAAATCAAAAATAATTTTTAATAATAATGGGAAAAAACTAGAGAAAAGTATTTTAGATGGAAATTGTAAACTTCAGTGGAAAGTTGATTGGGCGATGAGATGGTATGCTTTAGATGTAGATTTTGAAATGTATGGTAAAGATTTAATCGAGAGTGCAATTTTATCATCGAAAATAATAAAGCTTATTGGCAAAAACAATCCCTCAGGTTTTGCTTATGAATTATTTTTAGATGATAAAGGGGAAAAAATTTCTAAATCAAAAGGTAATGGAATTACAATCGACCAATGGCTGAATTATGCATCGCCAGAAAGTTTGTCGTTATATATGTATCAAAATCCAAAAAGAGCTAAAAAACTTTATAAAGAAATTGTTCCTAAAGCTGTGGATGAATATTTGGATTTTATTGAAAAGGCAAAAAGTCAAGATGAGCAAAAATTGCTCATCAACCCAGTTTGGCATGTTCATAATGGGATTATTCCACAAGAAAATTTGATTATGTCATTTTCAATGTTATTAAATCTTGTTGAAACTAGCAATGCAGATAGCAAAGAGCTTCTTTGGAAGTTTGTTAAAAAATACAAAAAAGATATTTCAGAAAAAGATAATCCTATCTTTGATAATTTAGTAGGCTATGCAATAAAATATTTTAATGATGTGATAAAATTAAAAAAAAATTATAAAAAACCTAACGCTGAAGAAAAAAAAGCTCTAGAGGCTCTGGTAAAAACTTTAGATAAATGTGACGACAAAATGAAACCAGAAGATATTCAAACCATGATATATTCGACAGGTAAAGAAAATGGATATAGTGACAACCTTCGGGACTGGTTTAAATTAATTTATGAAGTAGTTTTTGGTGACAAAAATGGACCAAGGATGGGTTTTTTTATTAGTTTTTTTGGTGTGAAAGAAACAAAAGATCTTATAATAAATAAAATTAAATAATGTTTTCAAATTTAAGATCTTTAATTTTTAAATTAGATCCTGAAATGGCTCATAGTTTAGCAATAAAGTCACTAAAATTTAATTTTATTCCAAATATTTTAGACGAAGAAAAAAATAATCCTCTCTTTAAGACAAAATTATTCAATAAAGAAATAGAAAATCCAATTGGAATGGCAGCAGGATTCGATAAAAATGCCGAGGTATATAATTCATTGTTTAATTTAGGGTTTGGTTTTGTCGAAGTAGGAACTGTTACTCCTTTAGAGCAGTATGGAAATCCTAAACCTAGAGTTTTTAGGCTTGTAGAGGATGAAGCTCTCATAAATAGACTTGGTTTTAATAACCAAGGTTCAAAAAATATTGCGGATAGAATTAAAAGAAACAACCCAACAGGTCTACTCGGAATAAATATTGGACCAAATAAAAACTCAAAAGATAGAATAAATGATTATGTTCAGTGTTTAAAAATATTTAACGGGTTATCAGATTATATCACTATCAATATTTCATCACCAAATACTGAAGATTTAAGGAATTTTCATGATCAAAAAAAATTAGATGATCTTTTAAAATTAATAGAAAAAGAGAAGACAGATTTTAACTCAAAAACACCTATAGCAGTAAAAGTGTCGCCAGATATAAATGAAAAAGAAATAATGAAAATTTCTGAAGTACTTTTAAATAATAAAATAGAGGCAATTATTATTTCAAATACATCTGATAAAACGAGAGAAAATTTACAGAACAATCAAAGTCACCAAAAGGGTGGTTTATCTGGCAAACCTATTGAGTCAAAATCCTCAGATTTAATAAGTAAATTTTATAAAGTTTTAAAAGGTAGAATTAAAATAATAGGTGTAGGTGGCGTAGACTCTGGCAGGACTGCTTATCAAAAATTTTTAGCTGGAGCTGATTATTTGCAACTTTATACCGGTATGGTTTTTAGAGGTCCAAATATTGTCAGCCTTATTAAAAAAGAGCTTAAGGAAATATTGTTAAGAGACGGTGTAAAAAACTTTAATGAAATAGTGGGAAAAAAGGATTAGGATAATCTAATAAACTTGACGATATTAGCATCTCATTCTATATAGTCGAACAAATTATGACAAAAAAATGTGAACTAACTGGAAAAAATCCTATGAAAGGTCATAACGTTAGTCACGCTAACAATAAGACAAAAAGGAGATTTTTACCTAATCTTAAAAAAGTAAAGTTCACAAGTGAACTTTTAAAAAGAAGCTTAAAATTAACAGTTAGTAATGCAGGAGTTAGATCAGTCGATAAAAAAGGTAGTTTTGATGAATTTTTAAAATCTGTAAAAAACAAAAATTTATCTCCAAGATTAAAAAAGTTAAAAAAAAGCTTGCTTATTAAATCTCCATTTCAAAAAAAGACAGTACAATCTAAATCAACTTAATGAGTAAATTTTTTTTACTTCTATCATTTTTGATGGGTGTTGTTGTCCTATCTTCAAACTATCTTGTTCAGTTTCCAGTTGATTATTACGGTTTAAATGAAATATTAACTTATGGAGCTTTCTCTTATCCGATCGCTTTTTTGATTACAGATTTGGCTAACAGATCTTATGGAAAAAGGGTTGCAAGGAAAATTGTGTATTTTGGCTTTATATTAGGAATTGGATTTTCGGTTTTATTTTCTACCGATTTTGCAGATTTTATATCTATACGAATAGCAATTGGTTCAGGAGTTGCATTTTTAACTGCACAATTATTAGATGTCCAAATATTTGATAGATTGAGAAAGAAACAATGGTTTGTTGCACCATTAACATCCTCAATGATCGGTTCAACAATTGATACATTTTTATTTTTTTCGATATCATTTTACGGAACAGGTGTGCCATGGGTTACACTTTCGTTTGGAGATTTAATTGTAAAAGTAATAGTGGCTTTAATTATGTTGATTCCATTCAGATTACTTTTAAAAACCTTTAAGCCAATTAAAGCTTAAACTAAAAATTTATAAGTCAATATTTTATAAGCAAGTTTTGCAACAAGGAAGTTGTAAGAATTAAATCCTTTTATAGGTGCTAATTCATTGATGTCAGCACCAACAATGTTTGAATTTCTGGCAGCTATTCGAATTATATTCAGTGTCTCATCCCAAAATAATCCACCTGGCTCAGGGGTTCCAGTAGCTGGCATAATACTTGAGTCGAATCCATCAACATCAAAAGTCAAATAAACTGTTTTATTTTTTATAAGTTTTTTAAATTTTCCTAAATTCCACTTTGATTTATCTTTTGCCCAAAAAATGTTTATTCTTGATTTATTTTTTTTCAAAAATGGAATTTCACTTTCTGATATATTTCTGATCCCAAAGGATATTAAGGAAACATTTTTATAGTCCAAACACCTTCTTATTGCCGATGCGTGGGAAAATTTTTCCCCATTATAGCTATTCCGTAAATCTGCATGCGCATCAAAATGTAAAAGACAAATTTTATTGTATTTTTTAACAAAAGGCTCAATGCATCCTGGTGTTATGGAATGCTCTCCTCCAAATGTGATTGGAAAAAGTTTTTTATCTAAAATTATTTTATTTATAGATGACATTTTCTTAAGAGCTTTTTTGATATTTTTATTTATCTTAAAGGATTCTAATGTTCTAATTCCAATTTTTTTATAAGGCTCACAATAAAACTCTTCATCATATAATTCTACTTGATGAGAGGCTTTTATAATTTCTTTAGGTCCGTTTTTAGTACCTCTGCCGTAACTGACAGTTTTTTCAAGGCCAAAGGGAACAACAACAACTTTTTCTTTAAAACTAAATTTGTTATCTACACCTAAAAATCCTTTTTTATTAGATAAATATTTCAATTTTTACTCAAAAATTTTTGTGAACTTTTTTTTATCCCTGTTTTTCCACTCACCTTTGTGATAAGCATCACTTGCTATTAGAGGCAAAACACTTGTGGCTTCAGCAAATACCATTTGTTCTTTTGTAACATCAACTTTACCCCATGAACTTGCTTCTTTTAAAGTGGAACTACTACAGGCACCGTCCCTGGAGTCAGCGACTGTAATTTGCACTGCATATTTATGCATATCTACCTCTTTACCCAATAACTCTGCACAAATTACAGTATCCTGGATAAAATTTTTTGGAACACCACCACCGATCATAAATAAACCTGATCCTTTTGATCGTATTTTTATCTCAGTTAATTCTCTAAATTCTCTTACAGAGTCAATAGTTATATGTTTTTTTGGATTTTTCTCTTGATGTATAACCAAACCAAATCCAGCACTAGAGTCAGTAAAAGCTGGGCAAAAAATTGGAACATCATTATCATATGCTGTTTCAATTAAAGAGTCTTTTTTTATAGATTTTTTTTTTAAATATTTTCCCATTTCTTTGATGAATTCTCTAGATGTATAACTTCTTGGTTCCAGGCTGTCTGCGATTTCACATATTTTTTTATCACAAATTTGCAACTCTTCCTCATCTATGTAAGTGTCGTAAATTCTATCGATATAATTCTTTCTTAACTCAGTATCATCTTGAAATTGGGACCCTTGATAGTGTTTAAATCCAAGAGCTTCAAAAAAATCCATATCAATTATTGAAGCACCAGTAGCCACTATTGCATCAACCATATTATATTTAACTAAATCTTTATAAATATTCATACAACCGGCAGCAGATGTTGAACCTGCTAATGTTAAAAAAATTGTACATTCTTTATCTTTTAACATTTCATTATAGATATTTGCTGCATTTGCTGTTTCTCTAGATACAAAAGACATTTTTTCCATAGAGGAGATAATTTTTCTTGAATCAAAAGATGTTATGTCAATATGCTCAACAGGTTTTTTTAAAAAATCTTTTTTACTATTATGGCCGAGATTTTTATTTTCTGACATTAAGCTACTAAATAAGACTTTTTATTGTCTTTATTGTATAAGCTCATTATTGGATTATCCTCTACCTCATAGATTTCGTTAGAGTAAAAGCCGTTAAATTTTGTTCTAAACTCAATTCCATATGCACCTAGCTGACCAAGCTCTATGTAATCATTTTCTTTAATATTGTTTGGTAAAATAAAAGGTCCTTTCATATAATCCATACTATCACACGTGGGACCAAAAAAATTAAAAGCAGTCATTTTTTTTGAAATAATTTTATTAGATGATTCTTTAATCATTTTTGATGGGTAGACAATATTAGGAGTACCTGCATCAAATAGTGTTCCGTAAGTGCCATCATTAATGTATAGTTTTTGTTTTTTTCTTAAATTAACTCTAACTATCGTTGATCCACTTTCTGCAACTAGAGCTCTTCCCGGTTCACAAATAATCTTAGGCATTCTATTAAGTTTTAAATTTTCTAAACTTTTCTTAATTTCATCAAAATAATCAATTAAGTTTTGAGGAATTAGATCTGGGTATATAGTTGGAAAACCTCCTCCAACATTTATATAATCAGGAATTATTTTTGTTTTTTTAATTATATTTCCAATTTCTTTTATTCCCTTAGAGTATGAAATTGGATGCATACATTGAGAGCCAACATGGAAACTCAAACCAATTTTTTTTGCATTTTGTTTAGCAAGCCTTAATAAACCTAATGCTTCAGAGTAAAGTGCACCAAATTTTTTTGATAAATCAATTTCAGCATGTTCATTTGAGACTGCTACTCTTACAAATAATTCTAAATCTTTTGCATTATTGGTATTTTTGATTATTTTTATAAGTTCTTCTTTAGTATCTAAAGAAAAAGATTTTACACCATATTCAAAGTACGCAGTTTTGATACTTTCAGGGCTTTTTACAGTGTGCATAAAAGAACATTGTGCAGAGTCAGTGAATTTCTTAATTATTCTAATTTCATCAATTGAAGCTACATCAAATTGATTAATACCACTATCTACTAACGCTTTTATAACGATTGGATGTGAATTAGTCTTTACAGCATAAAAAACATCACCGGGAAAATTTTTTTGGAAAAATTTCGAGGCAAAAGTAACAGAATGTTTTCTGATACAATATATTGGCTTTTCAGGTTTCAGTTGATTTATTAAATCCTCAACTGATTTAAATTTTTGCATCTTTCATGCCTCCAAAAAAAATTTAACAAAAAAAAAGTCTTAAAAACTTTAAAAACCTTTTCTAAAACGTGCAATTAAGGCAATAATAAATGGATGTAAAGCAAATAATTACTATTGAAATAATTTAAAAAATCCACATATAAGATCTATGAAAAATAAAGCTAATATTCAGAATTTAAGTGATTTTGAGAATAAAAAATTACTTATAGTTGAAGATGATAACCCCTTTAGGGAAAGATTAGCCAGATCAATGGAAAAAAAAGGGTTTGAAGTTTTACAAGCAGAAAGTGTAAAAAAAGGCATAGAAGTAACGAAAATCAAAAAACCAGGTTTTGCAGTTGTGGATTTACGATTAGCTGATGGAAACGGATTAGATGCGGTCAAAGAGATACAAAAGTCAAACGAGTCTAGTAGAGTCATAATGCTAACTGGGTATGGAAATATACCAACTGCAGTAGCTGCAATTAAAGAAGGCGCTATAGACTACTTAGCTAAACCAGCTGATGCCGATGACGTAGAAAATGCACTTTTAGCAGATCCATTAAAAAAAGTACCTCCCCCTGAAAATCCAATGTCAGCAGATAGAGTAAAGTGGGAACATATTCACAGGGTTTTTGAGTTATGTAATAGAAATGTTTCAGAAACTGCTAGAAGACTTAAAATGCACAGAAGAACCTTACAAAGAATTCTCTCAAAAAGATCGCCTAGATAAATTTTTTAAATTTCATTATTTTTGTTGCTATAATACTTAACAACATTACTTTGAACAATTCTGCTAACAAAAAAGGATAAACTCCTAGACTTATGATTGGTTTATCCCAACCTATAAGTGATCCAAGCCATATAACTCCAAGGATATAAATTGTTGAAACTGATATGACAAGTTTAATAAAAATTATGAATAAATTATCTTTATGATTTACAAATTTAGTTAAATAACATGCTGATAAAAAACCTATTAAATAGCCCATAGTTGGTCCAGTAAAGTAAACAAGGCCAGTGCCTCTTTCAGGTGAATTAGAAAATACAGGTAAACCAATAATTCCTTCAAGAAGATATAAACTCACAGTTGCAAGTCCAATTTTATAACCAAAACTTAAACCTAAAAACATCACCATAAAAGTTTGCATTGTCATAGGTACTGGGTAAAAGGGAATTTTTATTTTTGCTGAGATTGTCAAAGCTAAAGAGCCTAGAAGAATTATTATCAAAGTTTTGATAAGTTTAATTTGTGAATTTTGCTTTATAAGCTCCATATACTATAATACCTTTATTTATAATGAGTTTCCAGTGATATTTACGTTTATTTGGTTATTAAAATTCTTTTATTCTAAATATATTTTATAAATATTAAATGATAATACCATTATAGAAAAAAATTTTTTAAATGAATAAAATTAAAAAGACAGATCATTTTTATTTAATAGATGGTTCTGGGTATATTTTTAGAGCATATTATGCTTTGCCTCCATTATCTAGAAAAAGTGATGGATTACCAACAGGTGCAGTGAGTGGTTTTTGCAGTATGCTTTTTAAATTACTAGAAGATTCTAAATCTAATGAAAACGCTCAAAAACCAAGTCATTTTGCTGTAATATTTGACTCTGCAAGAAAAACTTTTAGGAATGAAATTTATAGTGAATATAAAGCAAACAGATCTGAAGCACCAGATGATCTTATTCCACAATTTGAATATATTAGAAAATCTGTATTAGCTTTTAACTTACCTTCAGTAGAACTATCAAATTATGAAGCTGATGATTTAATAGCCACTTATGTTGATCAAATATTATCTATTGGTGCAAAAGTGACTATTGTTTCATCAGACAAAGATTTAATGCAATTATATGGAAAAAATGTTCGTATTTTTGATCCAATGAAGAGTAAATTTATAACAAATGAAGATGTTATGAAAAAATTCGGCGTGGAAGCTGAAAAAGTTATAGATGTTCAAGCTTTAGCTGGTGATAGTAGCGATAACGTTCCTGGCGTACCGGGTATCGGCGTTAAAACTGCTGCTGAACTTATAAATAAGTATGGATCATTAGAAAAACTTTTGAAATCAGCTCACGAAATTAAACAAAATAAAAGAAGAGAAACTTTATTAGAAAATAAGGACAAAGCTGTAATTAGCAAACAACTTGTTACATTAAAGCATGATGCTCCTGTTGAGAGAGATTTGAATGATTTTGTCTTAAAAAAAGTTGATAAAGATAAACTCTTTACTTTTTTAAGAGAAATGGAATTTAATCGTTTATTAAGCTCAGCTATTTCCTTATATGGGGAACCTGATCTTAAAATTTCTATAGATAAAAAAAACGAGAGAAGTAATGATAATGAAGTTCCAATTAATAATAAAAATTATTATTTAATTTCAGATGAAAATGAAATTGATAAATGGATCAAGGAGGCAGAAGAAGTTGGTGAGGTTGCTGTAGACACAGAAACAGATTCTTTAAATCCTAACGAGGCAAATTTAGTTGGAATTTCTTTGAGTTCAAAGATTGGAAAAGCCTGCTATATACCTATTGGTCACATTAGAGATAAATGTCTCGATAAACAAAAAGTTTTAAAAAAATTAAAATTAATTCTTGAAGATCCAAGTATAAAAAAAATTGGTCAAAATATTAAATTTGATTTTATAATTTTTTACAGAAATGGAATAACTTTAAATTCTTTAGAGGATACGATGCTGATGTCTTATGTTTTAGATGCTGGTAAAAATAGACACAATATGGATACACTATCTGAGCTCCACCTTAATCATAAAACTATAAGTTTTAAAGAAATAGTAGGCACTGGTAAAAATGAAATTAATTTCAAAGAGGTTGATATTAAAAAAGCTAAAGATTATGCAGCAGAAGATGCAGATATTACTTTGAGATTATACAAAAAATTTTTAAAGGGTCTTAAGTCAGAAAAATTGATGGGTATTTATGAATCATTTGAAAAGCCTTTAATAAAAATTTTAGCATATATGGAGATAGAGGGAATTAAGATAGATAGTAATTTTTTAAAAAAATTATCCTTTAAATTTGAAAAAAAAATAAATGAAGTTCAAAAGGATATTTTTAAAATTTCAAAAAAAGAATTTAACATAGCTTCACCCAAGCAACTTGGTGAAATTATCTATAATGATCTTAAAATTGCAGGACTTAAAAAAACAAAAAAAGGAAGTTTTGCGACTAGTGCATCAATTTTGGAAGATCTTGCCTTTAAAGGACATAAATTTCCAAAGCTTATCCTTGATTGGAGACAACTATCGAAATTAAAAAATACTTATTCAGACTCACTTCCTGAACATTTAAATCCTAATTCGAACAGAGTTCATACCTCATTTCTTCTTGCAGCAACTACAACTGGAAGATTGGCATCAAGTGAACCAAATTTACAAAATATACCGATAAAGTCGGATGATGGTAAAGAAATTAGAAAAGCTTTTGTAGCTGAAAAAAATAAAGTTTTAATTTCAGCTGACTATAATCAAATTGAAATGCGAATTTTAGCTGATTTGGCTGATGTAAAAGAATTGAAAAAAGCCTTTAAAAATAATGAGGACATTCATTCATTGACTGCAAGTCAGATTTTTAATGTTGATTTAAAGAAAGTGAATAATGATCAAAGAAGAAAGGCAAAAGCAATAAATTTTGGAATTATTTATGGTATTTCCCAATATGGATTGGCAAAACAGATTAATGTTTCTAATTTTGAAGCAGAAGAATTTTTGAATTCTTATTTTGCAAAATTTCCTGAAATTAAAATCTATATGGAAAAAACAATTAAGTTTTGTAGAAAAAGCGGATATGTGACCAATATTTTTGGCAGAAGATCTCATTTTAATGCAATCAATGACAAGAATTATAATATAAGAAATTTTCAGGAAAGAGCTGCAATTAATGCCCCAATTCAAGGATCTGCTTCAGAAATTATGAGGCTTGCAATGATAAGACTCGATAAACGATTTAGTGATGAAAAAAATTTGCAATCAAAAATGCTATTACAAATTCATGACGAGTTGATCTTTGAAGTTCATAACAATGAGATAAATAAAATTACAAAAATAATCAAAGAAGAGATGGTAAGTGTAGCTAATAGCAATTACCATACATTTTCTATTCCTTTAACTGTAGATATAAATAGCGGAGATAATTGGGGTGAATTACATTAAATTTAAATATTTGCCCTATTTAGAACAATTTAGTATTTTTAAAACTACGCATGCATAAACAAACTATTGCTTTAATTGATGATGATAGAAATATTCTAACAAGTTTGAGTATTGCTCTTGAGAAAGAGGGATTCAAAGTACAAACTTATATTGATGGTGAAAGTGCACTAATTGGATTAGTAAGAACTCCACCTGATTTAGCTGTAATTGATATTAAAATGCCAAAAATGGATGGGGAAGAATTATTAAAAAAATTAAGAAAAAAAACTTCAATGCCAATTATATTTTTAACATCAAAAGATGAGGAAGTTGATGAATTATTAGGTTTAAAACTTGGTGCAGATGATTTCGTTAAAAAGTCTGGGGGATTTTCTATTAAAGTTTTAATTGAGAGAATAAGAGTGCAGCTAAGAAAAAAAGATGCAGACTCTAATTTAGAGGAAAACAAAAGCATTATTGCTCATGGAAAATTAAAACTTGATCCATCTCAATTAGAGTGTGAGTGGAATGGAAAACAATTACCAGATAAATTGACTACAACGGAGTTTTTGCTAGTAAAAGAGTTAGCTAAAAGACCAGGCATTATAAAGGAAAGAGCCCAATTAATGGATATTGCATATAGAGAGGATACTGAAATAGAAGATAGAACAATCGATAGCCATATTAAAAGAATAAGAAAGAAATTTAAAAAAGTTGATCCTGATTTTTCAGCTATAGAAACTAGGTATGGAAGTGGATATAGATGGA